>NZ_BJKJ01000002.1:0-355612 GCF_006538305.1 Alteromonas sp. KUL17
ACGAGCTACCAGACTGCTCCATCCCGCGCTTGTACGGTAAAGCTTGCCTATGCAATGCTTTGAAATTCTGGTTATTTTCTGTGGTTGCGGGAGCAGGATTTGAACCTACGACCTTCGGGTTATGAGCCCGACGAGCTACCAGACTGCTCCATCCCGCGCCAGAAAATTATTGTTGTAAGCGCTTCATTTAATGCCTCGCTTCAACGTGGTGCGTATTATACATAGGGACTTTCGCAACACAAGTACCAGCATGCGAAATATTTCATTTTTCTGACTGTTAGCGGTTTAATTAACCAACATGAACAAAGTTAATACGAATTAACCGATTTTTAGCTCCTATTTACACACGTTGATTCAAGCTATTTAAATTTTTCCATTTTTTCAGCCAACGAAAAATCTAATTCTGTTAGCCCACCAGCGTCGTGCGTAGTCAATGTTACCTCTACTTTATTATAAACATTGAACCACTCCGGATGATGTTTTAGCTTTTCCGCCCAAATCGCAATTTGAGACATCCACCCAAAAGCTCGGATAAAGCTCTTAAACATAAACGTCTTTTTGATAGTGTCTCCACTTTGCTCCCATGGTGTGTCATCGGAAACCAGTTCATTGAGCACTTTCAATTTTTCATTAATTTCATTATCAGACAGCTTCGTCGCCATTCTTATCTCCTTCAATCACTGATAATTACGTAAAAGTCTTACCTATTACGAGATACTTTAATCGATTGGTTTAACATTAGAAGAGACTGGAGACAAAATCACAAAGAGGAGTGGAGGCTAAGGTTTACAAAAAAGCCACCCTTCAACTTTTATAGCTAAAGGGTGGCTATACTTCTACCTTATTAACAGATTAGAATTCGATAGCCAAGCGCGCATAGATTTGACGACCTCGTGGATCGTGAACCTTAGAGTCAAACCCGCTGTTAGTGAATAGCTGTGGAGGCTCTTCGTCGAACATGTTAATTGCGCCTAACGTCAACACATAACTTTGTTCTGTATCATATAAGCCACCTAAGTCGATGTTGTATTGAGCATCTACCGTCAAGTGACTATCCACTTCGTAAAAGCCACCTGAACAACCACCCACGTTTGCAGTACCGTCCGCGCAATTTTGATCATCATCATATGATGAGATGTAGCGAAGGAAGATATTGGCTGCATGGATATCGTTTTGCCAAGCCAGCCCCAAGTTCGCGCGCAATTCAGGAGAAGACACACCAATGTTATTGAAGTTACGGCGTCCTGCACCATCAATGTTCCCTGCCTGTGGGTCCATCAAGTCATACTTAGTGATGTAGGTCGCATTCAACGTAGGTGTAAAGTTACCGAAGTCTGTCTCTATTTTATAACTGGTTACAAAATCAAGACCCGATGTTTCCAAAGAACTCGCGTTAACATACGTGTTATTTACTTGAAGAACAGGCCCAGTCAGCGGGTCTCCAGCACGGATGACGCGGTCTGGGTTAGTCGGATCATCATTTAGTACCGCCTGCGCGTTCTCTTGAATGATCAAGTCTTCAAACTCGAAATTCCAATAATCAACTTCAACAGAAAAGTCTCTGAAAGGCTCGTATGAGAAGCCAATATTATAGGCTGTCGACTCTTCAGGTTTTAGCTCTTCATTACCCGATGTTCTAACAGCTACAAATGCCGTAGCACCTTGAACGGGGTCAATAAGCTGTTGCAACGACGTTGCGCCACCTTGTGCTAAGAACACTGTTGGCGCTCTAAACGACGTAGATATCGAGCCGCGAAGTGAAAACTCATCAGTCGCACGCCACGAAATCGCTAACTTTGGATCCACCGTATTTCCAATGGTACCGCCGTAATCTTCATAACGAACCGCTAGCTGAACATCTAATTCGTCATTTATTGGTAATGCAAGTTCACCGAACGCTGCCCATACATCCTGGCTACCATCAATATCAGGGTTGCCGATAACGAATGTGAAACTGTCTTGGTTAGCAAGGTCATCGTAATCTTGGCTAAGCTGGTTTTCACGATATTGAACACCCAATGCTAACGCTGCAAAGCCACCGCCCATTTCGAACACATCAAACGATGTAAACGCTTCGAAAACTTCAAGGTCAGCTTTAGAGTCAATCACTTCGGTTCCCGTAAAGGAGCTAACCACGTAATCAGAGTTAGGTGCCGTTGTGTAAGACGTTGCAAATGGGTTGAAGAATTCGCAATCCCCTACCCCTGGCGTTCCAGCGATAGGGTCACAATTAGAGCCACCTAGACCGTATAGCGCAAGCTGAAACTCGGTATTTAGTACGTCAGGAACCCTAAATACAAAATCGTTAACCGCACGTGTATAGCTTACTTCCCAGAACCCAGTGTCTGTCACACCTTGTAAACTGGTGCTAAAGCGAAAGGTATCTGATTCGGTATTCGCTGGGTCACCAGGGAAGCCGTTACCTTCAGCGCGGCCGAAGAAAGCGACAGGCTGACCAAATGGATTCTGCGGATGATAATCCGGAACGATTGGAGAGGTTAAAATTGGGAAGCTCGGTGCTCCACCACGTTCAGCACGGTTTCTCGCTAAACTGAATTCAGCCGACCATGTAATATCGTTATGGAACTCGTAGTCTGCACGTACGTACGCATTTGTTCGGCTCTCATCGGCAACATATGAATAAAACTTACCGAAATCAAAGCCACAAAACCCTGCACCAATGGACGCAAAATCTGTGAGTGAAGGAGGTACGATAACAGAACCACCAAACTCTTCACAACCATAGGGATCTCTGAATGGAACTGCGCCCACATCAGGGACATTCACAAAATAAGAACCAGGGTTACCTAATGGACTTGTGTCATCTTGAGGACGACTTAGTCGTCTATCGCTGAGAAAAAGCGGCGAACGGTTGGTATAGCTTATCGCCGCTAGTACGCTTCCGTTATCACCGGTTGCGCCCCATAAACCTTGTAAAATGAATTCTTTGTTGTCGCCATGCGCACCATCTTGATAGTCAAGGCTTACCATTGCTCCGTCATAATTGCGTTTGGTGATAAAGTTAACGACACCTGCAACGGCATCAGAACCATACAGAGCCGACGCACCATCTTTAACCACTTCCATACGATCAATGGCAATCATTGGCACAAGTGAACTGGTATCGACGAAGTTCAGGCCTTCGTTCGTTGGTTGCGCTGTAACGACCTGACGCTTGTTGTTAAGTAAAACCAGAGTAGACGCTACGCCTAAACCACGAAGGTTAATATTCGACGTTCCCGCTGTTGCGTTTTGCGTAAATGCATCCGGGTTGTTTTCAGCACCCGTGTTAATAGTGAGTGTTTGTGTAATATCCGCAATATTCTTTGCACCAATCGCGTCGATAGCCACGCTATCTACCACGGCTAGTGGAGAAGGAGATTCGAAGTTTTCGCTACGGCGAACAAAACTACCGGTAACCAAAATGAGTTCTACGTCTTTCTTTGCTTCTTGCTCACTTTCAACGTCTGCTTCTTGGGCTGATGCGATATAAGGAGAGCAAAATAAGGCAGTACCGACCATAGCCGCCACTGCTGTCTTACGCGTTTTAAATTTCATAGTGTGATTCCAAATCTGGGCTTATCACTACCGGCATTACTACCCACACTTTCCGCTAGCGACAGGCTGTTCGATTTCGTGTTGTTATTGTCTGAGGCCATGAACAAATATTGACCTACGCAATTGATACTATGCTTGAATTTCACCTTTGTAAATTTATTGTGAATAATATGTTTACATTAATTTTACACATGGTCTGACCAGATATCCTTTAGGATAAATTGAAGCCTCTCCACCGAATTTAGCCATATCCCAATTGAGAATATGTTTCCCAATATGGGAAATTTATTCATTACGCTTGATTGATCGCGCACCTCAAAAATCAGGCATACCCTCTAATTTTCAATGCGTTACAAGATTATTTTGAAAGGAATGATTCTTGAAACATCAAGAACACTTTATATGAAGGTGCACGAGGTCTATGGAGTTTCCAAAAATAGATGAGGTTTATAAATTACTCAGCGAAAAGCTAGAGTCTTGGGTAGAGGGCGGCATTACGCTTCTTCCTAACATTGTTGTCGCATTTTTTATTGCGATAGCCTTTGGCATTATCGCCAAAGTGATCGGCAACGTTGCTGGCAAGATTATGCGCAGAACGTTTGAGTCTCGACAAATTGCAAGCCTCCTCACCTCCATAATCAAATCTATCGTTTTAATAGCGGGAATTTTCATTGCGCTAGACTTTGTTGGCCTCAAAGGTACTGTCACCTCTTTACTTGCAGGCGCAGGTATCGTCGGGTTGGCCATTGGTTTTGCGTTTCAGGACATGACGGAAAACTTCATTGCCGGTGTAGCCATGGGAATTCGAAAACCCTTTGAAATTGGTGACGTCATTGAGGCAGAAGGTGTATTTGGTAACGTAAAGGAAATAAACCTTAGAAACACTTTAGTTGAAACTTTTTATGGTCAACTTGAAGTTATACCCAACAAGATTCTTTTCCGAAATATTTTGACCAATTATTCATATCTTGGTTATCGAAGAATAGAGGTCCCTGTAGGCATTTCTTACGCTGATGATATAGAAGAAGCCGCCAAAGTTATTACGGATGCTATGAATGAAAAAGATTATGTCATCAAAAGAGAAGAAACCGCGGTATACGCAGAGTCTTTTGGCGATTCAAGTATCAACCTATTACTGTGGTTTTGGATCCGATATCCAGGAGAGCCTGGATTTATGGTCGTACGCCACGACGCGATCAGTACAGTAAAAACGGTATTAGAAGAAAACGATATTCTTATTCCTTTCCCTATCAGAACATTGGATTTCAATGCTAGAGGGGGAGATAAGCTTAATAGCATGCTTAAAAAGCAGGATGAGAGAAGTCCAAGTAAAGGTAATACAAATTCATCAACTGAGCAGTCTGATGTGAAAGCGGGTGATAATCCTGAGCAACCCGCAGAAGAATGAAACTAACGGAGATGCAAATGGAAATGTTAAATTCAAAAACACTTAAACACGCTTTTTTAGTACTTATACTCGCAGCCAGTTTTGGGAGTTTAGGCGGTTGTGCAACAGTTGAAGGGGCCGGTAAAGATATTCAAAGTGCTGGAGAAGCCATTGAAGAAGGTGCCGAGGAAGCGTCTAACTAACTCGTTTCTGTCAACATCGGTCTTGCCGATAAAGTACGACTGTGTAGGTAAAAGCCTGACGATTGCTAAACTAGGCCCTGTTGACCTTTGCTATATATCAAAGGTCAACAAACGCCAGCATCTCAGGCTTTTTTATTTTGTGGCATTATGATTCTGAAATACACGGTGCGACATATCAACTAGACAACGACGTAGTACACGCATCGTAATACGCATTTGGCAATATGCCGTACTAGTCTGTACAGCCACTTTTACCGCGTACAACAACAATCTATCAAGGCTTAAGCACCGCGAGCATGAGAAAGCCACCTATTAGCGCAGGGTTCCCATTCGATTTAAGCAGGCAACTTGCCTCTACTTTATAAAGCTTCCCTTGTGCCTTCTCAGTGATTTCGACAAGTTTGAATTGGTATTTAACGGCGTCATTACTTTTTACTGGTTCAAGAAAACGTAACTTATCAATGCCATAGTTGATCATAGACGCGATACGTTCGTCTGGCGCAATCACTTCAGCAAATGCTTTAGGCATGAGACTGGCAGTCAAGAAGCCGTGAGCAATTGTTGTTTTAAAGGGACTTTCTTTTTCACAGCGCGCAGCATCTAAATGTATCCACTGGTGATCGCCGGTAGCGTCTGCAAACTGATTGATCATGTCCTGCGTAACCGTCATCCATTCGAGTTGTTCAAGGGTATCTCCCACTGCTAAGTCTAAAAGTGTTCTCATTTTTCAGTCCAATCTCCATTTATTGACGATAAAACTACTATTATTATCTTGAATATTTCAATTAACTTTTAATAATAGATATTTATAAATATTCTTGTTACACTAACGTAAATTATTCGTAGATGCTATGTAGCATTGGATCACAGTTTTCTATTAAACGCACCGTGATACAAACTAGCGCCTCTTCATCTATTGGCTTTTTTCAGGGCACTCGCTCTTAAAGGATTAGTTATGAATCTCAATAGAATCGATTTGAACCTTTTTGCAGTATTCGACGCCATTTACACGGCAGGAAGCTTAACCAAGGCAGCAGATGTCTTATGCATTACTCAACCAGCGGTAAGTAACTCTTTAGCAAGGCTAAGAGAAATGCTTAACGACCCGCTGTTCGTTCGTACTGGCCACAGTATGACGCCTACCCCCGTGGCGCAAAATATTATTGTTCCAGCTCGTCAAGCCTTAGCCTTACTACGTAGAAGTGTGCAAGAAAGTCATACATTCGACCCTCTCACAGCCGAGAAGTCCTTTAACTTTGCCAGCCGTGATTTGCTTGAAGTTAGCATTATGCCTCGACTCATTTCACGTTTGCAGAATTTGGCGCCAAATATTGGGTTAACCAACTACGAGATTCCTAGAAGCCAAGTTGTTTCGGCGATGGCATCGGGCACGTTGGACTTTTACTCAGATGCATCGACATTTACAGACCCTCATTTGTGTAAAGAAAAAATCGCTCAAGACAGACTTGTAGTGTTAGCACGTAAAAATCATCCTGCGCTCAAAAACGGGCTTAACTTAGATACCTTTCTACGATTAGGCCATATTAATGTGTCACAGCGTAAATCTGGTGTGGGCCCAATAGATATTGCGTTAGATAAAATGGGCAAAAGACGCAAGGAAGTTATGCGAGGTCAACATTTTTTAACCGTACCAAGTACGATAGTAAAGACAGACCTTATCGCGTGCCTGCCGTATCACCTTGCTAAACATTACGATCTTGCGTTGTACGAGGTTCCTTTTGATTTACCGCCTGTAGAGTATTTCCTTTATTGGCATGTAAGCGCCGACCATGATCACGCTCATATGTGGATGCGTGAACAAATAATGGAAGTAGCGAGCAACTATAAACCTCACTAACGCCACTTCTCCAAACAGCGCTCGTTATGGGCGCTTTTTTGTCTCCACATACTTATAAAACCACATACCTAAGTATCGCTTAGAACGTTTTCAAGATTTCATTTTTGTCGTTTAATCCTCCCGAACAAACAATCTATAGAAGTACTTGAGGAATTAACCATGTTGAAAATTGTTAAAACTTCTCTTGTTATCGCAGCGACATTAGGTGTGTCGGGCGTAGCACAGGCTGATGTTAACGAAGCACTAGCGAATATTTGCACTATCGTTCAAGCGGACGATAAAGGCGAACTACGTAAGAAAATGCGTTCAGTCGAATCAGACTACCGCATGAAGCTTAAAGACTACTACTCAGCAATTAGTTGTGGCGGTAACAGCCTAATTCGTACAGCACTGCTAAACAATGCTTTAGAAGCTGGCGAGTTACTTGTTAAGAAAATGCCAAAAAGTGATTTAGAAGCACCTGAAGCTGATGGAAAAACACTTCAAGCTTGGGTTGCGGAAAACGGTCTGCAAGATAACCCAATTGCTGCGGTTATCAACGACCGCCTATAAAACAGTTTCACACCATGTGAACCAGTTCAACATGGTTGCAGAGAAATCTGCACTTTAGAAAGCGACCCTCGGGTCGCTTTTTTCTTTTGTATCAGTTGATAAAATTCAATGCATAAAAAAGGAGAGTATTCCCTACTCTCCTTCGTACTAATACAGATTACCCATACAATCTAACAAGCTCTGGCAAGCTCGAGTTTATTGTTTGCTACCTTTTCGCTAATCAGCAACACCGGCTCTTGTTGATACAAGCGCTCTACAAAGCCCTGGAAACTAGCGGTAAAACGCGCTTCATCAACCAGCTTACCAAATACTTCTTCTAGCATTAAAAAACTAAGGCTGTCTATTGGTTTATTACTAGCCGCGTTGTGTAACTTATCAGCTAACACATCGTTGATTTCAAGTGACTTCCCGTCTTGAGAGGCATGCCTGTCTGAATAGAAGGCCCAGCAAGCAACAACTAAAGCACTTATATCGGTGTCTCTGTTGGCCGCCAAATTATCTCGTACGGTGGGAAATAAAAACACCGGAAGCTTAGCCGAACTTTCAAGGCAAATTCGCGCTAGCGTATCTTTAATGAAAGGGTTGGAGAAACGAGATAGCAGCGTATCTCTGTATTCATACACGTCAATCCCCTCTACTGGGTCGAGTGTTGGCATAACCTCTTGTTCCATAAAGATTGATAGAAGACGCTTTAACTGTTTCGCTTCAACACTTTCATGGATAGTTTCAAGCCCTGCTACAGAACCAACCAAGCCAAGTACTGAATGGCCCGCATTGAGCATACGAAGCTTAAGCTTTTCGTACGGTGCCACATCGCTTACAAACTGCGCGCCTACTAAATCTAAACACGGCTTGGTATTGCAAAAGTCATCTTCAATAACCCACTGGTCAAAAGGCTCACACACTACAGGCCAAGCATCTTCTACGCCCTGAGCCCTTAACGTTGCGATATCTTCATTTGTGGTTGCAGGCGTTATTCTGTCTACCATTGAATTAGGGAAACTCACGTTTTCATTAACCCAAGTAGCAAACGCTTGGTCAAACAGTTCAATATACGCAAGCAGCATTTTCTTTAACATATGGCCATTGTGCTGAATATTGTCACATGACATAACGGTAAAAGGCCTAACGTTGTTTTCTTTGCGTTTTTTAAGCGCTGCAACTAAATAGCCGAAAACCAGTTTAGGCGTTTTGGGGTTTTCGATATCGTGAATGACATCAGGGTTAGTGGTAATAAATTCCCCTGAGGAAGCATCAAAATTATAGCCACCTTCGGTAATGGTTAACGATACGATGCGTACTTCGGGCTCAGCCATTTTATCAATGACTGCTTGAGGATCGTCCGGCGCCATCAAAAACCCCGTCATTGCACCGATAACTGATGCACTGCGGGAACCGTCATTGTGCTTTTCAACCAAGGTATATAAGTTATCTTGTTCGTCGAACACTTTTTTCATCGCACGGTCGTTCTCGCGAAGACCCACACCACAAATGCCCCACGATAGATCGCCGGTTTTTGCCATTAATGTGTCTACATACATGGCTTCATGTGCCCGATGAAAACCACCCACACCAATGTGAACAATACCCGTTTGAACCTTCTCCACATCATAAGCTGGACGCCTTATGTCATTTGGCAACGACGATAAGTTCGCTCTGTTCAATAAAATAGACGTTTGAGATTGCATAAGAACCTTATTAGCTTTGTAACGCTTTGTGGCGACGCATCGCCCAATACGCAGTAACGAAATAGATAACGGTGCACGCGAACCCAACATTAAAGAATAGGTCTCGGTTCAATTCGTAAGCGGCAACCGTGTCACTAAGAGAAAAAGTTTTGATTGCCAATGCTATGGACACCAACAAACTCGCTAGCGAAGTAAGACGCAGTAATTTAGATACGGCAGTAACGTCTTCAACGTGTTCGTTTTCTAACGCCGCTTCTTGCTGCTGATGAGCTTCAACACGTGCATTGAAAGCATCTACTTGTGCTTCTTGCTCAGGATAAGCTTGTTTTGCACCATACTTTGCGGCCAGTGCTGTATAGACAGCTATGGTGAAGAACCACGTGGGTATGAATAGATAGTAGAAAGACATGACGTCTAAGACGTTTAAACCAAAGCCAAACACAAGCCCCAACCCCCAACTCGCTACCGCTGGCGTGCTGTGAGTAAGGCTTTGATAATGTGCCCAATAACGTGTGAATCCAATACGCGGAAAAATCATGTGCTCTGCGAACACAATTGCTCCTACAGGAACAACAAGTAATCCAGCATACGTTAACAGTGGCAGTAATTTAGTAAACACGAACGGAAAACACGCAATTGCAACGGTGACCATACCGACGACCGCGGTCGTTGTAGTACGTGATTTATCTTTAAAAATAGCTTGCGCGGCAAGTCCAGCGCGATAGAGATTCGCGTTTGCTGTAGTCCAGCCTGCAACGATAACAATAACGAGTCCAGAAAGACCTAATGCGTGGAATGCCACATCGCCCGGGTCTAATTCACCAATGGACTTTTGAACAATAACCGCTGTTCCTGCGCCCATAATACCGGCTGAAATCCATGCTATATAATGACCAAATAACATACCCGCCGACGTACATAAACCGTAACGTTTACGCTTAGCAAAACGCAGTAACGCCATATCAATAAGGCCGAAATGCGTTATCGTGTTCGCTGCCCACGAAAAGCCAATCACTTCTAATAAACCAATACCAGGCTCACCACTTTGGGTGAAGCCCGTCCACACCGATGTACTACCGATATGAATAAAGTCATTCCACGATGTAAGAAACGTTTGCCCAATCACAGATTCAGCGAGTGCAGGCATTAGAATAAGTGGACCGCAAATGAACATGGTGAACAACCAAGGCGCACAAATACGAGAAAAATTGGAAACCGCGTTAAAGCCATACATAGCGACAAAGACAACTATCACACCGACTGCAAGCACGACGGCAACAAAAGCTAAATTAGTCGGATACCAATTTAACTGCGCCGGAATATTCAATGCAAAACGCACGGCGGTTGCCGACACCGTAATCATAGCGGCCGATATCACTGTAAATATGATGACATTCGCCCAGTTATAGAGCTTGGTCATAGAGTCGCCAGCTATTTTCTGAAGATACGAGTACAAGCTCAAACGGGTATCTACAGCGATAGGCGTAGTGATAAGTGTCCAGCTTAGGACAGCAAGTAGATTACCAATTAATAAACCCAACAGAATGTCGGTCATGGTGGCGCCTAGCGCAACAAAGGTTGCACCAAATACGAATTCAGTGGCTGCAACATGTTCACCGGCATATAAGCCCATGAAATGTTTCCACCCTTTTAACTTATGTTTAGCGACGGGGAGTTGCTCGTCACTAACTTGTGAAATATCAATATCACTAGACGTCGACTTCATCTTCAAATCTCGTGTTGTAGGTGTATTTCCCACTGGTTTCAAAACACATTAAGAGCATTTGCTCAGACATTGGGATATATCTCAATTTTTGTAAATATTTGCATATACCCTCTACTTTGTAAACAGCCATTAACAAAATAAATGGAGGCTTGTTTATTTAATTAACACAATAAAAATGCACATTTAACCAATCCAAATAAACGCGATATAATCTATCCAATTGATACTATGAAGAAATTTTAGAGACGAAATTTGAGGCCGAAAACCGCGTATGTAGTCGTATGACTCAAGAACTGCTTGTTAAGGTAGAACAAACGCCATCAATTACCTTACACTTAGGCAAATGTTCATATAATTAGGGCCTGTTGACCTTTGGTGTACGAATACGGAATTGGCAAGGGGACGTTGGTTAAATGTTAATACTTAAAGGAAGGTGACTCTTGCAGGCACACAACGTGGAACTGGTGATTTTTGATTGTGATGGCGTACTGATTGACAGTGAAGTGCTATCGATGCAGGCGTGGCAAGCACTTCTGTCTAGTTTCGATATTGCATTATCGAAACAATATTTTATAGAGCATTTTCTTGGCAAGAGCATGGAGCACGTTCAGGGTAAGTTAAAAGATGACTTTGCGCTCACACTTACTACGTCCATGAAAAACAAATTCCATGGATTACTGTTCGACAGCTTCGAGTGCCATTTACAAAAGACTACCGGTATCACCTCTGTACTTTCTGCACTTAACTCACTAGGTATTCCATTTTGTGTTGCCACAAGCAGTTCACCTGAAAGAACAATAAAGGCGTTAACCAGCACAGGCCTACTTTCCTATTTTGAAGACCGCATTTTCACGCGAGCACTCGTTAATAAAGGCAAGCCAGCACCAGATTTATTTTTATATGCGGCAAATGCGCTCAACGTTGCTCCTACAAACTGCCTAGTTATTGAAGACTCTCAGCCTGGGATTGCTGCCGCAAAAGCCGCAGACATGCGCTACTTCCACTATACAGGTGGCGCACATCTACAGAATTGTATTGTGACATCGGACAACACCATTAATTCATGGGACGAGTTTTACTCTCGAATCCCTGACATTTTTGACATGAGAAAAATTAGATGAGTAAGAAAGCACAAAACGAACTCAATAAACTCGACGAGGCCGCCAGAGCAGGATGGATGTACTATGTTGGTGGTAAGACGCAAGATGAGATAGCTAAAACGCTCAAAACATCACGCCAAAGCGCACAACGCTTAGTGGCGTTATCCATGTCGGAAGGTCTTGTGAAAGTGCGCTTAGAACACCCGATTGCTAGATGTATGGAATTAGCGCAAGGCATAAAGAAAAAATTCGGATTAACTTTCTGTGAAGTCGTGCCCAGTGTTGATGACGATCCCAATTCAACGCTTGGCCTTGGTCAAGCGGGTGCAGCAGCAATAGAAAGAGCTTTAAAATTCGACGCTCCACAAACCATCGCGTTTGGCACTGGCCGTGTACTGCGTGCCTGTGCTGATGAATTGTCAATACTTCACTGCCCTCAGCATAAAATTGTTTCCCTTGTTGGTAATATTGCTGATAACGGAGAGGCGACGCGTTATGACGTGGCTGTTCACGTAGCCGACAGAGTTAAAGCACAGCATTATCCTATGCCTATCCCTGTTATAGCATCTAGTAAACTAGAACGGGAAATTTGGCAACAGCAACAACACATATCTAGAATTCACACGCTTGCCGAACAAGCGGATATTAGCTTCGTAGGCATTGGTAACTTAGGCAGCGTGTCTCCATTGTATAAAGACGGATTTATCGACGATGATCAATTAGCAACCCTCGCTGAATCTGGTGCAAGTGGCGAAATCATAAGCTGGATCTTTAATGAAGAAGGTGCGCTGATTAGTTGCGATATTAACGAGAGAGTAACGAGCTTTAAGTTGAAAGCAACGCCAGAAAAGCCTGTAGTGGGTGTTGCAGCGGGCGACAACAAACTGCACGCTATAAGAGGCGCTCTGCGATCGAAATTGCTCAATGGGCTCATCACGACAGAACGTACTGCCTCAGCACTGCTTACTTCTTAATTTCGTTCTTTTCTTATTAATACAATGCCTATTGCGTACATTTTTAGTACGCATTAACTTCAACAAAAAGCAAAAAAACAGCATTAACGTTGTTTTTTTGCACTTTATTTGGCTATTTATTGATCTGCAATTGCAATTCAACTTAGTTTGCCTGCGCCCTTTAATACTAAAGGCTACAGCGCATTTCATACCTCTTACATCTTTAGTCTAACGTATTATTCGATATACCTTGTTATTTGAATGAATGTTTTTCATTCGACCTGATTGTTTTTTAATTAATCCCGAACAGACAAACCGATTAATTAAACAAATATAACGAAGGAAATTTAACCATGTTGAAAATCGTTAAAACTTCTCTAGTCATCGCAGCATCAACATTAGCTTTTTCAAACGCAGCACAAGCAAATGACGTAAACGAGGCACTAGCAAACATCTGTACTATTGTTCAGGCTGACGACAAAGGCGAATTGCGTAAGAAGATGCGTCGCGTACAGTCAGACTTCAAATTAAAGTTACGTGATTATTACTCAGGTGTTTCATGCGGTGGTCAAAGCCTTATCCGCACGGCCTTAACGAACAACGCAGTTGAGGTAGGTACACTGCTTGTTAAGAAAATGCCAAGCAAAGACCTTTCTGAGCCCGAATCAGACGGCAAAACGCTTCAAGCGTGGATAGCAGAGCAAGGCTTACAGAGCTCGCCAATTTCTGCTGAGCTTAACGATAGAATCTAAGCACTAATTCACATAGCCATGTGAGTCGATTCAACATGGTTGCAGCGTCAGCTGCAATGAAAGGCCCCGCTACGGGGCCTTTTTACTTTCTGTCTCTTTAAATTTTCACGTTCTTCAACCCAGTGACTTAGGTAATCAAGCTGCGGTATGCGTGAGCTCGTAACGCAAGCTCCCCCCTTTAGGTATGGTTTGACATACCATGTTATTTTACAACATGTTTTTCAAATAGTTAGATTCGGGTTTAATGCATCTCAACGAACGAACACAATCTTAATAACAACAACCGAAGGAATTTAACCATGTTGAAAATCGTTAAAACTTCTCTAGTAATTGCAGCATCAACTTTAGCTTTTTCTAACGCAGCTCAGGCTAATGACATTAACGAAGCACTTGCAAACATTTGCACAATTGTTCAAGCAGATGACAAGGGCGAACTACGTAAGAAAATGCGTAGCGTTCAATCAGACTACAAACTTAAGCTTCGCGATTACTACTCTGGCATTTCTTGTAACGGCCAAAGCCTAATTCGCACTGCTCTTACTAGCAACGCGGTTGAAGTAGGTACTCTACTGGTTAAGAAAATGCCAAGCAAATACTTAGCAGAGCCTGAGTCAGACGGTAAGACACTTCAAGCGTGGATTGCTGAACAAGGTCTTCAAAGCTCTCCTATTTCGACAGAGCTTAACGGCAGAATCTAATATAACTAATTAATCACACCATGTGATGTAACGATTCAACATGGTAGCGGCAGGACGCCGCACTGGAGGCCCCTTTTAGGGGCCTCACCCCTTTCTAGAACCCTATAAAATTTATCACTTCTTTTTGTACCCATTCAGGTTTTTCCCTGTGTAACCAGTGCGACGCGTGCGGATTAAACCGCTTAATTATCAATGGAACATAGTGTTCGATTTTATCCAGTACACTTAGATCAAACGCATCATCCTGCTCTCCCCACAATAACAGGGTTGGGCAGTGAATGAATATTTCAGGTATACGAATATCATCCAACACTTTCTCAGATACATTCTTTTGTGGCACTTGTTGAGGCATTTGCCGATAGTAATTGAGCATCGCACTGAGGGTTTCAGGTTTACCCCAGTCGTTAAGTAGAGTCCTTGAATAGCTGGTTTCTTTCTCAAAAAAGCCGTTGCCTAACATATTTTTCAATAACGTAAAGCTTGTATTTGTAAGGGTCCGCTCTGCGACCTTATCAATAAGCGCAGAGATATACTGGCTTTTTGCTCTTTGCGTAGAAGAGGTCTTTATTGCCCGTGTAAAACAAGAAGGATGAGCAGCATTAACAATAATAAGTTTGCTAATTAATGTTTGGTGAAAGGCTGCTAGGGGCCACGCTATTGCCCCACCCCAATCGTGTCCCAACAAAATAACCTTTCGGCCTTTTTGAACTTTCTCGATGAAGGCGGCCATTCGACTTATCAATGATGGAACTTGGTAGTCCGTTTCACTGGGTAGTGGACTCGATAAATGATAACCGGGCAAATCTGGGGCAATGATGTCAAGTGATGTGGGGAGTGTCGCCATTAACGCTTCCCATGTGTGCGCATTTTCTGGGAAGCCATGAAACATGATAAGCAGAGGGTTCTCAGCGCTCTCTTCTTCTCGGGATAAATAATGAAGGCTGGCTCCCTCAACATTCACGTACTTTGAAACAACCACTGTGCTCACTTCCTTCCTCTATGTTGTTTTTAAGAAACAAAAAGGCCGAGCAAAATAACGTATCCAAATGATTATTTGGTTAAATCATTTTCTCGGCTACATTATTTTCTCGGCCTTTCGTACGTCTTTTAATTACGCACGTGTATTACTTTTATGTCGTTACTCGATAGCGAACATACTCTCTGGCATAGACATCAAGTTGTCTGCGCCTGATTGCATTGCCGAAACCAGTGAGCGAGTACGGGTTAACAAACGGTCAAAGTAGAAGCCCGTTGTTAAGATTTTACTCTTATAAAACTCGGTTTCGGTGCTACCTGCATCAAGCTGTTCTTGTGCTTTCACTGCCATTTTTAGCCAGAAGTAAGCAACGGTGACATAACCTGAATACATTAAGTAATCGACAGACGCTGCACCAATTTCATCTGGGTTCGATGCTGCTGCCTTACCGATATCCATAGTGATCTGCTGCCACTCGTCAAGATGAGAGTTTAGCGCGTTAGTCCAAGCACTAAACTGAGCGTTATCGCGCAATGAATTACAGTAGTCGCGCACTTCTTGAACAAACACATTAAGCAATTCGCCATTAGAGCCCATTACTTTACGACCTAATAGGTCAACGGCTTGAATACCTGTAGTACCTTCATACATGGTGCAGATACGGGTATCGCGAGCTAGCTGCTCCATACCCCATTCTTTGATAAAGCCGTGGCCGCCATAAACCTGCATACCGTAACTCGTGGCTTCTTGCGCGGTTTCAGTTAAAAAGGCTTTTACGATAGGCGTTAAGAATGCAAGTTTTGCATCCGCAAGTTGCTTCTCAGCCTCGTCGCTACCATACAAAGTAACGTCAACTAACTGCATACAGTAAGCGGCAAGCGCTCGGTTGCCTTCCGCGAACGCTTTCTGCGTTAACAGCATACGACGTACATCAGGGTGCACAATAATAGGATCAGCTGGGCCATCAGGATTTTTACGCCCTGTTAATGAACGGAACTGAATGCGGTCTTTTGCATAGCGAAGCGCACCTTGGAATGCTGCTTCAGATGATGCCAAGCCTTCAAGACCAGTGCCAATACGTGCGGTATTCATGAACGTAAACATGCAGTTTAGGCCGCGGTTTGGTGGCCCAATCAAATAACCTTTTGCGCCATCGAAGTTGATCACGCAGGTTGCGCTGGCTTTGATACCCATTTTATGTTCAATGCTTCCGCAGCCTACTGCGTTTCTATCTTGCTTTTCGCCATCTTCAGATACGTTAAATTTAGGTACAACAAATAGTGAAATACCTTTGGTCCCCTCTGGCGCATCTGGCAATCGAGCTAACACAATGTGTACGATATTTTCAGACAAGTCGTGTTCACCTGCCGAAATAAAAATCTTCGTTCCTGTTAAGCTGTAGGTACCATCTTCTTGAGGCTCCGCGCGACATTTCAACATGCCAAGGTCTGAACCGCAGTGTGCCTCGGTCAAACACATAGTACCTGTCCACTCACCGCTAACCAGTTTTTCAAGGAACATTTTTTGTAGTAATTCAGAGCCATGGGCTTTTATTGTTGCCATACAGCCCTGGCTTAGACCTGGGTACATCGCCCAAGAATGGTTTGCGCCTGAGAACCACTCAGCAATGATAGATGACAATGAATATGGTAGTGCCTGACCGCCAAATTCTTCAGGGTGAGACATTCCTGGCCATCCGCCCTCAACATACGTTTGATAAGCTTCTTTAAAACCTTTAGGCGTTGTTACTTCACCATCAACCCACTTACACCCTTCTTCATCGCCTGATGCATTGATGGGTGCCAGTACGTTCTCTGAAAACTTTGCAGCTTCAGCGAAAATCGCCGACACCAGATCTTCTGATGCTTCGTCGAAACCTAGCTTTTGATAGTGATTTTGATAATTTAGTAGCTCATGTGTTACAAACATGGCGTCACGTTGTGGAGCTTTATAACCTTCCATACCCAATACCTATATTACTTCAAATAGACCAGCAGCGCCCATGCCGCCACCGATACACATGGTGCAAACAACATATTTCGCACCGCGTCGTTTACCTTCGATGAGTGCATGACCCACCATGCGAGCACCGCTCATGCCGTATGGGTGACCAATAGAAATGGCACCACCGTTTACGTTTAATAATTCGTCTGGAATGCCTAACTTATCGCGGCAATAAAGTACCTGTACCGCAAACGCTTCATTAAGCTCCCATAGACCGATATCGTCCATGGTCAATCCATGCTGCTTTAATAGCTTAGGAATGGCGAACACTGGGCCAATTCCCATTTCATCTGGCTCACAGCCTGCCACTGCAATACCGCGATAAATACCAAGAGGTTGAGCATTGCCTTTTGCCGCTGAGTGCTCATCCATAATCACTGTCGCGCTGGCACCATCAGAAAGCTGGCTTGCATTACCTGCGGTAATACAACCACCTTCTATCACTGGGTTAAGCGCTTTAAGCCCCTCTAGCGTTGTTTCTGGGCGATTTCCTTCGTCTTTCGACAAGGTCACTTCACGCTCAGAGGTTTCACCTGTTTCTTTATTAAATAAGGCTTGCGTTGCTGTGATAGGTACAATCTCATCATCAAACTTGCCCGCTTCTTGAGCCGCTGCTGTGCGCATTTGGCTTTGGTAACCGTATTCGTCTTGTACGTCACGGCTAATGTTGTAGCGCTTACCCACCACTTCCGCAGTTTGAAGCATTGGCATATAAATATCTTTGTGCTTAGCAACCAGTGCAGGGTCTACTGCACGAAACATATTCATATTTTTGTTTTGCACTAAAGAGATAGAATCTAAGCCGCCCGCAACCATAATGTTGGTATCGCCCGTACGAATTGAATTCGCTGCGGTAGCAATGGCATACATGCCAGAACTGCATTGGCGGTCGAGTGTCATACCCGCTACGGTGACCGGTAAACCACCCGCTAAACCAGCCAAGCGGCCAATATTCATGCCGCCACTGCCTTGGGTTAGCGCTGCGCCCATTACCACGTCGTCGACACTGGCAGGGTCGATCCCTGCGCGTGCTACTGCGTTTTGAATAGCATGGCCACCTAATGAAGGGGCTGGTAAATTGTTCAGTGCACCTTTATAAGCGCGCCCGATTGGCGTACGTGCTGTACTTACGATAACTGCATCGCGCATTTTCATATTCCTTTCAGTTGGGCTGAAAGTTCAGCCAAAGTTTAGCTAGGCCTACGTGCTTCCTCTCGAAGTTACCTAGCTTTACCAAATTCGGATGTCGGGTAACGAGAGCTAGCGCTAGCTCTCACCGTCGATTAACTCTCGCTAACGAGAGCTTTGTCTACTTCGCTTTATAGCTTTTAAACGTGCCGCCGCTTTGGGCCAATTTCACCAACAAATCACTTGGTTCAAGCCACATCTTTCCGTAATCACCCAATTGATCACGATAGGTAGTCAGCTTATCTAAAATAGTGCCTAGCCCTACTTCGTCGGCATATTGCATAGGGCCGCCGCGATACACAGGGAAGCCATAACCGTAAACATAAATCACATCGATATCGCTAGATTTAGCTGCAATGCCTTCTTCTAAGATGGCAGCACCTTCGTTAATCAATGAGTACATGACGCGAACTAGAATTTCCTCATCGCTAATGTCTGAACGCTGAACCACGCCTAAACGTTCTGCTTCTTGCTTGGCAATTTCTAGTACTTCTGGATCTGGGACAGGAACTCGACTTCCAGGTTCATAGTCGTAAGCTCCGCGTCCGGTTTTGAGTCCGTTGCGCCCCTTTTCTACTAAGCGATCTGCCACTGCACCGTAAGCGGGGTCGTGTGCAATGTGCTCTTGTCGAGACTGTCGTACATAGTAACCAATATCTAATCCAGCCATATCACCCATAGTGAACGGCCCCATTGGCATGCCAAACTCGGTTAAAACACGATCAACTTGCTCAGGTGTTGCTCCTTCTAGCAGTAAGCGGTTAGCTTCACGGCCGTAAGGCTCAATCATGCGGTTACCTACGAATCCGAAGCAAACGCCTACCAACACCGCTACTTTCTTGATGCGTTTAGCCATCTTCATGCAGGTTTTAATGACTTCAGCAGATGTCTTCTCTGCTTTAACCACTTCTAGCAGTCTCATCACATTCGCTGGCGAGAAGAAGTGAAGACCAATTACATCTTCAGGACGGGATGTGGCTGTCGCTATTTCGTCTATATCCAGTGTTGACGTATTTGAAGCCAAAATGGCGCCTGGCTTACACACTTTATCCAGCGTCGAGAATACGGTTTTCTTTACTTCCATCTTCTCGAAAACGGCTTCGATGACGAGATCAACATCAACTAAGTCGTCATACGACGTAGTACCTGAAAGCAGTGCCATGCGGCTCTCTACCTGCTCTTGGGTTAACTTGCCTTTTTTCGCTGAGTTTTCGTAGTTCTTTCTAATAAGCGCTAATCCCTTCTCTAGCGCTTCTTCTTTGAGCTCAAGCATTGTGACTGGAATGCCGGCATTGGCGAAGTTCATAGCGATACCACCGCCCATTGTTCCGGCGCCGATAATCGCAACTTTATCAATGTTGCGCTCAGGAGTATTTTTGTCGAAATCGCTCACATGACCTGCTGCGCGTTCAGCAAAAAAGAAATGCTGCTGGGCACGTGCCTGTGGCGTATTCATACACTCCATGAAAAGCTTGCCTTCATTTTTAAGGCCATCTTCAAAAGCAAGCGTGTAAGCGCCGCGTACCGCTTCGATACATTTTAATGGAGCAAAGAAACCACGAGTCGCTTTTTTAGTTTGTGCAGTTATTGCATCAAACACCGCCTGCGTTTCGTCAGACATGGACAGCGTGATATCACTGGTGCGTTTAATCGCTTTATCTGGCGTTAATGCTTGTAAATACGCTTTTGTATCTTCAAGTAAATGCTCAGGCTTATCAGAAATTTTGTCGAAGACACCTGGAAGTTTGACCACCGACGTAGGCTTGCCTGTTACGATCATTTCTAACGATGTTTGTGCGTCGGCTAAACGAGGAAGGCGCTGAGTACCGCCTGCGCCCGGTAATATGCCTAGATTTACCTCTGGAAGACCCACCTTATTGTCGGCAAAGGTGATGCGATGATGGCAAGCTAACGCCACTTCTAAGCCACCGCCGAATGCTGGTCCAGGGAGAACAGCAACAACCGGCTTAGACGCATTTTCAATCTTGTCTAGTACCTCAGGCAGCATGGGAGACAAATCGCCACCAGAGAATTCGCTGATGTCAGCTCCACCCGAAAAAATAGGTAGTGAAGAAGTAATAACAATGGCACGTACGCTGTCGTCATCTAGTGCATTGTTTATGCCTTCTATCAACCCTACTCTGATAGCGCGTGACAGCGCATTAACGGGCGCACTTTGCATTGTCAGCGTGGCAACACCCTGTTGTACTGCATATTCTACGGCTTTATTTTCCATCTCAGTCATAACCATGTCCTGTTTATCACGTTAACTGGATGTTATTGCAGTGTTGTCAATCATCCAAGTTTATTGGTGTTATAGACATTTATCATAATATTTAATATTGACCGCCAGCCCCTTTGTGAATTCATTTCTCTGCGCAGAGCCTGTCCTACCTTGCCTAAGGTTTATTTGACAGAAAATAAAACCGGTGTTTTTGTTAATCAGGCAACACTTGTAATTACATTTTATTTACAAAAGGATGATTGGCTATGCAAGTGCTTAAAACACCGGAAAGCGCCTTCGACACGATCACTGACTTTCCCTACTCCCCCTGTTTCACTGAAGTAACAGACACAGTAAGCAGTGAAATAACAATGGCCCATTATCAATGTGGACCGAAAGATGGACATACCGTGCTATTAATACACGGCGAACCGACGTGGGCTTATTTGTACCGCAAGATGATGCCCTTATTGGCTGATGCGGGATTCAATGTCATCGCGCCGGATCTCATTGGTTTTGGACGCTCAGATAAACCAGTAAGAAAGGAGGACTACTCCTACGCTCGTCATGTGATATGGCTAAAAGACTGGTTTTCACAGGCTACTAAGGGCCCCGTTACACTCTTTTGTCAAGACTGGGGAGGTTTACTAGGCCTGCGACTTGTCGCCGATATGCCTGAGCGTTTTTCGGGTGTAATGGTGTCTAATACCGGATTGCCCACTGGCGACCACCCGCCAAGCGATGCTTTCATCAAATGGCGCCGATTCTCACAGGATGTCGCCATATTTCCCACATCTACGATCATTCAAAACGCCACAACCACTGTTCTAGACGAGGCGACGCTTGCAGCTTACGACGCCCCTTTTCCAGACGAAAGCTTTAAAGCAGGTGCGCGTATGTTCCCTATTCTTGTTCCTACAAGCCCAGACAATGCTGAGGCACAGGCGAATAGACAGGCATGGGAAAAGCTAAAGCAATATAACAAACCTTTTGTTACGGCTTTCGGTGATAGCGACCCCGTCACTAAAGGTGGCGATAAGGTATTTCAAAAGCTCATTCCGGGCAGCAGCGGCATGGCTCATACCCTTGTGGAAAACGGTGGTCACTTTATCCAGGAAGACCAAGGGGAAATGCTAGCCAAATTACTCATTCAATTTATAAACCAAACGCAGCTGAAATAGCCACGTTTCAAAAAACATTAAACAGTTACCAACAGGAGATTACCATGGATGCTCTACTCGACTTTTCAGGGCAAGTTGTATTAATCACCGGCGCAGGCAGTGGCTTTGGCCGCTTGTTATCGCTAGGTCTTGCCAACCGAGGAGCAAAACTCGTTCTTTCAGACATTAACGAAACCGCCCTTGAGGAAACGAAAAAGGATGTAAAAGCACTCACTGATGTCGTGGTGCTAGCGGGTAATATTGCTAGCGAGTCGCTAAATAAGGCGCTGGTTGAAACAGCCATTGAAACCTTTGGCAAACTGGATATAGCCGTAAATAATGCAGGCATAGCGCATAACCCTGCACCAATTCATCAAATGACAGAGGAAATCATGGACTCGCAGTTCGCTGTGAATGTAAAAGGCGTTATGTTTGGAATGAAGTACCAAATACCCGTTATGCTTGCACAAAAGCAAGGGCACGTTTTAAATGTAAGCTCACTTGCAGGACTAGGTGGAGCCCCTAAAGGCGGTGCTTATGCTGCAGCAAAACACGCGGTTTCGGGGATAACCCGCACAGCCGCGGTGGAATACGGCCGAAAAAATGTTCGCGTTAATGCAATTTGCCCATTCTATAGTCCTACCAATATTTTGAACGTAGACGGGTACAACACCCCTGAAGCGCGCGAGCAACTAGGCATGGGAAGTCCTATGAAACGTCTAGGCGAACCGCAAGAAATCGTTAACACCATGATGCTGATGCTTTCCCCTGGCAACTCTTACATGAACGGGCAAACCATAGCAGTAGATGGTGGTGTTACAGCGTGGTAATTTTTATCTCGCAGTTTCGAAATACATGCAAAGGTATTTTTTGATATAACTTTGTATGACTCATCATGTTTCTCTTTCGTTCTACTTTAGGTGTAATGAAGAGGAACAAACAAAATCGATGAATGAGGCGAGTGCAACCGCCTCTGCAATCGAACCCCTATCAAGTAAAACCCAGTAATTTTATTTAGCGATTAAGTTGAACAAAAAGAGAAAAATGTGATGAAAAAGCCAAGTAAAAACATTTTTTTAGCTACCACACTTTGTATAACCTATTCGTTGATTAACGTTAGTATTGCGCAAGAAGCTCAATCTACGCTTGTAAATATGAAGGAAGTGCCTTCTTCGCAACTATTAAAGAAGCAACGTCAAAATAAACCGCTAGCACTAAGCACAGTGAAGCGCGGTATTGATGTTTCGCTTCAAACCACCAAACAATCCAAAAGCCAATACCTTATTCATAGCGCACTGCCAAGTCACCGCTTCAGCGCTAAGTAACTTTTAGGCGAGTACTCGTCTATCAGGTTAATCCTTTATATAACGCCATTCTTTCGTTTATTATTCTTTTTTACTCTATCGCACACGCAGCAATAGTATTCTACGAATCAAATATTTATACCAATCCGCATAGATAAGTGCTAACCGACGACATAACGCTTCTGAAAAAGTAACGACATTAGCGACATATGAGTTAATTATACTAATTGTGAATAGCGCGACACCTATTTGAAAACTATCTTCAAGATTACCACAGGTAGAAGAAGTCACAGGAAAGAGGTGAACATGCTTTTAAAACCAAAACACATCGCGTTATTGTTCACGCTGGCAATTGCAGTATCTGCAATGGGATAAGCACGAAGGCGTTTCAACATGGAAACGCCCTTCGAAAGCGATCTTAAGTCGCAGTTTTTCTTGCTAGACGTGACGTAGGATTCTTTAGGTTAACGTTTAAAAAACTCAAAGCTTAGCGGGTACACCCACAACTCCCCTTTGTTCGCTTTGACTGCTGCCACGATAGCAAAGACGATGTTCATTAATCCAAGAGCGATGAAGCCTAGCGCTCCTATGATAATCAGCGTCAAGACAAAACAAATAACAGAGTAAATGAGCAAGCTTATTAACCAATTCGCTGTCACCCTGCCGTGCTGATTGATGTCTTCGTTTTGATCTTTGTGAGCAATCCATAGCACGATAGGCAATATGATACCTAAGCCAGGTATAATGAAACTGGATAACTGAGAAACATGAATGAGTGTACAGTAGCTTCGAGCGTTCAAGCCCCAGTAGAGTGGTTCTTCCGTTGACATAATGGTCCTTTTTATTGTGTTGGTTTGATTTGATAAATATAGGCGTTTTCAGTGTGACCGGCATCAAGCTTAACAGGAACAATGACTCGCTCATATTGGTTACCTTCAAACTCATCCAGCATGGCCCAGTTTTCGGCAAGTTGAGTAGACGTTAGCATCATGCCCTTCTACCGTACCAGACTGTTACTGGCCATCAATATGAGCGACGATATGGTGATTTGGACAATTAGGAGCAAGGCTTCCGTAGATAAACAACCTTTCTAAATCAGGTGTAGCAGACGTTACATTGTCATTGTTTTGCATTACTTTAACCTATTATAAAAAACTTTTCGTCAGGTGTTGAGGCAAATTTAAAAACAGGCCCCAACCGTTCGCATTGCTAGTTATAAATTGCCTAAAAAAGCCAGTGCTTTTGTGAGAGTAATATCGAATTTGTTTTACAAAAGCAACACAGCGTTACACAATGCAAGAGCATGTCTATGTGAACGTCGATTCACGTAAAAAACACAATAATTAAAGGACAAAGTATGCTCAATCACAAACGTACTCTGATAGCAGCATTGGTAAGCGTTTCGCTTATGGGGTGTGGCGAAAGTACAACACAGACAGAAACTAAACCACAACTCACTGCACAAGACGCCAAGCAGTTTTTAACACAGGCGCAAAATGATATTGCAAAAATGCAAGTTCCTGCCGCTCACGCCGAGTGGAGCTACGCCACGAATATCAATTTCGATACAGCAGCAGTCAGTGCTTACTTTAATGAAGTGCTTTCTACCAAGGTTGCAAAGTTAGCTAAAGAAGCGGCGAAATTTAACGATGTAGACGTAGATGCCGACACCCGCAGACAGCTTGACCTACTTAAAAACAGTTTAACAATGCCGCCGCCGGCAGATGCCGAAAAAGCAGAGCGGCTTGCAAAAATTGGTTCTGACCTAAGTGCCATGTACGGCTCTGGTGAGTATTGCAGCGAAGATGGTACGTGCAAAAGCTTGGTTGAAATGAGCTCTGAAATGGCCACCCTACGCGATGCAGACAAGCTACTAGAATATTGGTCAGGCTGGCGTGAAGTATCTAAACCAATGGCAGGACTCTATGCAGAACAAGTATCGCTTGCCAATGAAGGCGCTGCAGAGCTAGGTTTTGAAAACGTCAGCGCCTTGTGGCGTGGAAAGTACGATATGCCAGCAGATGAATTTCCCAAGGAATTGGATCGCTTATGGACGCAAGTAGAGCCTTTCTACGAGTCACTACATTGCCATGTGCGCGCTAAGCTAGGTGAACACTATGGCGAAGACGTAGTACCTCAAGACAAACCAATCCCAGCCCATTTATTAGGTAACATGTGGGCACAGTCGTGGGGGAATATTTACGATATCGTTAAACCTCAGCAAGAAATGAAAGTTCCTGATGTTACAGGCGCATTAGCTGAACAGGGGTATGACGAAATCGCCATGGTTAAACAAGCAGAGTCATTTTTCTCATCGCTTGGCTTTGAAGAACTTCCAGATACCTTTTGGGAACGCTCTATGTTTCAAAAGCCTGAAGGCCGTGACGTTCAGTGTCATGCCTCTGCGTGGGATTTAGATGACAAAGACGATCTTCGTATAAAGATGTGTATTCAAAAGACTGGCGAAGAATTTAACGTTATTCACCACGAATTAGGTCACAACTACTATCAACGCGCTTATAAAGACCAACCACTTCTTTACCGTGGTTCGGCAAACGACGGCTTCCACGAGGCTATTGGCGACACCATCGCTTTATCAATAACACCTAAGTACCTTAAGCAAATCGAGTTAATTGATGAGATCCCAGACGCATCAAACGATATCGGTATGTTAATGCAAGTTGCGTTAGACAAGATTGCCTTCATTCCTTTTGGTCTGATGGTCGACCAATGGCGCTGGAAAGTGATGTCAGGTGAAGTAACACCTGAACAATACAATCAACTATGGTGGGAATTGAGAGAAAAGTATCAGGGTGTGATGGCGCCTGTTGAGCGCAGCGCCGACGCATTTGATCCGGGTGCAAAATATCACGTGCCTGCGAACGTACCTTATACACGCTATTTCCTAGCGCATATCCTTCAATTCCAGTTCCATAAAGCACTGTGTGACATTGCAGGTGATGAGGGCCCGCTTAACCGTTGTTCTATCTACGGCAGTGAAGAAGCCGGTAAAGCACTTAACGAAATGCTAGAGATGGGTATGAGCCAACCTTGGCAAAATGCGTTAGAAACACTGACAGGCTCACCGCAAATGGATGCCAGTACTATCGCTGACTACTTTGCGCCACTAAAAACGTGGTTAGATGAGCAAAATGCTACACGCCAGTGTGGCTGGTAACTATATCCGTTATGATTAGCCACTGGCTAACATAATTCATGCAGTCCAAAAAGCCTCGAATTTCGAGGCTTTTTTTGTTGAATTTAAACTTTTGTACCATTGTAAGAGCGGTAGATTAGCGTAACGTTAGTGTATAAATTTTATGTAATTTTTGATTATATTATGCGCACCCTGTTGGTACTTTCGCTTTTCATAGTTTTTACTGCAACTTGCAGCCTACCTGCACGCGCGAAACCTATTGCCCCAGCGTTTCACTCCTACAATATGGATAGTGGTATCGCCCACGTATCCATTTCAGATATTGCGGAAGATAAATATGGTTTTCTGTGGTTGGCATCGCAGTCTGGTGTCGATAAATTTGACGGCTATACATTTCGAAACTTCGGCTTGTGGGGTGAAGACAAGTCAACAGGCCTCCAGACCCTGTTCGCCCTTCAGATAGAGGCAAGCATAGACGGTCAATACCTGTGGGTGGGGACATACAGCGGGCTAAGCCGTATAGATGTTGATACTGAGTCGTTCAAGCACTACACGTTACCGGCGTCAGAGCCTTTCAATAAACAGGTAATTAATAGGATCAAGACCACCCACAATGGCCAGCTTTGGATAGTCTCTGAGCGAAACCTTTACACATACTCTCCAGAATCAGACAGTGTAGAACTGGTCAGCTACCTTCCCAGTACCACGAGTACACTGACAGACATAGAACTTATCGGTAACACGCTTTATGTCACTTCCACCTCGGGCCTTTATAAACTTGATCCGTTTAAGAAGTCTCTTGAGTTAGTGGCTTTTGAAAACATAAACTTTACTCGACTGGTGGCAGCAGAGAAATCTCGATTCTGGTTGGGCACCGCTACCCACGGCGCATGTTTGTTCAATCCCGACGAACAAAGCACTACCATCGACAAAAGCTGTACCTCTGAAACTCACGGATTATCTGATAACTACGTTACAGACATCTTATTAAAGGACAACGGTGATATATGGGTTTCTACTCAGCGTGGGCTGAATATTTTAACGTCACATAACCCCAACTCTGTGCTGCGTGCACCGATTAACGAGAAAGATGCGGCCAAAGAGAGAATTTCAAGCCTTTATCAAACGAAAGCTGGGCTGGTTGTCGTTGGCACCAGAGACGATGGGTTTGCGATCAGTAACCCTCTGCTTAGCAACTTCTACTCTCAGGAAATAGGCGAAGGACGAATCATCTCCTCTTTATCGAATTACAAAGATAACCAAGTATGGGTAGCGAACGAAAAGGGCCTTTGGCTTTACGACACGATAAGTAAAACTCAAGAAGGCCCATTTACTTCCAATGGTGCATTTGCGAGTAGCGAAGACACTAACGATAAGCTGTTGAGCGTGTTTTATCATACAAAAAGCGATGCATTATGGGTAACCACACGCACAGGCCTCGCCAAACTGAACCCTCAGACCAGAAACCTAGAATTTGTTGCGCTGAATGGTAAGTCGGGTTACAGCATTAATATCGATGATGACGGAGACATTTGGTATGGCGGCTACAGCGATGGGCTATTTGTATATCGCCCGTCAGAAGATAGGGTAATAAAGCAATGGCCATTGTCGCTGACAACGAGAATTGTTTTGGACGACAATGAAAACGCATGGTTAAGTACGGTATCCGGTTTATTTGTTGCGAATAAACTGACTGGAGACTTGACCAGCGTCAGTGAGTTTACGGACAAGATATCAGATCAAACTGTAGTGACGTGGATTTCTCAGTCAAAACGCGGTGGTTATTGGATTGGAACGCAAGCAGCTGGACTCTTCTTTATGTCTAAAGAAGGCAGTGATTTGTCAACGATTAAAGTGACACAAATTAAGCCTGAAAGTCGATTGAGCAATGTATCCATTGGGGCAATTGTTGAAGATGATGAATATGGGCTTTGGATCTCTACAATTGAAGGGATTGCGTATTTAGCACCTGACTTGTCTACCCTTTCTTATTTCGGTGCAGAAAACGGCGCACTGTCTACGGGTTACTATATTGGCTCTGTCACCGTAACTGAAAATAACACAATAATGTTTGGTGGAGCGGAAGGCGTAACACAATTCACCCCTTCACAAGTGGCAAATGTAAAGTGGTCACCTGGAGTGCACCTCACAAACGTTGAAACGGTGAGTAGGAACGAGCAAAACGGAACAACCTATCAGCAAAGACAGCGCCTAGACGAGGTAATCGAACTTAAACATAACGATATTGCGCTCACGATTGAATTTGCCGCCACTGATTATATGAATGCAAACGAACTTACGTATGCCTATAAACTCGCAGACTTTGAGAACAGCTGGCGCTTTACTGACTACAAGACAAGAACGGCCACCTACACCAACTTGGACCCAGGACGCTACCGCTTCACTGTTAAAGCTATAAATCAAGAGAATGAATGGAGCACCAATGCAGCGCAACTTGAAATAGTTGTAGTTCCACCATGGTGGGATAAGCCTATATGGCGCGTGGCGATTACCCTGCTAGGCATGCTGTTGATTTCATCGATGGTGTGGCTGAGGATAGCATCGTTGAAAAAGCGCTCTGCTGAACTTGCACTAAAAGTTGAGGAAAAAACCCGAGACTTAGAAGCGGTCGTAGAAAAGTTGACGCAGCTTTCAACTCAGGACGCATTGACGGGTCTAAAAAATCGTCGCTACTTTACACAAAGAGCCAAGGCAGCATGGCAAAATTATAAACGCCACAATCATACTTTCTCCTTGCTAATTGTTGATATTGATTTCTTTAAGCGTATTAACGATGAATACGGTCATCATGTGGGTGACACAGTACTGGTCAAAATAGCTAGGATCCTGGAAGATAGTTTAAGAGAAAGTGACGTTATTGCGCGATGGGGCGGTGAGGAGTTTCTTATATTACTGCCTTCATTAAAGGTACAAGAAGCGTTTTGGGTGGCAGAAAAGCTACGTAAAACTGTCGCGGATTACGAAATCGATGCTCCCCCCTACTCTGTATCGGCTACCATAACCTGTGGTGTAGCGGATATACGAGATTACGATAGCGTCGAGGCTTGCATCCACGCTATCGATAAAAAGCTATATGTCGGCAAAGAATCAGGCCGAAATGCGGTGATAAAATAGCCGCTGGCAGATCATCGTACCCATTAGTTTCTCTTCCCCCCATTGCATTGCCGTTTAAACGGCAATGCATGCAGGCAAACGTTTTGTCATGCATTTTATCGCAGTAATTGATCGCTTTCCTTTTTACCCGCCTATGTATTGTGAATTCTTAAGTAGCTTAAGATGAGCGAAATCACCCACAAGGAGGATGAAAACATGGCAAATGTATTAGTAATCGGCGCATCAGGCCAAATTGGTAAGCAAGCAACAGTGAAATTGTTGGATGCTGGTCACAAAGTCGTAGCGCCAGTAAGAAGCCCAGACAAACTGTCAGATATCCAAAATGCCAACCTCACAGTGGTTGAGCAGGATTTAGAAAAAGATTTTTCAGCACACTTTGAAGGTGTGGACGTTGCGGTTTTCACAGCAGGTTCAGGCGGTAGCACCGGCGCAGATAAAACACTTATGATTGATCTTTGGGCGGCCCGCAACGCGGTTAACTATGCAAAAGCGGCGGGGACACCCAAATTTGTTATGGTTAGTTCTATTGGTGCAGACGATCCTGACGCCGTGGAGTCAGCAATAAAACCATATTTGGTTGCCAAACACATGGCCGACGAGCATTTAATTAATAGCGGCTTACATCACGTAATACTTCGACCTGGCACTTTATTAAATGAACCGGGCACGCATTTAGTACGAACCGATATGCCAAGCAATAGGGACGATGCTGTAATACCAAGAGAAGATGTAGCGACAGCTATTGTCGAAAGCGTTGCAAGAGAAAGTAATGCTGACTTGATCACCTATTTATTTAAAGGTGATACACCAATTTCCCATATTTTCTAGGTGAGCGACTTTTCTAGTGATCGGCGCCCTCTCATTTGCCAATGCGTTATCGCGTCTATTCAAGCTAGAGAGGGCTTACTTTTTGCTTCGGTCGCCGGTTTGTATGCTGCTGACTTAGGTGGTGCCCAGAATAGGCAGTATCACGCACTCAATATGTGCCTACTTAGAGGCTAGAGATAGTCACCTACGGTATCAATGACTGGCTAACCCAGTTGCCATTTCCGTCTTTTTGATGCCACTCTCGACTTTGAGGGTTACCTCTCAAATTCAGGTAATCTACGCTATCAATAGCCAGCATGATCACGCAAAAGTGAGGTGGAACTACACCAAAATCCCCTTCAACCTGTAGTGCCGAACCATCGTTTCTTGGCGTGCCGGGCTCGCCCCACAAAAACTGCTTTTTGCCTGCATCTGACAATTTATTCCAGTGCTGAGTAACTAAGTCAGCATCTTGATGTAACGTTATTATTGTTGCAGTACAAGAGAAGCGATATTGCTCTCTGGTTTTTAGAAAAATACCAACACACCTGCGAGTGAGGATTCTGGCCAATCTGGTCATATTTATCTGAGCGGGTGTCAGAAATAACCACCAGTTGGTTGTCGTCGGTGATCCCTCTAAAAACCACGGTACGGCAGTACGGTACACCACTACCGTCCACAGTAGCTAACTGAAAGTAACGACTTTCTGGCATACTGCGGGTTTGGTGAAGACTCTTTGTCAACCCTTGTCGCCACTGGGGCATAACCACCTCCGAGAGTAAAATCGCCTATACTTACCGCTACGCGGCTTTCTTCTTCGCAGCTAAAGAAAACAGGGAGTAGAAGTTTTGCGTGGTAATTTTCGCTAGTTCTTTTAACGTCACGCCTTTAAGCTCAGCAATAAATTCTGCCACTTCTACCACGTAACCTGGCTGGTTTTGTTTACCTCGATGAGGAACTGGCGCAAGCCATGGTGAGTCAGTTTCAATAAGTAGTCGCTCTAAAGGGATCGCTTTTACCACTTCACGCAATTCATCTGCTGAATTAAAGGTTACGATGCCTGAAATAGAGATATAGAAGTCCATCTCTATTGCTGCCAGCGCCATGTCTAATGACTCAGTAAAGCAATGCAAAACACCTTTGGTGTGCGCAGCTTTGTGTTGGCGGAGTAAGTTAATGGTGTCTTCCCTTGCATCCCGCGTATGAATAATTAACGGCTTTTTAGTTTCGTTAGCTACTTTGATGTGGTCGACGAAAGACGTTAGCTGGACTTCTTTACTTTCCGGACTATAAAAATAGTCCAGCCCAGTTTCGCCAATGGCTACCACTTCATCACGCTGCGCATTCTCTAACAGTTCTTCATAGCTACACGCTTCATCTTGATGTAGTGGGTGCACACCGCAAGATACTGATACATCTTCAAACTGACTTACAGTTGCTAACATGCTGTCGTAATCACCAACAGATACGCACACACAAAGGAAGTGTTCAACACCTCGGGTTCTTGCGAAATTTAAGGTTTCAGCCAGCTCTTCTGGCCCTTGCTTAAGTCGGTCTAAGTGACAATGAGAATCTACGAACAAACTACACCTGTTTTAAAAAATTGCTGTCAGACAAAAGAGCTTCGACAAGCCAGCGTTTGTCTATTAACGTTGAAATTGCTTTAGTAATCCAAAAAGTACCATTGATTTGTTAACACCTGCGTGCTGCAGCGTTCTTACCGCATCAACACACGCTTCATAGCGTTTAAAATCAACAGCCTGTTGACGTTTTATGTATTCGTCATGGGCCATCTGTTGACACCACAATGCGATCTGAGACGCATTGTCCTGCCACTTATTCGCAAGCGTTTGTACTTGCAAATTTGCATCGCCTGCTAAGAGCGCCTGCATACCATCGCTAAAATTGCGATAGCTAATGTCTTCTTCACCACTGAGGGCCTCTTCTACGCGAAGAGGAGCATAGCCATAAGCTGACAGTAACGCTTCGCTTGCATCTTCTACGCCCTTAGCGTTTAAGTAGTTCAAACTGTCTGACACTGACGGGAGTGAGAGTATCTGCCGTTCACATCGACTTAATATGGTCGGCATAATTTTGTTGATACTGTCAGTGATCAGCAGCAAGAAGGTATTATTTGTGGGTTCTTCCAAGGTTTTCAACAGTGCATTAGCTGCCGCTTCCGTCATGGTATCGGCACGAGGTATTAACAACACTTTATTGCCCCCCATTTGCGCAGTACCTGATAGCTTGCCAATGCCCTCGCGAATTTTATCCACACCTAACTGCTTTTCACTTTCTAAAACATGAAAGTCTGGGTGGTTTCCAGCTTGCCTCAAATGGCAACTTTGACACTGTTCACATGGCCCATTTATGCTTGGCTGCTTACACAATAGCGCATTGCTTAACCCTAACGCGAGTTGGTATTTACCAATTCCCTTTGGCCCTGTCAGCAATAAACCATGGTGTAGTTTCTTTGCCATATATCGCGACAGTAACGTCGAGAACGTTGTAGCAAACCAGGGCATTACTTGCATTAGCCTTTCCCCTGCTGGCTTTCGTTTCGAGCAATGTTACTGCTTTCGCTACTTGTGTTCGTCACATAGTCATTGATAGTCGCAATCACGTCTTGATGAACCTTTTCCATAGGCTGCATTGCACTAACCACGACGATAGATTCATCTTGCTTAGCAAGAGACAAGTATTTTGCACGAGTTCGTTCGAAAAAGGCGAGCCCCGCTTGCTCAATGCGGTCAAGCTCCCCTCGCCCACGGGCGCGCTCTAGTCCGACAGCTGGCTCGACATCTAGGTATAAGGTTAAGTCAGGCTTAAACCCTTTAAGGGCGATATCGCTGATGGCCGTCATCGTTTTTTCACTGACGCCTCGACCACCACCTTGATAAGCTTGAGATGATAAATCATGTCTGTCACCTACTACCCACGCACCAGCATCAAGTGAAGGTAAGATTTTATTGGTAAGTAATTGCACACGAGCCGCATACATAAGAAGTAGTTCAGTCTCCTCACTCACGGTTTCATCCCAAGCGTGTTTTACACATTCTCGAATGGCTTCAGCCATGGGTGTGCCGCCCGGCTCACGAGTTTGCTCAACGCGCTTTCCTGCATCTTTCAATGCTTGAACAATAAGCCCAATCACTGAGCTTTTTCCTGCCCCTTCAAGGCCCTCTACTACAATAAACTTTCCGCGCATTACTTTTTAAACTCTGTTTTTATTTAGCTATAACGTATTAGTTGTCTGCATCAATACGGCTATCGTTTTAACTGGTATTTTCGCACAGCTGCATTGTGTTCAGCTAGTGTCGTAGAAAATTGATGACTGCCATCGCCCTTCGCCACGAAATAGAGTGCATCCGTAGTTAGTGGGTGCAACGCAGCGTGAATGGCGGCCTTGCCTGCCATAGCGATGGGCGTAGGTGGAAGCCCTTTGACAACATAAGTATTGTAAGGCGTTGCTGTTCGCAAGTGCTTACGGGTAATGTTTCCGTCAAACGTAGGACCGATACCATAAATCACTGTGGGATCAGTTTGAAGACGCATATTTCTGTTGAGCCTATTGACGAAAACGCCTGAAATCATGTCACGTTCTTCAGGCACAGCTGTTTCTTTTTCAATGATACTCGCCAAGATAAGAGCCTCGTAAGGTGTGGCTAACGGCAGTTCAGCATCCCGTAACTCCCATTCGCTAGAGACAAAGTCAATTAGCGCGCGGTGCGCTCTTTTCAATACCTCGCTTGCGGTTGTGCCTTTGGTAAAGAAATACGTATCAGCCAAATATACGCCCTCTGTCTGCGAAACGTTTTCGCAACACCAATCTACGCCATTATCCTGAGTGAGCTGGTTTAATTTCCCTTCGTTTAAATCAAACATCAAATCAGTGTTTTGTTTAAGCGCCTCAAGCCACTGTGCAAGGGTTAGCCCTTCGACTAAACTCACTGCGAAGAGATGCTCATCGCCCTCAGTAAACAAGGTAAACACATCTACTAGTGACTGCCCTGGGCGCAGCATGTAGGTGCCAGACTTAACAGACGTACTGCCTGCAAAGAATTTGAGCCACACCTTAGCAACAAAGGGCGACACATCGGTCATGCCTATTTTACGCAAGTGTTTCACGGTACGATAAGCGTTGCTGCCGCTCTCTATCGTAAATAAGGTTTCACTTTTTAATGCTAGTTCATCGGTAACCTTGCTCGAGACATACATTACGCCAGAGGCTGCCCCAACAACGGCAAGCATGAAAAGAGATAATAGAATAACAATTACCCGCTTCATGCTTGAACTTCCCCTTTCTTCATTGCTTTACATTCCATTTTATTTCTTTTTACTACTAATCTGGTGAAGCTCGTAAAACGTTGACGAACCCCGTTGTGAGAAGTGCGTTTTAGTTAATTTTGAAGCGCAGTCTGAAGCCGTGTCTTTAGCGCTACAATCGCATCGCTTCTTACATCAAAATCGACATAAGAGAAATCCGGCATTTGTATTTTCTGTACCGGCATTACGCCCATTAGTGCATTGGTAATTACCACTGCACTCGCTTTTCGCAAATAAGAAAGGTCATATTCCCCCACATGAAGCGAACAATTGTCGTTTAACAGCGAATCAATAAGACACTGCCTGACTACGCCATTGACACCGCTTCCCTTCAAAGACGGGGTATACCATTGTTCATTGAGGTAGAAAAATACATTGCCAGCACTCGCTTCAATAATGTTATCTTGGGTATCGCAAACAATAGCATCGTGTACGCCAGCGTCGTCTACTTCGTGCTTAATTAAGACTTGTTCTAGCCTGTTCATATGCTTTACACCCGCAAGCAATGGTTGAATGGCTAACCGCGTTTGAGCGCATATTACCGTTGCCCCTTCATTTGCAAGACTATCGTAATGGACAGGGTAAGGGTGCTGGCTAAATCTGACTAATGCTTCACTGTCTTCGCTTCGCGCATACCCCCTTCCGGCTTGACCTCCCGACACGTGAACTTTTAGCACATATTTTGGAGAAGCGTTATCACCTGAACCGCTCTTTATCGTCTTAACCTGTTCAGCAATTGCGGCTTCAAGCGCGCGGATATCAATATTGAGCTTGATGGCTGCCGCATCGTGCTCTAAACGTGAAATATGATAAGGCAATAATTCTACTTGATGTTCACTTACCAACAATGTGGTAAACACACCGTCGCCATAATTAAACGCCCTGTCACTTGATGAAATAGGCGTAGCGCTAGGAATAATTCTCACTGCCTACTCTTGTTCGCCGTTATTGTGGTTGTTGGAAGTATACCAACTTGCGTTGGTCAGACAACGTCTAGCTGAATTGATTTGGCTGTAGCTGTGCTCAAAGAGACCTGAGTTTTATGATATTTACTGCGAGATTTAACTGTATAAACAACAAAAGGCAGCCGAAGCTGCCTTTTAAATTTACGTGAATTACACTTAAACAGCGATAATTACGCTATATTAGTTACGCCGTATTAGATACGCTTGAAAATCAATGAGCCGTTCGTACCGCCAAACCCGAATGAGTTACACAGTGCGTAGTCTTCATTGAATGCTTTCGCTTTGTGTGCAACAAAGTCTAAGTCGCAGCCTTCACCTGGCTCATCCAAGTTAATGGTTGGCGGCGCCATTTTGTCACGCAGTGCCAAAATAGTGAAAATTGCCTCAACTGAACCGGCGGCCCCTAGCAAATGGCCTGTCATTGACTTGGTAGAGCTAACAAGTAGCTTGTGAGCATGGTCATTGAACACGCGTTTTACTGCTGCCACTTCCGCAATGTCACCTGCAGGCGTAGACGTACCATGTGCGTTAACATAGCCGATTTCGCTTGCATCCAACTTCGCATCATTTATCGCGTTTTGCATAGACGCTGCCGCACCTTCTCCATCTTCAGGTGGAGAAGTCATGTGGTATGCGTCGCCGCTCATGCCAAAACCAACCAGTTCTGCATAAATGGTCGCGCCACGCGCTTTGGCTGCTTCGTATTCTTCTAGCATTACCACGCCAGCGCCCTCACCCATGACAAAACCATCGCGGTCTTTATCCCATGGGCGGCTTGCTGCTTGTGGGTTGTCGTTGCGAGATGACAACGCACGTGCTGCGGCAAAACCAGCCATGCCTAGCGGAGTAATAGACGCTTCTGCGCCTCCGGCCAACATGGCATCAGCATCGCCATAAGCAATTGTTCTTGCGGCAATGCCAATGTTATGAACGCCTGTTGTACAAGCAGTCACAACGTTTAAATTCGGTCCTTTCAACCCTTCCATGATAGACAAAAAGCCTGAGATCATGTTGGTAATGGTTGAAGGTACAAAAAATGGCGATACGCGCTTAGGACCGCTATTTGTCAGTTTCAAATGGTTTTGTTCAATTTGTTCTAAACCACCAATACCTGAACCAATAGCTACACCTACACGATGCGCATTATCTTGTGAAATAGTTAAACCAGAATCGACCAAGGCTTGCTTGCCTGCTGCTATACCCAGCTGGATAAAGCGGTCCATTTTCTTGGTTTCTTTCTTTTCAATGTATTCCTGCGGATCAAAATCATTAATTTGACCTGCGAAACGGGTTGAATAGTTACTACAATCGAAATGGGTGATTTCACCGATGCCGCTTTCGCCCGCGAGCAATTTGCGCCATGTGTCTTCGCTATTAAGACCTAATGGTGAAAGCATTCCAAGACCAGTAACCACTACGCGACGTTTTGTCACAAAAAGCCCTCGCTTTGGAACTAAGGTAGGAGATACAAAAACGGCTCTGTTAGAAGAGCCGTTTTGTCGCTACTTAAGACTTAAGCGTCTTTGTTAGCGTTGATGTAATCAATTGCTGATTGAACAGTAGTAATTTTTTCTGCTTCTTCGTCAGGAATTTCAGTATCGAATTCTTCTTCCAAAGCCATTACTAGCTCAACAGTGTCAAGTGAATCAGCGCCTAAATCGTCAACGAATGAAGCTTCAGCTTTTACTTCTTCTTCTTTCACGCCAAGTTGTTCAACGATGATTTTCTTAACGCGTTCTTCAATGTTACTCATAATTCTAGGTTTCCCTTAAACGTCACTAGATAATAAAAGTGCCGCTAGTTTATTTTGCAAGGTGCATCCTTGCAAGCACCAGTTTAAACAAATTTTCTGGTCAAACCAGCGACATTCGAAATTCGTAAAATACTATTTTTACATCCAAGTTCGGGTAAATACCACCCCAAACTAAGGAAAATTCGCAATTTTTGCGAATTCACCCCATATACATACCACCATTTACATGGATAGTTTCGCCTGTAATATAGGCTGCACCATCGCTTACTAAAAAGGCAACAGTGGCTGCAATTTCATCAGGCTCGCCTAATCGGTTAGCCGGAATATCTTTGAAAATGGCTTCTTTTTGGTCATCAGTCAGCGCTTTTGTCATATCGGTATCGATAAAACCAGGCGCTACAACGTTGATGGTAATACCACGAGAAGCCACTTCACGCGCCATTGATTTAGAAAAGCCAATGACCCCTGCTTTCGCTGCAGCATAGTTTGCCTGTCCGGCGTTACCCGCACTGCCCACCACTGAACCAATGTTCACGATGCGACCAAAACGCTTCTTCATCATACCGCGAAGTACCGCTTTCGACAGTGTGAAAATTGAGGTTAAGTTGGTGTCGATAATGTCCTGCCACTCGTCATCTTTCATGCGCATTAGCAGATTATCACGTGTGATACCTGCATTATTGACCAAGATATCGATACCACCATGTGCTTCATTAATTGCTTTAATCGTGGTATCTACGCTTTCTTTGTCGGTGACATTTAGTGCAAAGCCTTTGCCGCCGAATTCAGAAAGATAATCGCTGATCGCTTGCGCACCATTTTCACTGGTTGCGGTTCCGATAACCGTAGCACCTTGCTGAGCAAGCTGCGTGGCAATCGCTTTGCCTATACCTCGGCTTGCGCCGGTAACAAGCGCAATTTTACCGTCTAATTGACTCATTGCGTTTCCTTATTGTTTTAATGCTTCAACACCATCAGGTGTATTAACTGCAAGAGATTCTAGGCTCTTGTCGATACGTTTGTTCAATCCAGTAAGTACTTTACCAGGACCTACTTCGATAACGCGCTCAACGCCCGCTGCCGCCAAATATTCAACAGTACGTGTCCATTGAACGGGGCAATATAGTTGTCTCACTAATGCGTTCTTGATTGCATCACCTTGGGTTTCTATAGTGACATCAACATTGTTCACAATATTGATTGCAGGCTCATTAACGTTCAATGACGATAATGCGTCTTCTAACTTATCTGCTGCAGGACGCATTAACTCACAGTGTGAAGGAACGCTTACCGCAAGAGGAAGTGCGCGCTTGGCGCCCGCTTCTTTACACGCATTAGCAGCTTGCTCGGCGGCGTTCTTTTCCCCTGCAATAACCACTTGGCCTGGAGAGTTAAAGTTAACTGGTGCAACTACATCGCCTGTAGCAATAGCAGTTTGCTGACAAATATCAGCAATGGCGGCATCGTCTAACCCGATAATGGCATACATGGCACCCGCACCTGCTGGTACAGCTTCTTGCATATATTTACCACGGGCTTCTACAAGCTTGATAGCATCAGCAAAATCCATGGCGCCGCCACATACTAATGCTGAGTACTCACCAAGGCTGTGACCCGCTAGGTAATCTACGTCTATGCCCTGCTCGCGAATAACACGCCAAATTGCTACGCTAGCAGCAAGCAACGCTGGCTGAGTGATATGGGTTTCGTTAAGTTTACCGTCTGCATCGTTTTGAACTAAATCCCATAGGTCGTAGCCGAGCGCGTCAGAGGCTTCTTTAAACGTTGCTTCGATAATTGGAGAAGTCTCAGCAAGTTCCTTTAGCATACCTACGCTTTGAGAACCTTGTCCTGGAAATACACAGGCTGTCTTTGTCATGTCGATTCCTTATTATTTTTAATTTACTAGAAACGAGAAAACGTCGGAGTTGGAGTGCCCCTATCGAGGCAAATATCTGCAAGGCTAATAGCGTACAAGCGCTGACGCCCATGCAAATCCGCCTCCGAATGCTTCTAGTAATAAGTGCTGTCCGCGTTGAATGCGCCCGTCTCTGATAGCGGTATCAAGCGCTGTAGGCACAGTAGCAGCAGAGGTATTACCATACTGCTCTAACGTAAGCACTACTTGATCAAGAGACATATTCAGCTTTTTAGCTGTCGCTTTAATAATTCTAAAGTTTGCTTGGTGAGGTACTAACCAGTCAAGATCAGATTTTTGCATACCGTTGGCAGCAAGGGTTTGTTCTACCACTTCTGAAAGCTTGGTTACCGCAACCTTAAAGACTTCATTACCACGCATCACACCCCAGTTCTCGTGAACCGACTGCTCGTCACCACGGGTTGGATTACCCACGTACAGCAAATCGCCATGAGAGCCTGATGCGTTGATATGTGTGGAAAGAATGCCAGGTTCATCACTCGCTTCAATAATCGTTGCGCCTGCCGCATCGCCAAACAAGATAACCATGGTTCTGTCTTCAGGGTTTATCAAACGGCTTAAACAGTCGGTACCGACAACAAGAATACGGTTCGCCATGCCAGACTTAATGTATTGATCGGCAACACTTAATGCGTAGCAGTAACCTGCACATGCAGCAGCTACGTCAAATGCAGGGATACCGTCAATATCAAGAATGCGTTGAATTTCACATGCTGTGCTTGGAAGCGCATAGCGACCACTCGTGGTGGCACACACAATCATGTCGATAGATTTCGGGTCAATGCCAGCCATCTCAATGGCTTTTTTACTGGCTTCTGCCCCCATGGTAGCAGCGGTTTCATCTGCTCCAATAATACGTCGCTCTTTTATCCCGGTACGGTCAGTGATCCATTCATCACTGGTGTCCACCATTTGCTCTAAATCTGCGTTTGTACGCACGTCGCTGGGATAATAGCTACCTGTTCCTATAAAGCGTGAATATTTGCTCAAAGCTGCTCCAACAATACCGTTTCTATCTTTGTCTTTATCTTTTCAGGTAAATGCATCTTTGCTTCTTTCATTGCTTGCACGATGGCGTAATAAAAGGCGTCTTTTTGTGCATTTCCGTGACTCTTGATAACAATGCCGCGCAATCCTATCAGACTCGCACCGTTATACTGGTCGGGGTTCACGCTGTTATAGATAGATTTCAGTAATGGGAAGGCAATTTTTGCCAATAATCGGGTATAAAAGTTCTTCTGTGACTGGCGTTTTACTTCGTTTATCACTAACTTAGCCAGCCCTTCGCTCGATTTAAGCGCTACATTTCCGGTAAAACCGTCTGTTACCACTACATCGGCATGATCGGTGAAAATGTCGTCGCCTTCTACATAACCAATATAGTTTATGCCTGGCGCATCTTTAAAAAGCTGGTCGGCAGATTTTACCTGTGCGTTACCTTTAATATCTTCTTCGCCTACGTTCAATAAGGCAACCCGTGGCGATGCTATGCCCGCCACCTCTTGCGCAAGCACTGAGCCCATAACACCGTATTGGAAAAGTATTTCAGGCGTGCAGTTTACGTTAGCGCCTAAATCCAAAAGAAAAACGTTATGGTGCCCTGTTGTAGGCATCATATTAATGAGTGCGGGCCTATCAATGCCTGATAAGGTTTTAAGCAAATAGAATGATAAGGTAAGCAGTGCACCGGTATTACCTGCGCTTACGCACGCGTTTGCCTCGCCACTTTCGACAAGTTCAATAACGCGACGCATAGAAGAATCTTTTTTGTTTCGTAGCGCTGACGTTGGCGCTTCGCCCATCTCAACCACTTGTGAGCAATGCACAATAGTAACGCGTTTGCGCTCAGAATCAGTAAGGGGCTGTATACCTGCTATGATGGTATCTTCATCACCGCATAACGTGAAGTGCACGTCTGGGTGAAGTTGAATAGCCTTTACGGCTGCGGGAAGGATAACAGGGGGACCATGATCGCCCCCCATGATATCTAACGCGATGGTTAGTTTAGACAAAATGTAGTCGCCGTATTACGCGCCGATTACTTTCTTGCCTTTGTAATAACCGTCAGCGGTCACGTGGTGACGACGGTGAGTTTCGCCCGACGTTGAATCGACAGACAAAGTCGCGCCTGTCAATGCATCGTGTGAGCGACGCATACCGCGCTTAGAACGCGTTTTACGATTTTGTTGTACTGCCATAACTTACTCCTGGTCTCGCTTAAGTTCTTTCAAAACCGCGAAAGGGTTTTGTCGCTCTTGTTCCGGTTCAATCTTTCCAAACGACATATCGTCTTGCTTCACTGTACACTCCGACTCTGCATGAAGGGGCACAATTGGCAAAGATAACAGTAGCTCGTCTTCAAAAATTTGAAGCAGATTAACTTCTCCGTGGTCGTTGACCTCTACCGGTTCGTAAGCCTCGGGAATGATGTCATCGCTTTCCTGTTCTTCTCCCTGCACTGGAGTAAAACAGAATTCCGCTTCCACGGGATAATCGAGTTCACCATTACACCTTTGACAGATAAGTGTTACCTGCGTGGCTAAATGGCCGTGAAAGACAGTAAGACCCTGCGCGTCTTTTTCGAACTGTACTTCTGCGTCCACATAGTCATTGCATCGGACAACTGCTTCACTCAATCGTTCCATATCTTTAGACGCAATCACGCCCCGGTAATCGGAACGTTTCATGGCACTTTTAGTCGGTTCAACCGAATGAGGGAGTTTCACTTTCTGCATAGGGCGCGCATGATATAGGGTCAACCCCTTCCTGTCAAAGCAAAATTGCGTTTTAACCTACAATAAAACGCTGTATGTGGTGCGCAGTGATAATGTAACATTGTACTACTAACTGAAAGTACGCAACATATTGATTTTATAAAAGGAGTAATTGTGGCCTCCCTTGTTCTTGCCTCATCATCGCAATACCGAAAAATGTTGCTCGCCAACATTGGTATTCAGGTAGACACCCACGCACCAGATATTGACGAAACGCCCTTTACGAACGAAAGCCCTACTGCATTGAGTTTACGTTTAGCCGAACAAAAGGCGCACAAGGTTGCCGCTGAATTAGAAAAGGTAAATAACGACACCATTATTATAGGTAGTGATCAAGTAGCTTTGGTCCAAACCGATGCGGGCCCGCAGCTACTTGGCAAGCCTGGCACGTTTGAAAATGCAGTAAACCAGCTAATGGCATGCCAAGGTAAGCAAGTGTCATTTTATACTGCACTTTGCCTTCACCAACCTAGCGCCAATAAAACGATAACGCAGGTAGATGAAACACGCGTTTTCTTTCGCCATAACAGTGAAACTGCCATTCGCGCCTATGTAGATAAAGAGCAACCACTCGATTGCGCCGGCAGTTTTAAAAGCGAAGGTTTGGGTGTATTACTGTTCGATAAAATAGAAAGCCGCGACCCTAACAGTTTAATCGGTCTTCCGATAATGCTGCTAAATGAATTATTGGGCGCACACTTCGATGTCGATTTATTAGCATTGGCTGCACAGTAATCCACTAATTCTGTCAGAGCAGTTGTATCAAAGCAGTGCTACAAACCAGCGCTATTTGAATAGCGCTGTTTCTAGCTCACTTATAGAGTGTACAAGTGCAACAGGTAACAACGCTTCTAAATGAACCTGCGCATGTACACCGTATGACACACCTATCCTATCCATACCAATCGTTTTCGCCATTTGCATGTCGTAGGTTGTGTCACCAATCATAACGGCGTCTTCTATTTTTACACTAAGTTCATCAAGTAACTGTAGGAGCATGTCGGGCGAAGGCTTTGATTCTGCCTCATCTGCGGTACGTGACGCACTAAAGAAAGGTCCCGTCCCTGTGTGTGCCCACGCTCGATCAAGACCGCGGCGCGCTTTACCTGTCGCAACGGCCAATGTGCATCCCGCTTCTTTCAAATTGCTAAGTAACTGTTCAACGCCATCAAACAAAGGACACGGCGTTGTATCTCGAGTGACAAATGCCTCTTTATAGGCGGCGACTAAATGTTCGGCTAACTCATCGTCTTTGATATTAAAAAGCTGTTTAATGGCAGGCTTTAAACTTATACCAATAATGTGACCTACTTCATCGTAGGTAGGAACAGGCATATCACACTGCTTTGCAGCAAGCTGCATGCAGCTAACAATTTTTGCCGCCGAATCCATGAGCGTGCCATCCCAATCGAAGATAACAAGTTTGTACTTAGGCAGTGTTTTATCTAACGAAATGAAAGGCTGTGTTTCCACAGCCTGTTTTTTTGAATGCATAACTTACAGCGCTTTAAGTGTATTTGAGAGAGTGTCGTCTAATGGCGCGGTAAATGTGACGCGCTCTTCAGTCGCTGGGTGCAGCAGTGAAATACTGCGAGCGTGAAGGAACAGTCTGTTCAGTCCTTTTTGGCGCATTGCCGCGTCGAAATCCGCATCACCGTATTTTGGGTCACAAGCAATAGGATGACCCGCATGCAAACAGTGAACGCGAATTTGGTGGGTTCTACCTGTAATAGGCGACGCTTCAACCAAGGTTGCACCCGCGTATTCCTCTAATATGCGATAGCGAGTTTCTGACGGTTTCCCATCGTCGCTTACACTTACCATGCGCTCACCCGATTGCAGCACGTTTTTACGAAGCGGCGCTTTAACTTTAAATCGAGTTTTAGGCCACTCACCTGCAACTAGCGCATTATATCGCTTGTCCATTTTGCCAGTGCGAAGCTGCTCATGCATGTGGCGAAGGGCAGAACGTTTTTTAGCAATTAAAATGCAGCCCGACGTGTCACGGTCTAATCGGTGTACCAATTCCATAAATTTGGCATCGGGACGCAAGGCTCTTAAGCCTTCGATTAAACCAAAACTCAAGCCACTTCCTCCGTGAACTGCCATTCCCGATGGCTTGTTGATAACAAGTATACGGTCGTCCTCGAAAAGGATATGCGACTCTAATGATGCAATTTTATCGAGCTTTGGCGATGGCGCAGGCGCACCTTCCGACACGCGAACCGGTGGAATTCTGATTAAATCGTCGGCTTGTAACTTATATTCAGGCTTAACACGACCTTTATTCACCCGCACTTCACCTTTGCGTAAAATGCGATAAATCATGCTTTTCGGCACACCTTTTAGCTGGGTGCGCAAAAAATTATCGATACGTTGACCAGCCAAGTCGGCATCAACCGTTACAAAACGTACTTTTTGGAGAGCTTCTTCTTTCATAGAAGCATTATACCCTATTGCAAAGTGCCCAACATACTGAAAGTTACGTTTTACTAAATAATTATTATATCAGCGCTTAGCTAGGACTTAGAAAACCCACCTTTGCGCATACTTTTTATCCAAAGCGCATGTTTTCTGTATTTAACATCTCAATTTATAGGATTTATTCATTCGCTTTCCTTGCTAAAATTTGACTTTTAGTGCGATAATTATCGATGTTTTTAACACGATTAAATTCACGTAAAAAGAAAGGTGTGGAACAGGCATTTCGTTGCCGCACTTTAACAATGTGAAACACAGCGTTATAAAAACAACAACAAGACCGAAAATCAGCACGCATCTGAGTGTGTTGTTTTAACTTGTAAACGATAAAAGCATGGTTTGAGCGTCGGTGACATCAGCAATGATAAGTGTTCGATGAAATAACACATTCATACCGACCCCGCGAGAGAGGCAACGACTACACTGCCGTAAAAAGCGAGGCCATGCTTGCGAACATAAAATAAGTTTGCCGTTTAGCTAACAGAATTAAATGACAATTGAGTGGCAAAAATGATGCCGCTTGAAAAAATGAAATGAGTAATAAGGGCTAGTCGCTCCCGACATCCTTAAAGCAGTGTGAACATGAATGCATCTGTACGATTATACGTGTCAATTCACGGTCGTATGGGTTTGCGCTTAAGATAAAGGCGCTTGTTTATTCGCGTGAGTGTTTGCCCACCAGGGATAATGCGACGTTACAACAAGGTCCCCGTCCAGCCGTGAGGTTGCGCGGTGAGGGTTTGCACATGTCACTTTAATTTTGTGTCATAACGGCTGTACGAAAACAGAGTTAGATACAATGAAAAGAATGTTAATTAATGCAACTCAGCAAGAAGAGTTGCGCGTTGCTCTTGTCGATGGGCAACGGTTGTATGATTTAGATATAGAAAGTCCAGGACACGAGCAGAAAAAAGCGAACATCTACAAAGGTAAAATTACCCGCGTTGAACCCAGCTTAGAAGCTGCTTTTGTTGACTACGGTGCAGAGCGCCACGGCTTCCTACCCCTCAAAGAAATTGCCCGCACTTACTTCCCTAAAGGTTACAAATTCGAAGGCCGCCCTAACATCAAAGATGTGATTAAAGAAGGCCAAGAAGTAATTGTTCAAATTGATAAAGAAGAGCGCGGCCAAAAAGGCGCTGCATTAACTACATTCTTATCGCTTGCAGGCAGTTACCTAGTACTTATGCCAAACAACCCTCGCGCTGGCGGTATTTCACGCCGAATAGAGGGCGACGAGCGTACAGAGCTTAAAGAGTCACTAAGCAAATTGGACCTTCCTGAAGGTATGGGTTTGATTGTTCGCACTGCGGGCGTTGGCAAATCTTACGAAGAGCTAGAATGGGATTTAAAAGTCTTGCTTACCCATTGGGAAGCTATCTCTAGCGTTGCTGAAGAACGTGAAGCCCCTTTCTTGATTCACCAGGAAAGTAACGTAATTGTTCGTGCTATCCGCGACTACCTACGTCGCGATATTGGCGAAATCCTTATCGATAAAACCAGTATTTATGAGCAAGCTTTACAGCACATTCAATTAGTGCGCCCTGACTTTGCAAATCGCGTAAAGCTCTATCGTGGTGAAGTGCCGTTATTTAGTCACTACCAAATCGAAAGCCAAATTGAATCTGCATTCCAACGCGAAGTGCGTTTGCCTTCTGGCGGCTCAATTGTTATCGACCCAACAGAAGCACTAACCTCTATAGATATTAACTCTGCCCGTGCAACAAAAGGTGGTGATATTGAAGAGACAGCGCTTAACACAAACCTAGAAGCGGCAGACGAGATTGCCCGTCAACTGCGTCTTCGTGATCTAGGTGGATTGGTTGTAATCGACTTCATTGATATGACGCCAGTACGTCACCAACGTGAAGTTGAAAACCGCATGAAAGACGCGGTGAGAAGCGACAGAGCACGAGTACAATTGGGTCGTATTTCCCGCTTTGGCCTTCTTGAAATGTCCCGTCAGCGTTTACGCCCTTCTCTAGGCGAATCTGCGCACCACGTGTGCCCACGATGCTCTGGTCACGGTACCATTCGTGGCACTGAGTCTTTGGCACTGTCTATTCTTCGTATTTTGGAAGAAGAGAGCATTAAAGAAAACACGGGGCAAATTGAAGCGCAGTTACCCGTTCCAGTTGCGACCTATCTACTTAACGAAAAGCGTAAGTCAATTCAGCTTCTCGAAAAGCGTCACGGCGTAGATTTACTGCTTATTCCTAATGCAAACCTAGATACACCGCACTACCAGGTATTACGCAGACGTCCAGATGACGTTATATCTGAAGCGAGTTACGACGTAGAGTTAATGCCTGCGGTAGAAGCTGAGACGGAAACAACGACTTCTGCACCGGTTAAGCGTGAAGAGCCAGCACTGAAAGGCCTTGTTGCACCAACGGCTGCACCTGTAGTTGCGCCAAAAGAAGAAACAGCAAAGAAAGCCGACGATGTGCCTTCACTATTTGCCCGATTTGGCAAATGGATTAGTGATTTATTCGGTAGCGAAAGCGAAGAAGAAACCAATAAAGACAAGAAGCCACAGTCTGGTAATAAAAATAGAAACAACCGCAGCCGCAATAATGACGACCGTCGCCGCAAGCCGCGCAACAAGAACAATCGTCGTGGCAATCAGTCTCAAAACAGAGACCAAGGTAAAGACCAAAATCGCGATGGTGAGCAGAATGATAATCGCAAACCGCGCGGCGATCAGCAGCGAGACCAGCGCCAAGATCAAGATGATAAGCGCAATAACAAAGGTCGTAAGCCTCGTAAGGCACAACAACCTCGCGATGAGCAACAAAAGCCTAAGCACGAGAAGCAAGACGGCGAGCAGCAAGAAAACCAAGCGCAGAAGAAGCGTGAAGTTGCTGAACGCAGAAAACGTCGTGATAAACGCCGCAGCGTTCGTGTGAAGAAAGATGACAACGGGGCAACTACTGTTGAACAAAACGAAGCCCAGGCTGCGCCAGTAGTTAAAGAAGCGCCATCGCAGCACAAAGCTAAAGCTGACGCCAAGCCTAAAGCGCCGAAAGCAGAGTCACCGGTTGAAAACACTGCTGAACAGAAGAAGGATGAGCAAAAGCCAGCAGTCAAAGCCGCGCAAAAGCCAGCGGATAAACCTGCTGAAGCGAAGCCAGTATCGGATGCTGTTAAGGGTGAAGATGACTCATCAGCGGTAACTTGTGATGCCGTTGAAGGCACTGATGCAAATACCGACGCTAACAGTGAAGAGCATGGTCAAAAACGTGAAGGCCGTGGCCGTTCACGCCGCTCTCCACGTCACGTTCGTGCGGCTGGTCAACGTCGTAAGAAAGAGTCGCAGCAAGTTGACGATTCAGACACGCAAGCTAAACAGCCTGGTGAGTTGTCACCGCAGCAGCCAGAAGCAGAAGTTGAAGCGACAGCTAAGACAGATGCACCTGTTGTCGAAGAAACACAAGCAAAAGAGCCTGGGCAACTAGCGCCAGCTGAAGAGCAACCTGTTTCTAAGCAAGAGAAAGCAAAACTTGACGTTGAAGCCGTTCAGGACGAACTTCAGTTTGATGCAGAGCCTTTAGCGGGTAAAGAGCCTTCAGCGGATGCAGAGCCTTCAGCGGATGCAGAGCCCGTAGCGAACGATAAACCTTCGGAAGCTGTAGACTCAACTGATGAAGTAACGTCAGCAGACGATAACGCGACAACTGAAGCTAAACCGGCTAAAGAAGCTCAAACTTCAGTGCAAGAAAGCAACGTTGAAGTAACAGCTCCGGCAGCACAAGCGGAACCGGCAGTTGAAGCTAAAACAACGCAAGCTGATACGGCGTCAGAAGCTAAAGACGAAGCAACGGCATCGCCAGAGCAAGTTGAAATAAACTTGGCTGACGCACCTGTAGTTGCAGAACCAGAAGCACAGCAGCAAGAAGCGAAAGCACATACGCCAGCGGCTAAAGAAGAAGCTGAACCAACAGCAGCGCCTTCTTCGAGCCTAGCAGCGAGTGGCAAAGGAAAGCGTGGTGCATCGCACCCTATGGCATTGCCTGCAGCAGTAAACGACGCATTTGTTGATGTAGCGCTTACCGCTAAAGCTGACGACACACGACCTGCACTCGCAGTATCGGGTAAAACTGCAGCGATGTCGCACGTAACGTCACGTGCATCAGCAGTAACAACGCTTCCTCAGTCGGTAGATGACGTTGCCGAAGTAGCAGCAGTGGCTGAATAATTTTCAGTCGCTAGTGCGCTACTAGCTAATTGATGTAAAAGCCGCTTTCGAGCGGCTTTTTTGTTTGCTAGTGTACGTTTAACATCGAGTCCGAGTTGAGAATAAAATGTCAGATACGGTAAACCAGCAGTATATAGATTGGTTAAGCCAAGTATGTAGCGCGCAAGTATTAGACACACAAATGATTCAACCTCTTTGGAGTGGCTACGGAGCATGCTTTCGTGCCACTTTGGGCTATCCCAATAGTACTTTTTCAAAGAATCACGACGAGAGAAGCCCTTTCCAAGAAAGCCAGTATCACCAAGCTCAACAAAACCCACTTGGCGCGCAACAAGGTGGAGACGAAGCAGCGCTAAAAGTAGTTGTGAAATGCGCCACTCCGCCACACAGGCTCTCACACCCTAAAGGCTGGAATGGTGAAGCTAGCCACAACCGTAAGTGCCAATCTTTTAAGGTAGAGAACTGTTTTTATAGCGACGTTCAAGTCCAAACTGATGCGTCGTGCCGTACAGCTAAATGTTTAGGGCACAGCCAACAGGGCGAAGCCTCCCTTCTTGTTATGGAAGACTTAGCACACAGCGGCTATTCTCGCACGGCCTCTTCACTTACCGCTGCGCAATGCATCACTGTTCTAAAATGGCTTGCCAACTTTCATGCACGCTTTGTCAATGTAAAAGATGAATTTGATAGCCGAAGTTTACAATTATGGCCTGAAGGCACTTATTGGCACTTGGCAACCCGTGAAGATGAGTTCAATGCCATGTCGGATGGATTACTAAAGCAACATGCTGTCGATATATCTACCACGTTAGGCGACGCTCACTATCACACTTTGGTGCACGGCGATGCTAAAGTGGCTAACTTTTGTTTTACCGAAGATTTTTCTGACTGTGCAGCTGTCGACTTTCAGTACGTGGGTTATGGCGCAGGCATAAAGGACGTGGCGTATTTTTTGGGCAGTGCCCTATCAACCCAAACCCACATGAAACATCGTGATGCATTGCTCGATAACTACTTTCAAGCGCTCGAAGATGCGCTACACACTCGATTGGCTAACAATGATAGTTCGGCTTGTTTCAAGCGTGCTGATATTGCGCTTATCATTGCTGAATGGAAGTACCTGTACCCCTTCGCCTGCGCTGACTTTTATCGGTTCTTAGCGGGTTGGAGCCCCGAACACTGGAAAATAGATGAAGAGCTCCAATATCAAACAGATATTGCCTTGTCTATTCTTGAGCGCACGGCTTAAACGATTGCGTTTTCATAGTGATCACGACTTTTATGAACGTACTTTTTTTCTCTTTCGCGCCCTTTTTTACGTTCTATTTCTACACCAATTCAGACGACATGTCGCTGGTAGCCCATCTGCTTAGACTTACTATTTTATTGCCGTGAAACTGCACCATTAAATTACATTTAGCGTATATAGTGACAAATAATCATAACGCTGCTGCCAATGTACAAACGTAAACTCTACCTTTTTGGGCTACTTTCCACTTTTATTCTGTTGATTGCTTTAGCCAGTGCAGCCATATCCGCGCATTTAACGCGCACTAACTTAGCGCAAGCTCAACTCGCTCAATCCCTGCTGTCAGAGCACCAGCAGTTATCAAGTATTTCATACAGGCTTTTCAAACAGCTAACCGATGAGCTAATTTTTGGCAAGAATGCGAACCAAGCGAAAGTGAGAAACAAACAACAACAAATAGAAAACTCGTTGAACCGTATAAAATCTCTGGAACTTGCCCAACGCGAAGCACTAGGGCTTGAGGCAACATTAGGAAGTGTTGAAGATACCGATGAACTTGAAGCGCTAATTCAAGGCATTGTGGAAGAGTTTAGAGCTATTGCACTAAGTAACGACAGTACTCCACTTAATCAACAGCAGCGCCTTCAAACATTACTAGAAGTAACTATCGACAACCAGTTTAGGGAGGCCATCAACTCTGCAGTAAACCGCCAAACAGGCGTTGTATCGCGCATTAACGCTAGCATTGAAACGCTAAACAGCAGCATTGTGTGGTTTACTATCAGTTTAGGCCTTATCACCTGTCCTTTCATTCTGCTGGGTTGTTATTGGCTATTCAATGCCCTGTATCAGCCGCTTACAGTTATTCGCACGGGTACCGATGCCATTGCCTCGGGAAACTACCACTATCGATTGCCTGAAACCCTAGATAGCGAATTTACTGACTTGGTCAAAGCACTAAATTCCATGATAGCGCGACTACAAGAACACGAAGACCAGGCTGATGCCCATCGTAAGCACTTAGAGTTTGAAGTGGAGAGCCGAACCCGGGCTTTAAAAGAAGCCAACAATAAACTCACTCAGCTGGACGCAAAGCGCCGACAATTTATGGCCGATGTAAGTCACGAATTGCGCACGCCGTTAACCATTATTCGCGGCGAAGCGCAGGTAACCCTTAGGCAGGCTGCGGCTAGCAACGAGATTTATAAAGAAACGCTAGAAACCATACTTGAGCAAGCCGTGAACTTAAGTAAGTTGGTTGATGATTTGCTGCTGCTAGCGCGTGCCGAGATGCACGAATTTACTGTAGATCTGGTTAAATCTGACTTACATAACCTGCTTACACAAAATATGGCGTTATGGCAAAAGCTCACAAAGCCAAGAGACTTAGATCTTAAATGGCTTGCCAATAATGAGGTCCAAGTGCTCATCGACAAAGACAGAATTGCGCAGGTACTGACCATCCTTATCGAAAACGCGCACAAATATTCTTATCCCGATACGCCCATTGTGCTGCGCGTTGAGAGCGAAGGCCCGAATATCAACGTATCGGTCATTGATAGCGGTGAAGGCATTTCTTCAAGTGATTTGCAGCACGTTTTTGAACGCTTCGTTAGGTTAAAGCGCAAAGGCAATGGAATGGGGCTAGGTTTGTCTATCGCTAAAGCGATAGCAGAAGCCCACCACGGTACATTGAGTGCGCATTCCACATTAGGTAAAGGCTCGCAGTTCACGTTGACGCTGCCGGTGTTACAAGACCACGCGACGTCCTTAGATTAATAACAACCGTTAAGTAACTTCGAACGACTAGGATCATAACAACAATGAAAATTCTTATTGCTGATGACGAAGCCCCCTTGCTACGCTTTCTATCACGAGGCTTAAGCGCTGAAGGTTTTGAGTGCATCGAAGAGTCGGCATTACACAACTTAGTCACGCGCATTCGCCATGAAGCCCCTGCTATTATTGTACTTGATCGCATGTTTGGTGATGAAGATAGCGTAGAGCTGCTGCCCGCAATCAAGTCGCTTCCCCATGCCCCTATGGTTTTGTTGCTAACCGCGGTGGACGAAGTGCGCGAGCGCGTGAATGGTTTAAAACAAGGCGCGGATGACTATTTGTGCAAGCCATTTGACTTTGACGAACTACTTGCGCGCATAACGGCCTTAAGCCGAAGAGTGACGAATACACCGGTTACCCAATTAGGCCTCACCATCGGACCGTTAAACATCGATGACGAGTCACGTATTGCGACATTGTCTGGGGAAGAGATTTCACTCACCAAACTAGAATACGACATGCTCTACTACTTCGCAGAAAATGCTGAAAAAGTGCTGTCTCGAGAACGCATATTAAGTCGAGTATGGCGAAGTCACAGCGATCCGCTAACTAATGTTGTTGATGTGTATATCAGTAGGCTGCGACAAAAGCTTCACAGCAGTGATGCCATATTTATTGAAACTCTGAGAGGCAACGGCTATCGGTTGACCACCAGAAAATAGTCGTTTCGTCTCATTAGCTATTGCATTCATGTGTTATCCCGCCTAATTTGAACACTCGTTCAAATTTTATAAAGGATAATTATGGCTCGCTCACCTTCTTCATTACTCTCAAGGCTATGTTGCGCAACCGCTGTAGGCATTAGTCTATTGTCATCACCAGTCTTCGCTCAGACAGACACCAGAGGTGCCGCGCAGCCTGATAAGAATACAGCAATGTCTGCACGGGAATTGCGAGCACCAAAGGTTATCTTTTTCGATGTTAATGAGACCTTGCTTGACCTCACCGCCATGCGCAGCTCGGTAGGCGAAGCCTTGGGCGGTCGAGATGATTTGTTGCCACTGTGGTTCTCTACTATGCTGCATCATTCACTGGTTGATTCAACGACTGGCCGCTTTCATACCTTTGGAGAAATTGGCGTAGCCTCCTTGCTGATGGTGGCTGAAATTGAAGGTATTGAATTGACCAAAGCGCAAGCGAAAACGGCAATTGTCACGCCATTGCGAAGCCTACCACCCCATCCTGACGTGCGCGATGGCTTACAGGCACTTAAAAACAAGGGTTATAAACTAGTAAGCCTTACCAACTCGTCTAATCAAGGCGTGTATACTCAATTTAAGAATGCTGATCTTTTGTCCTATTTCGACGAGCGACTAAGTGTAGAAGACATTAACTTATATAAGCCCGATACACGCACGTATGAGTGGGCTATTGAAAAAATGGGTATAGCAGCAGAAGACGCTATGTTAGTGGCGGCACACGGTTGGGATATTGCTGGTGCTAAACAGGCAGGCTGGCAAGCCGCGTTCATTGCACGCCCCGGTAAGGTACTTTACCCGTTAGCAATAGCGCCTGACACGGTGGTAAGCGGACTAGATGAATTAGTCTCCCAATTACCCGATGCCGAATAAGCGTTAGGGTTGATAGTATCTAAGTGCACATAAAAGCACAGCCTATCGGTTGGCACGGGTAAACATAGTTATTAGGTTAAACGCCTGGGCCATAAAAGGTCATGCCAACCAATATTTCGAGCTAGACACTGAGCTACACTGTTGCCGTGCCTGCTCTTTTCATATCGATGTGAGGAATATCGTCTTCCAAGTACATAGTCGAGGTGGCTTCAAACCCAAAACCTTCATAAAACCGTTTTAAATACTCTTGCGCGCCAATTTCAATATCACAGCCTGGCCATAACGCCTCACAATGATCAATGGCTTCACGCATAAGTGCTCTGCCCGCCCCTTTACCTCTGAAAGCTTCGCTGGTAGCTACTCGACCGATACTCACCGATGGATAACTTACCCCTTCGCCAAGTAATCGTGCACACGCTACCAATTTGTTATCTTGAAACCCCATTAAATGATGAGTTTTTGGATGGCGGTCTTTTTCGTCAAGCTCCGGATAGGCACAGTTTTGCTCAACGACAAAAACATCGACTCGCAGCTTGAGCAGGTCGAATAGTTGGTGGTTCGTAAGTTCATTAAATGTAAGTGATTGCCAAGAAACCATGTAAGTTCATATTAAATGTGAAATAACAAGTAATTTTACAGACTTTCTGTAGATTAAAAAAGGAGACGTTACCGTCTCCTTTTGTGCATTAACTTCCCGTATTCTGAAATGTACCAGCGTCGAGTATTTGTTTTCTTGTTTTGAATTTACAAATATAGTTCCAGTTCCAACTAGAATCATATTTATGGCACAATCCCCAGGTAAGCCCTGGTGGCGTCGTTTCATCAATCCCTTCACGAAAAAGCCCTATCGCCTCGGGAGCGCCTTTTATGTGAGCCATAATTTCGAAATTCAAACCATCTTCTGCAAACTGAATCGTGTTCTTTTCAGGCCCATCTGTTGTTAATAGTGTTGCTATTCCGCCTTTGTAGTTCCAAACAACAACCTCATGGCCACTATTTGATATAGGATTTAAATCTGATTTTTTATAAGGGCCAAGTGGAGAGTTTGATACCGCTACACCGTGTTTAATTTCCCTTCCACCCATGTTCATAGATTCGCCCATGGTTTCACCTTTATAATAAAGGTAGAATTTGTCGTTAAAGAACAACAAGCATGGGTCGTGGACTTTATGGCTATCGAAGCTCCCCTTAGATTTCACGTTAAAGCGGTTATCTTCCTCCCCCTCCCATTCTCCGTCTTTAGCAGGTGATACCACGGGTGACGACGACTTAGTCCAAGGGCCAAATGGACTATCAGCATAAGCGATAGCTATCTCTTCATACTGTCTATTGGTGTAAGGAGCTTGTACACTTTGATAAACAAGATAAAACCTACCTTCGTGATGGAAAACCTCAGGAGTAAATACGGCTCTATCATCATAGTCTCCAGCTTTACCTCTAGTTATTGCTACACCCTGCTCTTTCCAGGTTTCTCCATCTTCAGATGTGGCATGCCAGACCTCAGTTAAATCCCACGGAAAAACTTTGTCGTTTTCGTTTTCAGAATCGAAACCGACGGTCTCACCCTCTCCCTTTGTGTACCAACAATGATATACACCCTGTACTTTAATAACAGATGATGGGTCCCTGCGGATAACGCCTTTTTGATAAGCAAAATCGCCTTTTAATGGCATAACATCAAATTCAGTCATCCACTCAGGCCCTTTATTATCGTAACCTCGCTCAATCGCACGTTTCGACGCTAAACTTATTCTCTGAGACATTGTTTTACTCCTGTTTCATATTCGCAGTGAAGCCATGTTTAGCTCTCGCGACCACATCGTTGGGTATGATTGCTCCCTGATATTGAACGACTTCACGTGCTACAGTATCAGCAGCTTGAACGGAATCGATCACACTTTGTCCTGCGATACGAGAGCCCAAATAGACACCAGCGAAAGAATCACCAGCTGCTGTCGTATCTTTCTGGTTAACTTTTCTAAAAGACTGATGATGAAGAAGCTCCCCGTCAGAGAACGCGTGCATACCCCGCGAACCTGCTTTTACAATAATTTCTTTACAGCCCAAAGCGTTTAAGTGATTGAATACATCGCGTACATCGCCGTGTCCATAAACATTCGAATGATCATCCATACCCGGTAGCGCTATATCGGCCAATGCATAGGCTTTATCAAACCACTGTTGAGCATGATTTTTGCCATTCCACATAACTGAACGGTAATTGGGGTCAAATGCTATCTTCACTCCGTTTCGTTTGTTCAGCTCAACAAAGTCGATAAGCAACTGTTTGTCTTCTTCAGACATTATGCTTAACGCTATACCGCTGAAAAATAACACGCCAGTATCTTCAACAACGGTATTTCGTGCTTTGTGCAGAGACATCATGATTCGCGCTGCTGAATGGTCCCTCCAGTAATCAAAGCTGCGCTCTCCGTTCTCGTCATTGACGATGGAATATAGCCCTATCTTCCTATTTTTACTGCGAACGACATATGTTGAGTTAATGCCATGGTGTTCAAAAAACTCGAGCGCTTTGCCGCTAAAGTTGTCTTCGCCAATAGCGCTATAAAAATCGCACGTTAAAGACGGTATCCACCGTTTTGCATAGATAAGCGCGTTTAGTGTGTCTCCAGCAAAACTAACGCGATAAAGATTTTCGTCTTCATTTCCCGGCGTTAGCTCAACCATACATTCACCAATAGCAAGTAAGGATTTTTTATTAACCATTTGCTTCATTTAGTCCTACCCTTTTGCCAACTGTTTTGAGGCGAAGTAAGCTTCAATTTCTTCAATGCTTTTATTCTTAGTCTCTGGCATGAGCTTAAAGAGGACAATAAATCCTACTACGCCACATATGGTGTAAAATAAGAAAATGTCAGCTGCGCCCATGTTAGATAACTGCCATGGAAAAAATTGCTGTACTAAGTAACTCACTACGCTTGCGATGAGTGCAAAAGCAGGAATAGCTACACCTCGAACTCGCGTAGGAAATATTTCAGAAAAAAGCACCCACATGACAGGCCCAATAGAGAAATGAAATGCTGCAATAAAGCTAGAAATTCCCACCAGCACTAACATACCGTTCATAGTCGTGCTGGCTTGTAAAATTTCACCTTCAAATTGCTTAGCCATTTCTGGACCGATTGTACTTTGCAGTGCTTGTTTGAACGCGATATCTGATTGATAGGTAATGCCTTCCAACTGGCTTAATACAGTCAGTTCAGAGAAGTCTTTTAGCTGAACCAACGCTTGCGCGTCAATTTCATAAGTCGCGGAGCCGAACCCTAAGTAGCAGGCAAATAAGCTAATGGCTGCCCATGCTAACCCCCAAACAATTAAGGGTCTTCTGCCTAATTTATCAATGAGTAAAATAGCGAGAATAGTAAAAAACATACTAATAACTCCCACAATAGCAGCTTGGAAGAACGCTGCATCAGAACCAATACCGACCTGCTCAAAAACTGTAGGCGCGTAAAACATGATGGCGTTAATTCCTGTTATCTGCTGAACAACCGCAATTGTCACACCCACTAATGCCGCAGTCCTAACCGGACTGGAAAATAAAATTTTAAAAGATTCAGACATGTTCGCTGATGTACCGCCATCTTTTTGCACATTCAATTTAATGTCAGTAAGCTCTTGACGAGCCTGTTCCACAGGCATCATCGTTTGCATAACTAATAACGCTTCTTCATCACGACCTTGCATGACCAACCACCTTGGGCTTCTCGGCACTTTGAACAATAATAAAAACCAGATAATTGCTGGTAAAATCTCTACCGCTAGCATCCATCGCCACGTAGCGGTATCTAACGAAATTGCTTGAACCCACGTCAGGTCTGATTTACTTAATTGAACAATTCCGTAGTTTGCAAAGTACGCTGCCGATAGCCCTACAACGATATTAATTTGGATCATAGACACTAACTTGCCGCGCCATTGAGGAGGAGCAACTTCTCCAATATACATGGCAGCCACCGACAATGACGTAAACGCCAATCCTCCAATAAATCGGGCAGCAACAAGTGACTCAAATGAAAACGCCAAGACTGAAAAAATAGCGGAGAACAAGTAAAGGAATGAAATGATGAGCAAGGTGGTTCGTCGACCCAACGCGTTACAAATTTGTCCGGTTACGAGAAGCGCAAAAAGCACGCCGAAACCAGGCGCGCTTACTACCGCGCCTACTTGTAAATCACTGAGACCAAATTCCATAGTGATGAACTTTACAGTACCCGATATAAGTGCTGCATCTAATCCGAATATAAACCCACCTAGGGCCACGATGATTGCATTGGCAATAATTTGTCTGGAGTTCATTGATGATCTTCTTTACCATTGTTAAAGGCTGGTTAAAACACCCAACCTGCTCGTAACATTTATCTTACCCCAAACCACACCAATTGTTAACAATAAAATATATACAATCAATTCAAACTTAGAGTCATCAGTGTGTCGTTCGCGGTTATGTATAGCGTTTTATAGGAACTATCGAAAGCTACATTTGAAGTAATATTAGGGATAGAAATGTGACCAACTAAGATCAGATTGGTATCGAAAACAAAAAGCCCACCAGGTCCTGTAGCGAACAACAAACCGTTAGAATGGAAAACTAAGCCATCAGGCATGCCCTCCATTACTCTTCCCTCTACGTTTTTATGTTCATGTATAAGAGTTTTCTTTGTTACTGCATTATCTGTGTCTAGGTCTAGCTTGTACCACGCTTTATGCTGTTTATCGGATATTGCTACCACTATATAGCTTTCATCCAACGCTAATGCTATTCCATTGGGAAAGCTAAGTTCACTTTCTAATAAGGTAAGCTTCCCGTCTTTTGGTAACAGGAACACGCCTTGAAAGGGTAATTCTTTGTGTGGATCATTTATGCCCATCGGTAAGCCATAAGGCGGGTCGGTAAAAAACAGGTCTCCTTTCTTATTAAATACTCCATCGTTTGGGCTATTCAAACGCTTAGAATGATAACTCGTGGCTAAGTCCTCATAAGTCATACTTGGCTTATCGATAGTTCCCATCATTTCGCTTACCGTGCGATTTCTGGATTGAAGTAATATGAGCTTTCTTGCGGGAGAAATAAGTAAACCGTTAGAGTATCGGCTATTACTTAGATACTCACGCACCCCAGAAGCTTCAGTGTAAAGGTATACTTTACTCTCTGGTATATCAGAAAATAAAAGCCCATTTAATTCATCAACCCAAACAGGGCCTTCTGTCCATTGAAAGCCTCGCTCTAATACACATAGTGCGCTGTCTTCAGTCACTAAGCGCAATAAATCTGAGTTCGTGGAGCGAAGGCGCTCACCTAGAGGCGTGCATTCTTTGCCGAGAACCATTGTTGTAGTAAAGGTAACCGTACAAGCGATAACATAACCTATCCATCTAATAAGTGACTTCATGATGATTACTTCTCAAACCTACGTTGGTATAGCGAATTGTTAACCCGCTTAACTGATTTGATAAATGGTTTATAGGGAATATCAGCAACTGAAACGAAACCTACATTATAATTTTCGCCGTCATAAGCGCGCCCTGCGATTGGAGAATCTATATATTGGAACCAGTGTGCACCGACAAAATATGGGTTGTCGATAACTGAATTCATATAAGTCTCATACATTTGTCCTCTTAACTCTTGGGTATGCGCACCTATTAACCCAGGATTGAACAATCCAGAATCCAAGGCCCCCATATGAAACTCTCCGATTATAGAAGGCATATCAACTTCTTCAAGAAATCCCCAAAACGCTGTATTAATGCCCTCTCGATAATAGTTGTAACTCATGACATCGACATGCTTGGCAGCAGCTTCACGTAACTCAGGGGTCATTCCCCAGTCGGCGAACCTAGCTCCCATATACAAATGATTAGGCATATATTTGTCCATTGAGCTAGCTACCGTCTTAAAATAGGCTTCCGCATAAAAGGTAAGGAGTTCACTGTAGTCTTGTATGGCTTCTTCTGAATTGAAGTTAATCGCAAAACCCTTGTTCAGTTCATCAAAACTGTTGAACGTTTTGCCCCAATTCTTGTTTAGCGACTCAATGGTGTTATATTTCGTTTTTAGCTTTTCAACAAACGCTCGTTTTGCGGGGCTTTCGCTGGCATTAAGCGCCATCGTACCCGCTACTAGACCGAATTGAGATTCGGGGCTCCCCATAATCCCCCAACTCTTTTCGTTATCGATAAACACTCCTACGCACCAAGGGCTATTTTTAACTTCTAGCGCTATCTGTTTCACTGTAGTATCAGTTCGTTCAGCGAACTTTTTATCAAAAGGGTCGGGAATAGGTGCCCAATAGTCATTGCCTGAGCTTACCGTTTTGAAATCACCAATAATCCAGCCATTAGCAAAATAGGGAAAGTTATTGTTGTCATAAAAACGCGTATCAATCCAGTTACCAAACGAAGTAAAGCCCCAGCTTTGCATACGCTTAACCGTTAGTGACTCCCACTTATCTAGTACTCCATCTACCGTCATATCGTCAAACTTTCTAGCCAGGTTTGCCATATAAAAACTGTAGGTTTCACCTTTATCAATAGTTCCTGTATGCACAGAACGACGATAGCCATAAAAGTTACCTAAATCTTCATTATAATCGGGTAAGGAAGTAAACATATTGGCACGTATGGCAGATGCCTCGAAGCGATGCTCCGCTGCTGCATTACTCAGCCTATTGAGGCCCATTGAATCTTCAGGCGTTAAATCAGTACTCACCCTTGATTTAACATAGGCGTCAGATACATCAAACCCGGTGATAGTAGATGTATTTGCCATTCGAACATTGGCTATTCCTGTTGAGAAAAACAAATACCCTTCAGGGTCTACAAGGGCCCATTTTCCATCATGCTTTTCAGTGCGAAAATACCCCGTACTTTCTAATTTTGGTCCATTGAGGTACCCACCAAATTTGCTCCTATCAGTGGGTAATTGCGCTTGAAGTTCAACACTTTCTTCTTTGAAATGTTGCCGCAAATTGTCGATGGACATAACTTTGCCTTCAAAATCAATTTTATTGTTTTGGCCAAATTCGTCGACAATATGCTTCGCCGAATCTTGAATAAAAGAGGTTGGGCGCACTGCTCTGATATCTCTAACGGTGATATATTTATCGGCCATTACCCCCATCACTTGGAAGGTAATTGATTTGATTTTACTGACATCTATCTCTTTTGAGCCCGTTCTCCATATTAACTGAGTATAGTCGGTGTCCCAATGTTTAGGGTTCGAACGCATACCAGTATCTAAGGAAACATTCTCCCCTTTTATCAAAGAATAATAAGATGCAGAAGAATGAGGAGGTATAGCGCTATTGCGATTGTGTTTTTTCCCGTGCACATCAGTTAGGGCTACATGAAGGTGTACAGGCTCACTGCTCGGGTTATCAATATCCATTACTACGGCGACCGTGTCGTTCAAGCTAAAATCCCACGTCGACTCAGCATTAATAGTTAAAGATGGTTTGTTTGCTAATGCTGCGTTAAATTTTATATTGAGTTGCCTTTCTCCATCGTCTGCGGTTGAAATTTGCCAATCTACTGCATTAGCGTTTATCAGGCTTTTAGTGTTTTCATTTAACTTAACCATCGACTCAAGCATGTCGTGTGAAGTATTACTTTCATGTTGTGAAGCCAACTCTTTCGTGTCAGTAATTAAATATGCTTCGCGCTTTGCGCACGATTGAAGCCCAACCGCAGCCAAAACACACGTGGCAACCACGCCAAACCTGGTTCGAATAGTCATAATAACCCTTGAAAAATATCATTCGTCTTACCAAAAACCTTACTTTTAATAATAAAACTGTCAACATTTTTGTTAACATTTCACAAAATTAGTTTTTTGAAATTATCCTTTTGAAAGATATTAATAAAATAATCAACAACATAGAAAAGTATTATAAATTTTACGTTGCTATTTTTACCCAGTTGCAAATTCGCTCTTTCCCACAAACCAAAAGTTTGCTATTAATTGTTAACAATGTACATAAAAAAACTATACGTTTAATAAGGATGCGAAAGTGACAGCAATCCCTTTAAGTACGAATCATGTTTCTGCTAGTGGTATCAAAGATGTTGAGGTTAGCTATTACGTTATCCCACTCCCCGAAGTGTTAAGCGACGCAAAACACGGTGACCATACACATTTTGAGTTGATTACCTGCACAGTGACATGTGGAGATGGTACCCAAGGTACTGGCTATACCTACACAGGCGGTAAAGGCGGACAAGCTATATTCAGCCTTTTAAAATATGACTTAGCCAAATTTTTGGTAGGTAAAGATGCTGATTGCGTTGAGTCTATTTGGGAACAAATGCAGTACGCTTTGCATTATGTAGGCCGTGGCGGTTTAGTAAGTTTTGCAATATCCGCCGTAGATATAGCATTGTGGGATATACGCTGCAAGCGTATCCAGCAGCCTTTGTGGCGTTTAGCGGGCGGCTGTGCAGATAAAACACCTTGTTACGCTGGAGGCATTGACCTTAACTTTGACGAAGCGAAGCTTATATCAAATGTTGACGGCTATTTGAAAAAGGGTTTCAAGGCGATAAAAATAAAAGTCGGCAAACCTGATATAAATGAAGATATTGCCCGTGTAGCTGCAATTCGCCAGCATATTGGTGACGATATCGCGTTTATGGTCGACGCTAACTATTCTATGTCTCCAGAACACGCTATCCGCTTCGCAAATGCGATAGAGAAATACAATATTCACTGGTTTGAAGAACCAACCATTCCCGATGACTACCAAAGTTATTCTCGCATAGCTTGTGCTACCAATATCCCTTTAGCAATGGGAGAAAATTTACATACATTGTATGAATTCAACTACGCGATTAATCAATCGAAGCTTTCGTATTTGCAGCCTGATGCCTCCAACATTGGTGGTATTACCGGTTGGTTAAAGGTCGCAAGTCTCGCTCATATTAATAATTTGAAGGTTTGTAGCCACGGAATGCAAGAACTGCATGTCTCGCTAATGGCATCCCAACCCAACGCAGGAATGATGGAATATCACTCTTTCCCTATCGATGCTTATACAAAGCGGCCGGTTACCTTGGATAAAAATGGCTTTGCCTTAGCACCAAATGACGTTGGTGTAGGCGTAATCTTTGACTCAGAAAAACTTTCACCCCACAAGGTCATGTAAGGAATTTATTATGTTTTCAGCACAATATGTAGGCAATAAAACGTTTGATGTACAAACAGGTACGGCAATACCGCCAGGGCCAGGGGAAGTTAGGCTTAATGTAGGCTATGTAGGTATTTGTGGTACGGACATGCACATATATCACGGTGTTATGGATGCTCGTGTTGCTCCTCCACAGATTATTGGTCATGAAATGTCAGGAGTGGTAGCGGAAATTGGTGAAGGTGTTAGCAATGTCGCACTGGGTGACCATGTGGTAGTAAGGCCTCTAGACTATTGTTTAGCGTGCCCTGCATGTGAAGCTGGACACTCGCACGTTTGTCAAAACTTAAAGTTTATGGGCATAGATACACCGGGAGCCTTTCAAAGCTCTTGGACTGTTAAAGCTAGAACATTACATAAACTACCTAGCAATGTGTCGTTGAAAATGGGCGCACTAGTAGAGCCTTTAGCTGTAGCCTGTCACGATGTTTCACGTGCACGCGTTTCTCAAAATGAAGATGTTATCGTTATTGGCGGTGGCCCTATTGGTCAATTAGTGGCTTTAGTTGCTAAAGCTAAAGGCGCTAACGTAATGATTTCTGAAGTAAATGACACGCGCCGAAAATTTGCTGAAAATAACGGTATAAAAACTGTTGACCCTATTAACCAAGATGTTATTGAGCAGGTAAATACATGGACAAATGGCAAGGGCGCTGATGTTGTTTTTGAAGTATCAGGTGTGCAAGCCGCTGTTGATGTAATGACGGAAATTGCGGCAGTAAGGGGGCGTATTTGCATGGTAGCTATTCACTCCCAAAAACCACAAGTAGATTTGTTTAAGTTTTTCTGGAAAGAGCTCGAGCTTTTAGGTGCTCGCGTATATGAACACGAAGACTTTGAACACGCAATATCCTTAATTGCGAATGAGTCGTTAGATTTAGCCCCTTTCATTAGCTCAGTAAACCAATTATCAAACATTGGTGATGCATTTGCTTCAATGGACGGAAACCCATCGGGTATGAAAGCGCTTGTGTCGCTTATTGAGGAGGTACAATAATGAGTGAGTTATTCAGCTTAGAAGGGAAAACGGCATTGGTGACCGGCTGCAGCAGGGGTATTGGACAAGCCATGGCGATAGGGCTAGCACAAGCTGGCGCAGATATAATAGGCGTATCTGCCTCGCTCAAACCAGATAGCGAAACTGAAAAAGGTGTTACAGCTACAGGTAAGCGCTTCTCAGCTTATAGATGTGATTTCGGCAATAGGGATGACGTCTATCAATTTATTACAAAAGTAAAAAGCGAACACGCTAAAATAGATATTTTAGTGAATAACGCTGGTACTATACTACGGGACCCTGCTACAAATCATAGCGATGAATATTGGGGTAAAGTTATCGAAGTTAATCTGAACGCACAGTTTATCCTTAGCCGTGAGATAGGCAAAGATATGGTAGCGAACAAGTCAGGAAAGATTATTTTCACGGCATCATTGTTAACCTTCCAAGGGGGCATCACAGTACCCGGATATGCCGCGAGTAAAGGCGCAATTGGACAACTGACCAAAGCACTTGCTAACGAATGGGCAGGGCAAGGCGTTAACGTAAATGCTATAGCGCCAGGATATATTGCCACCGACAATACAGAAGCGCTAAGAAATGATCCAGAAAGGGCGTCATCAATACTAAGCCGCATACCACAAGGCCGGTGGGGTGAACCCACAGATTTTGTGGGACCTACGGTATTTTTAGCATCTAAAGCATCTGACTATATGAATGGTGCTACTGTTCTGGTTGATGGCGGATGGATGGGAAGATAATTCATGTTCAAATACAATAAAAAGCATTTTATTAATGGCCAATACTGTGAATCAGTGTGTGCGGAGTCTATACCCGTTTTAAATCCTTCAACAAGCGAAGCAGTGGGTGAAGTACCGCTGGGTTGTGAAGATGACGCTGAGCACGCGCTTATTAGCGCGCAGCGAGCCCAAAAAGCGTGGGCTAAAAAAACGGCGCGCGAAAGAGCTTCTATATTGAGAATATTTGCGCAACTTATACGAGAAAACACCCCTACCCTGGCGCCGTTGATTGTTCAAGAACAAGGTAAGCTTATCGGTGTTGCTGAAATGGAGGTTGCCGTTACCGCTAGCTTTATCGACTATGCATGTGACAACGCACTCACCATAAGCGGTGACATCCTTCCTTCGGACAATGAAAACGAAAAAATTTATATTCACAAAGTACCGCGCGGCGTGGTTGTTGGTATTACAGCATGGAATTTTCCGTTAGCGCTGGCTGGCAGAAAGATAGGTCCAGCCCTAGTGACAGGAAACACTATGGTGTTAAAACCTACAGAAGAGACTCCGCTTTCAACACTGATGCTTGGCGAATTGGCTAATCAAGCTGGAATTCCAGCTGGAGTGCTCAACATTGTCAACGGTACGGGAAGCTCAGTAGGTCAATACCTGTGCGAAAGCCCTATCACCAAACTTATTACCATGACAGGTAGTACTCGGGCAGGTCAGCACATATATCAATCAGCCGGTAAGCATATGATACCTGTAATGCTCGAGTTGGGTGGTAAAGCGCCCTTTATTGTTATGGAAGATGCTGATATAGACAAAGCGGTAAACGACTTAATAGACACCCGTTTTGCTAATTGTGGTCAGGTCTGTACTTGTGCAGAGCGCCTTTATGTTCATTCAAATGTGTATGATGAATTTATTGAAAAGCTTACCCCTAAAGTCAGAGCATTAGTGGTAGGCGATCCAATGTCGCCAACAACGCAAATGGGCCCGAAAGTTAATGCTCGAGAGATTGACAATATTTCGTCTCTTCTGGGTAAGAGTTTAGAACAAGGCGCAGAAATTATCACAGGTGGCAGTAAAACAAGCATTGACGGCTTTGAGAAGGGTCACTGGTTTGAACCTACATTGGTGGGCAATGTTGCACAAGATAACGTACTTATGCACGAAGAAACGTTTGGCCCTATTTTGCCAATCTGCAAAATTGACAGCATAGACCAGGCTATTGCATACACAAATGACAGTGAATACGGACTATCCGCGTACTTATATACTAAATCACTTGCATATATAAACCAGGCCATTGACGAGATGGAGGTTGGTGAAGTGTATGTCAATAGAGGTATCGGAGAGCAGCATCAAGGTTTCCATAATGGTTGGAAAAAGAGCGGAATGGGCGGCGAGGACGGTCAATACGGTCTAGAGCAGTACCTTGATAAGAAAACTATTTATATGAACGAGGCGATTTAGCACGTTATATGTACTAGTGTGATGACCAAGGAAAATTGACGGTATAAGTACCAAGCGACTTGTCATATGTACTAGCTCAGACTTGATCTGACAGTTACCCGATTTTCAAGGTGCCGCTGTCAGATTAGATTTGAGCTAGATTCTTCACATGTTAACACCAAGCGACTTTGTCGTACTTTAATTACCACGCGATTCTGTCGTAGTCGCTAATTACCAAGGGAAATTGACGGTTATCTTTAACCGTGTTCTTTGAATGTTTTGTTTGTGCATTTGAGGAACGCTAAGGATGATTGTTTTGAATTCCAAAGCTCAATTGACAGTTGATGTCATCGCGAAAGTGGCTGAGCGTAAAATTACGATAGCCAATGCCACTAAGCTCCTCAATAAATCCAGACGTACTATTGAACGGTATTTACAACGTTATCGAAGCCAAGGCTTACAGTTTGTTGTTCACGGAAATAAAGGCTGCAAGCCAGTTAATAAAACGCCTGACAGACTTAAGCAGCACGTTCAGTCGCTAATCCGCGAGAAATACTATGACCTGAACTTGTTGCACCTCGCCGAGATACTTGAGACTCACGAACACATTCTTGTTAAGCGCGAGACACTGCGTAAGTGGGCACATGATATCCATCATGTAAAACGGGCGAAGCGCAGGCGCAGCCGTGTTCACAAACGTAGAGAGCGAATGGAAGCACCTGGATTAATGCTACAAATGGACGGCAGCACACATCACTGGTTCGGCGATAAGAAATCGTGTTTAATCGCCATGATTGATGATGCTAATAGCGATATTCATGCTGAGTTTTTTCCGTCAGAAACGACTGAAGGGTGTATGAAAGTCATGCGCTCAGTCCTTGAAAAATACGGTGTATTTAAAACTCTGTATGTTGATCGTGCCGGAATATTCGGTGGCCCCAAACGCTGCAACTTCTCCCAGATGCAACGGGCCTGTGAGGAGTTGGGGATTGAAATCATCTTCGCCAGTTCTCCTCAGGGTAAAGGCAGGATTGAACGCGCCTTCGATACCCTGCAAGACAGGTTAATACCGGAGTTACGACTTAACAATATTACTGATATGACGGGCGCAAATAGCTACCTCCAACACGTCTTCATCCCCCAGTTCTGGCGTAAAAACCTGGTTGTAAAATCAAGAACGTCAGACACCGAATATGTGCCTGTATCCCGCTACACCAATCTTGATGATATCTGCATCACCAAGGTCTTCAGGAAGATCCGTAACGACCATACGTTTAGCTACAGGGGAAAACTCTACTTCATCGACTCACCACTTAAGCACTCAATCGCAAATCAGAAAATTGAAATTCGTTCCGGTAAAAATAAGCGGTTCGATACTTACTTCGCTGGACGACAGCTACAGGTAACAGAAGTCACTGAGCCTGAAAAAGTGTCCTCGGAAGACAATGAGATCCAGAAGAAACTAGAAGTATTAGCTTTGGCTGACAGGCTTGGAAATGTGGCAGAAGCATCTCGGCTTAGTGGCGTCTCCCGCGATACGATTTACCGCCATCGTAAACTGATAAAACAAGGTGGAATCGAATCGTTAAAACGTCAGGAAACGCCGGTTCTTCATCACAAAAATCGTACCGACAGAGCCATTGAGGAAGTCGTCATCGAATTCTCCCTGGCTAACCCACATCTAGGTCAATCCAAGGTGTCACGGCTGCTCAAATCTGAAAGAAACATCGATATACACGCTAGCGGCGTTCGCAATATTTGGCTAAGGGAAAACATGAATACTACTGCGTTACGATTGGCAAAGCTTGCCGAAGAGCAGCAACATTGATAGTGTGATTACGTCAAAATCGCTTGGTGCTTATACCGTCAGTATCCCTTTGTAATCAGCTAATTCATGTAATAATATCACTTTTTCGTCCGTAAAGTTGCAGTACATACCCTGTGGTACTACACAGGGTATGTTTTATCTTAGAGGCCGTTCACTACCATTTGAATTGCTTCAATAACGATTTCGGGCTGTACGTTATGGATAGAATGCAGGCGCTTTCCCGTAAATATTAATGTGCTATCAGTAGAACGAGAAGCACGACTTCCTATCACCGAACAACCGAATTGTGCTGCCGTCCATTTGTATCATTAACCCTGACGCTTTCATTCACTATCTGCGTTTGTGAACACGGCCGCGCCTGCGCTTCGCCCGTTTTACATGATGGATATCATGTGTCCACTTACGTAGTGTTTCGCGCTTAACAACAATGTGTTCGTGAGTCTCAAGCTTTTCGGAGAGGTGCAACAGGTTCAGGTCATAGTATTTCTCGCAGATTAGCGACTGAACTTGCTGATTAAGGCTGTCAGGTGTTTTATTAACTGGCTCGAAGCCTGTATTTCCATGAACAACGAACTGTAACTCTTGGCTTCGGTAGCGCTGCAAATAACGTTATCGTGGTTTACTAGATATTACAGCTTGGACACCTCGCTCATTAGCATCCTGCCTAAGGCACAATGATTTATATTGGGGGCCTGAGCCCCCGTAATTTTTTGGGGATATCTGGTCAATGCCTTTGATCTGGTGGCAAGTCAGATGGATCACCAGTGTTGAAAAGTGTTGCCGTGACTAATCCAGACCCACCAAGATTTGTTGTTGCACCAAAGTTAACAAAACTTCCTGCTAATGTGGAACGCTCATTCTCTTGGAGTGTTCCATTCTGATTGTCGTCTGTGTTAAAGAGATTAATGGTGGCCAGTCCAGTACGTGAAGAGCTAAAAAGGTTAAAATTGTTTCCATTAATTTCTAAATCTCTAAAAGCGAGCCCGAAAATGCCGCTTCGTCCTGAACCGTAAAAATTATTGTCGATAATTTTTACATTGACCGTAGCTTCTTCACTTTCAGCATTGTTTCCGTGGTCTTGATAAGGTAATACGCTGATCCCCTGGTTATTTTGTGCACCATTAACTACTCTATTAACAGCAATAGCATTATTTGAAATAGTTATGTCTCTCGACATATGCTCGACGTTTATTCCGCTTGAGAAATCAAATTCATCATTCGTTAGACCAACTGTCTCGACGAAGTTATTGCTTATAGTCACGTCAGCTACTTTGGCAAGGGCTATTGGGAATTCCGAAGCGCGTAAAGGATCACTAGGCTGTAAACCTTGATTGTTCGATATAATTCCATTTTCGAACTTAATTATAAGATTATCGTTCACGCGACGTTCTTCAGTATTATTAGGGAAACCCGGTGCTGGTTGAGGATTGAATCCGTCATTCCCACCATCAATTTGAATACCAACTTGCATTGGGTTCTGCCCTTCTTCAACAAAGAAGCGATTGTCTCTGATTATTAGACTACCCGCATTTTGAAAAAAGATTTGCTCCCCAAAAGCATTTACAAAGGCAGTAGGAACTCTATTAAATTCTGATAGCTGTGCATCTCGTGTTAAATCAATCGCTTTGTTTAAATTCTTAAAGGTACAATTTTCAACTCTTAGATTCGAAGGGATGATTCCTTGGTTTCTCAGTCCAGCCGTCGCATTAGTTAAAGTCACGTTAAATAGGGTCAAATTGCTTGACCTTGTTATACCTCTATTATCAGTCTGTACAAGCGTATTAGATCCATCTCTACCGCTGCCATTGATTGTAAGATTTCTAATGATAACATTACTCGCTGACACAATTATCGCTGGAGTAAATTCTGCATATTCCCCTTGTGTGGGTGTGGAGTAATTGATGGTCGCGCCATTGCCTTCAAGCACTATACTCTTATCGATAACAATTGCTTCATTAGAGCTAAAGTCAGATGATAATGTAATGATATCACCAGAACTTGCACCAGCAATACGTGCAACTAGAGCAGAATATGAACTCACGCCACTTTGATTGCTGCCTTGTATTGATGATTGCGGCGTAAATGCGAGACGAGTCTCATTGCAGCCGTCCCACATAACCAACCCGGTTCCATTGCTCGGATTCGCGGAACCATCACCTGGATGAACACACTTACCGCTAGAAACCTGCTGCAGACTGTCTAAAGATGTACGTCTGAATCGTATACGATCTGCAAAATCACACCCCTCCCACAACACAAGTACAGTTCCATTACTTGGGTTAGGGGAGCCTCCTGGATGCACACATTTATTGGATGGGACATGTTTAATACTTCCTCCGCTGGTCCAACTAAACTGCGCTGCACCGCCAGTACAGTTATCGGTTAGCACTACTTGGGTGCCATTTGGAGGCGAGTTGGAGTTATTGGCAGTTCTTAAGCATTTACCTGAACTATGCTCAATGGTCTGAGCACTTAGTTTAAATGAGGTAGAGAGTGAAGCAATTGCAACAAAAATTATGTACAACGCAAATGTACTGTTCATGAGTTAAACCTTTAAAAGTTATGCTTGCTTGTTAAATTCCCATTAACAACAATATAACATATGTTAAATGTTAACAATATGAAATTGACATTTTGAAGCACTGACCCATAATTAATTATTCGCGTTTTAAACAATCACCTTTTAATACCATAACGATTAAGTAAAAGCTTTTAATTTTCTCTTGCTAGAATTTTGTTTATATCAGTATTGGAATGCCTACTAAATGAATCGCACAAATCCCTTGAAGCCGTTCTTGATAGTTCACATTTCACTGGTTAAGGTAGAGCGTTTAACGAACCATCCTAAATTTAACGTTCGGTTGAACTCAAAACGCGAGTCTTCTCACCGCTCCAACGCGTCTCCACTACCACCATGTAAAATAGAGTAATACGAGCAAAATCATAATTCCCAGTGCTGACACGTTAAAACTACGCTGCGTTTTAAAATTGATTGTCGAGACATCTACAGAAGTATCTGTAACAGAGGGTTTTCCGAGAAGTGATGTAATGGTCGCTACAACTATGCACAAAATGAATACGTACCCGATACGATCCATAAATGGTATAGCAGGCCACGCTAACTTAAATACAATTGAAAAACCAGCCGAGCTTAACGCTGCCGCAAGGGCACCAGATGATGTCGTTCGTTTCCAGAACATACCTAAAAGAAAAATCGCTGTGATGCCTGGCGAAAAGAGGCCAGTAAATTCTTGGATATATTGAAATGCCTGATCAAATTTTCCGAGGAGTGGTTGGGCGGTCAGTAATGCCAAAATCAAAGATACGATCGTAGTTATTCTCCCCACTCGGACATAAAATTCCTGACTCTTATCAGGCTGTAAAGTCCGAAATATATCCATTGTGAAAATAGAAGAAATACTATTTGTCATCGACGCAAGCGATGAAACAATAGCAGCAACTAATGCTGCGAATACCAACCCTTTCAGTCCAATTGGCATTAGTTCCATCATTGATGGGTATGCCTGATCGGGCGCGGTCAAATTAGGATATAGGATAAACGCAGCGATTCCCGGCAACACGACAATAATAGGCATCAGTAATTTAAGGTAGGCTGCAAAAGCAATACCTTTTTGTGCTTCTTTGAGACTTTTTGCTGCTAACGCACGTTGAATTATATACTGATTGAATCCCCAATAACCTATGTTCATCACCCATAATCCACCGACTAGTACTGAAATACCAGGAAGACTCATATAGTGCGGACTCTCTTTTGACAAAATCATATCAAAGTGTTTTGGCGTACTTTCGGTCATAGTGTTAAAACCAGCTATAACTCCTTTACCATTTCCGATAGTATCAAGAGCTAGATAGCTCAACACAAAGCCACCTACAACGAGTAAAACCACTTGAATAATGTCGGTATAAGCAACTACCTTTAGCCCGCCATAGAGTGAGTAAACTACAGAAAATGAAGCTAAAAAAATCATCCCATATAGCCAACTAATTCCCATTATGGTTTGGATAGCCAGTCCTCCAAGCCATAACACAGAAGTAAGATTTACAAAGATAAATACCGAAAGCCAAAACAAAGCAAGTGTTGTCTTAACTCTGGAGTCGAAACGCTGCTCCAAATACTGAGGCATTGTATAAATTGCGTTTTTCAAGAAAATAGGAAGTAAATATTTTCCCACTACGATCAGAGTTATCGCCGCCATCCACTCGTATGAGGCAATCGCCAAGCCTATCGCATACCCCGAGCCTGACATACCAATTATTTGCTCTGCGGAAATATTCGAAGCAATTAAAGAGGCACCAATCGCCCACCAAGGTAAGGCCTTACTTGCTAAAAAGTAATCTTCTGTATTCTGGTTTTCCTTTCGCTCATTTTTGGAAAGCAGGTACGCTATGAACAAAAGGCTTATTACATAGCCAATGAAAATTGCTAAGTCTAGTGATTCCAGCTTCATATAATTTCCCTGAACAGCCGGTTAAAAACATTAACGTTCGGTAGTGGATTTCCAAACGCTAACTTTGTAATTCATTCGATTACATACACTTCCCTATTCTTAGCTTCAGTAAGATTACGCTGATGTAACGCCTCGAAAAACTTATCGACTTCAGCTTTATATTCCCATGACTGCTGAAGTACATTATTTTGATTTTTTTTGTTCCATATATTCCACTTGCGCGCCAGTGATTGTTGCGCCTCAATATTGGAATCTACGATGTTATTCGATTCTGTAGGGTCATGACGCATATCGAAAAAGCTTCTCCCTACACCAGGCAACGGTTGGTTCATATATTTGTAATCCTCTGTACGAACAGCCCAAATATGCTGGGCTTCTTCTAACCTCCAAAACAATGCCTTATGAGGAGAGCCTGTTTTTTCACCTGTTAGATATGGCATCAAATTAACTCCTTCAAGATCTGCGGTGTTTGCGTTCGCTAATACCGTGCTTGTAGCGGCTATATCCAAAGAAGATACTAGGCCATCGAACACCTGCCCTGGGGCAATTTTGCCTTTCCAATTGGCAAGAAAAGGGACGTGTATACCTCCTTCTAACAAACTCACTTTTCCACGTCTGAACGGTGTATTATCAGCCCAGTCGCTGGTAGGTTGCCAGTCTTCCGGATAAACCCCACCGTTGTCGGAAAGAAACAGTATAAGGGTGTTTTCCCTCAAACCTTGCCTGTCCAAAGCATCAATAATCATCCCAATACCACTGTCCATCTCATCGACCATAGCCGCATATACTCGTCGCTCAGTATCTTCAATATGAGCGTACTTTTTTATTGTGTCTTCGGGTGCTTGCAGTGGCGTATGAGGTGCGTTGTAAGACATGAATATAAAAAAAGGGGATTTTCTATTTTCTTCGATGAAGTCCGAAGCCTCTCGACTTAATGCAGTAGTCAGGTATTCCTCAAATTCAGCAACCTGCGTATTTCGCATAATCGGCAATGAATAGCCATCTCCTCCAACAGTAACTTGGCCGGGCATATAATTATGTCCACCGTCTAAAAAGCCATAAAAGTAGTCGAATCCTCTTTTGTTAGGTTGAAAATGCGGGGCACCACCTAGGTGCCACTTTCCAAAAATAGCTGTACGGTAACCTACCTCTTGTAACCTTTCTGGAAAAGTCTTAACAGACAGAGGCAATCCCATGTTTTTATCTTGCGGAAAGTAGCTCACATTATTTTCCATACCGAAACGTGCTTGATATATTCCGGCTAATAACCCAGCTCGAGAGGGACCACAATAAGGATGGGTCACATAACCGTTTGTGAACTGCACCCCCTCTGCAGCTAAAGCATCAATATTTGGTGTTTGAATATCGGTTACACCAGTATAACCCACGTCGTTATACCCTAAATCATCCGCCAATATGACGATTATATTTGGCGGAGTATCACTCCCTGCTCGAACACTTTCATAGGCTCGTTTTTCACTAGCAGTCGCTTGTTGCCAAAACATTCCAAGAATGAAAACCACCAAGCTCAAAAAAAGCCATGGTCCTCTATCAGTCTCATTACAACCCACATTTTCTGTATTACTCATGTGTCTTCCTCTTAAAAACGTGTCGGTGTTTCATCATGGAAACCAAATTACTTTACAACAGCATAACATTTGTTTATTTTGTTAACAATTAACTGTAATACAAATTAATATTAGGATAAACAGTAGCGATGAAAGTTTGGCTAGTCGTTTTGCGCTATCTACACTCTGCTTGTTGGGTTGCGGGCATTGGTATTTCGATAGGCATTTCTATTGAGGTATGCGCGGCTGAGCCTCATACAGCTTCATCAAACGCAAGAATAGTGCGCTGGGCGCATGTGTACGAAGCCTCTCATCCCCTTCATAAGTGGGCAGTATGGGCTAGTGAGCGCTTTTACGAAGAAACTAATGGAAGGTACAAGATTCTCGTCTACCCATCTTCTTTATTAGGTAAAGAGGGTCATCTCAATCAGAGTCTTAGTTTAGGTACTGTAGATATTATCTACACTGGTATCAGTTTTGCGGCGCAAACTCACCCTCCGTTGGGCCTCTCTGAATTACCCTATATTTTTGATGATATCTCTCATTGGCAACGTTTTTTTAAGTCCTCAATATTCCTTGATATGTCGGAAGACTACAGCGAGCTTGCTAGTGGAAATCGTATCGCAAGCGTTACTTATTATGGAACCAGACACATGACGGCAAACCGTCAAATAAATACACCCGAAGATATACAGGGGCTAAAAATACGTGTTCCAGGTGCAAAGGTTTACCACATTTTTCCTCTTTCTTTGGGGGCAAAGCCCAGCCCTATTGCCTTTTCAGAGGTATACTTAGCGCTACAACAAGGGGTAGTAGATGCACAAGAAAACCCGTTACCGACTATTTCCGCTAAAAAATTATATGAGGTGCAAACCCATATTAATTTAACAGGTCATATACTTGGCTCAATACTCACCATTACCAATAGCCGGTTTTTAAACGAGCTTTCCAAGAAGGACCAGGGCGTTTTATTAGGTCTACTAGAAGAAGCATCAACTCGCGCATCTCGAGATATAGAACTGGAAGAACTCCAGCTCAAACGTTGGTTTATTGACAACGGAGTGGTAGTCCACACACTTGATACGCAGCCCTTTAAACGTGCAACGCAACGTTATTTGTCAGATCGCCTTCAACCTAAGAGCCAAGGTATTTATGATAACATCCAATCTCTCTAGTAAGTCGACTCAAAGCACAAAGGAAAAAGTCGAATTAGACGAAAAAATAGCCATTACTTTGTTTTGGCTCTTGGGTTTAACGCTTACTGCACAAGTGTTAAGTCGCTATCTATTGAATGCGCCATTAGGCTGGACAGAAGAAGTCGCCCGATATCAATTGATTCTTCTAACCTTTTTAGGCGCTGCTCAAGGCTTTAGAAAACAAACCCACATTAGCTTTAGTTACTTCCAACTGCGCTTACCCAGTAAAATTAAATATTGGGTTACTCGATGTGTTTTGATTGTGAATTCGGTTACTTTGCTTTTCCTCGCTGCCTCTAGTCTTATTATTGCTTTAAAGATACAAAATCATGAGATGAGCGCACTAAACCTTTCATTCAGCTACTTATATAGCTTTATAGCACTGACTTTGCTTGCATGCTTTGTTCGTGCTGCACAGCAACTGTTCTCTTTTTTATTACAGAACACTTTTAATACAAGCGTAAATTAACTTATGACCATACTACTGCTTTTTATCTCGCTTTTTGCGCTTATATTCATCGGTTTTCCCATAGCAATAGCGCTTATCGTCGCGTCTTTACTTGCTATTTTGTACGAAGGAAGCATTCCTTCTGTTGTTGTTCTGCACCAAATGGTAGGTGGCATGGATAGCTTTCCATTACTTTCGATTCCATTCTTTGTTATGGCAGGCGCATTAATGAACCAAGGTGGCATTACTCATAGAATATTTGACTTTGCCCAAGCACTAGTAGGTTGGTTACGCGGTGGGTTAGGACACGTAAATGTAGGGGCTTCAGTATTATTTTCCGGAATGTCTGGTGCAGCGGTTGCCGACGCTGGTGGACTCGGAGCAATTGAGATAAATGCTATGAAAGCGCGAGGATATGACACGGACTTTGCCGTTGGGCTTACGGCCGCATCCTCAACAATTGGGCCTATAATTCCGCCAAGCTTACCTATGATTATATATGGTGTACTTGCTTCAGAAAGTATAGGTAAGTTATTTGCGGCGGGTTTAGTCCCAGGGCTTTTAATGGCGCTCGCACTGTCACTAATGGTCGCCTTTGTCGCTTATAAACGTGGGTATCAAAAAGATGCTGGTTTTGCTTTTTCTACTATTTTAAGCACGTTTAAAAGAGCTGGGCTTTCGTTGATGACGCCCTTTATTATTGTTGGCGGTATAGTGAGCGGCTTTTTTACTGCAACTGAGGCCGCCGTGGTCGCCTGCGTTTACGCCATCATACTTACAGGGTTTGTGTACAAGACTCTTACCTTAAAACGACTCCTTACAGTGTCTTCTGAAACTGTTGAAACTACAAGCATGATAATGTTGATCATTGGCGGTGCAGCCATCTTTTCATGGGTATTAACCAGTCAAGGTATTGATGCGATAGTCGCTGACTTTTTAGCACAAACGGATACAAGTAAAGTGACGCTATATCTGTGTATTACTCTTTTGCTTTTCATTGTGGGTTGCTTTATGGAAACCATTGCTGCTATCACAATTTTAACCCCAATTTTACTTCCAATCGCGATAGCCGCCGGAATAGAGCCGATTCAATTTGGTATCATTATGCTGCTTAATCTTATGATCGGGCTACTCACCCCTCCTCTGGGCATGGTGCTATTTGTACTTGCTCGAGTTTCTGGTTTAACAGTTGAAAAAACGGCTAAAGCTACTATGCCATTTCTATTACCGCTGATTATTGTGTTAGTGCTAACTATGATGGTACCGGAGATCACGCTTTGGTTACCCAATTTATTGTATCCAAACACTTAATTTATGGAGACTTTATGCGCCTTCGTCTGGTCATTGCTTTATTAATTCTTATAGTAAGCCCGCTAAGCCTACGAGTTTTTGCTGAACCTAATTTCGACGTTTTATTTGAGCTGGATGAAACTGTACCACCTGCAAATATTGCCGTTACACCAGAGGGGCGAACATTTCTAAGCACACACCAAGCTTACGGTGCTAACTACAAATTGTTGGAAATTACCCAAGACGGTGAGTTTGCTCCCTACCCCAATAAAGCATTTAGTGAATCCATGTTTTCCGTTTTAGGCACAGTTGCAGACAAAGAGGGCGTCTTATGGTTTCTAGATACAAGATGGGATTACCATTCAGGTAGAGTAATTGGATGGGATACGAAAACCGAGACATTATTTAAAATGTTTCATATAACCAAACCTTATATTGGTGAGAACTATATTTTAAACGATTTAGCGGTTGATAGAACGCATAATGCAATTTACATCTCAGATACTGCTGACGCAAAAACATCTGCTCTAATCGTTATAGATATTGATACCGGATATATTCGTCGTGTACTTTCAGGGTCTACCTATACTATTCCAGAAGATAAAAACATAGTAATTGACGGTAAGGTTCTCCCAATGGGGGAAGAAAATGCCCGTATAGGCGTAAACCCGATAACCATTGATCACAACGATGAGTGGGTCTATTTCGCGCCAATGACGTCTGAATCGCTCTATAGAGTTAAAACTGAAGACTTGCTAAACGATACGTTAAATGATGCACGCTTAGCAAGCAAGGTTGAATTTTTCGCCCGCAAACCATTTAGTGATGGAATTACCATAGATACAGCTGGAAATATTTATGTTTCAGACATAACTAAAAGCACACTTGGCATCATCAATAATAAAAGACAATATCAACCGCTTTTTAAAGATGAGAGACTCGCTTGGGTTGAAGGGTTTGCCAATGCAGGCGATAAAGGTATCTTAGCAACGGCCAATCAATTACACCGCTCAAAAGCCTTCAACAAAAGTAGTACTTCTACTAACAAGTTTTACATCATCCGCTTTACACCAAAAGCCAACGCCGGCTTTGGTCGCTAGAACGATTGTGCCAATGCAAGGCATTGGCACTTACATTTACAACCTGTAATGAATATCAAACTGAATAAAATTTATTAAGTGGCAACGTGCGATGACGATTTCCTGTAGCTGAGAAGATGGCATTTGCAACGCTTGGCGCAACAGGCGGAACCCCAGGTTCGCCCACACCACCCGGCGCGTTGCTCCCCCCATCCATTATATGAACATGTATTGCAGGGCACTGTGACATTCTTAGTACGGGATAATCGTGGAAATTAGATTGCCTCACCGCGCCCTTATCAATATCTATTGTTCCCATCAGCGATAATGACAACCCAAAAATCATCGCACCTTCCATCTGAGCACGAACTCTATCTGGGTTAACTACGGTTCCACAATCAATTACGCAATGCATTTCTTCTACAGCCAATTTTTTTTCAACAACCTTTACCTTTGTTGCCACCGCAACATAGCTCACAAAACTTCGGTGAACAGCGAGCCCCCACCCTTCCCCGTTCGGTAACGCTTCGTTTAGGGGGGCGTGCGACAATAAATTTTCAACAACCTTACGATAGCGTCGCGTTGAGTATGGGTGGCGCGTTAGTGTTTCGGAGTAATTGGTAAATTCAAAATTGTATTCTTCTTTGTGATCGATATCTTTATCCTTGGCAAGATTAGCAAGGATAAAATCAGACATGGACAAACCTACCTTGTGTGCCGCCTCATCTACCGCACAGTTTAACGCAAATGCATGTTGAATATTGCATACAGAGCGCATCCAGCCGATTCTAACTGGACTATCTGCCATTGCCTTTTCAAATAACGCATTATCTACATCGTAAGGGAAGTCTGCAAAACCGAGGCTCAACTCAAAATCTTGGGGCGTATTCGCCTTATGATCGAATGTGGATAATATGGTGGGATAAGCCGTAAGGCGGTGCCATGCTAATAATTTACCTTTTTTATCAATACCCACTTTTATTTTTTCCACTGCTCCAGCATGATAGTAACCGTGCTTGATGTCATCCTCTCTAGTCCAAACCACTTTAATGGGTTTCGATATTCTTTGCGAAAGAAAAACAGCTTCGTTTACAAAATCAGATTTTGATTTTCGACCAAATGCGCCGCCGAGAAGCGTTGGGGTAACTATAAACGATGATTCAGGCAAACCTGTAAGTGCCGCGGCGTTTTGCATTGTCGATTGCGGATCTTGGACACTTGCATAAATTTCGCACTTGTTGTCTTTGAACCACGCTGTCGCCGCGGGTGTCTCCATTGGTGCGTGAGCAAGATAAGGGGTTTGATAACTCGCTTCTAGAATTAAATCCGACTGCTCAAAGCCTTTTGTAACGTCACCTTTTCCTCCTACTTTTTCAGGTAAATCAGATAGGCTCTTTCTCCACATATCAAACGAAGGTTCAGAATTCACCTCCCTATTCGCTTCACCTTCTTCGTTATAAGTCCATTTAACATTTAGTAATTTTCGACCTTGCATGGCTGCCCATGTATTAGTAGCAATCACTGCGACACCAGCTAGGGGGAAATACACAACCGTCTCCTTGGTCGCAGGCATTTGTATTACCTCTTGCACTCCCGGAACTGCTAATGCGGCAGCTCTATCAAATGACTCGACTTGACCGTGAAGAACCGGGCAACGCTCGATAGACGCAATTAGCATTCCTGGCAAGGTCACATCAATGCCAAAACACGCTTTTCCTGATGTAATATCATCAATGTCAACGATAGTAATGCCTTTCCCAATATATTGATAATTGGAAAATGGCTTAAACTTTAATGTGTTTGGCTCGGGTATCGATTGTTTGCTAGCAAGTTCGGCCAAATCTCCGTAAGCGAGAGACTTATTGTTTTTCTTATTAAAAACTCTCCCGTTTTTTGCAAAAACGTCTTGTAAAGAAACCTGCCAATACTCCGCACCAGCACTTTCTAGCATTGTGCGTGCAGAAGCGCCTACTTCTCGCAATTTATCCCAAAAAAGCCGGATGCTAGTGGACCCATCGGTATTTTGATTTCCGTATGCCTTGTTACCACGTCCTTGAATAACCCTCACCATTTCCCAGTCAGCCTCGAGTTCGTCGGCAATAATTTGAGCAATACCGGTTTTTGACCCCTGCCCCATTTCCGAGCGATGAGAAACTATGTCTATGGTGCCATCGGTATGGATTGACACAAATATATTAAGCCGATGATGAGGCGCTATAGCGTCAAATTTTATACGCGATGAGTCACTTGCACCTAACGCATATGTCGTATTGCAGGCCAATAACAGTCCTGAGCCTGCTACGCCAGATAACCTTAGAAACTCTCGGCGAGATAATTTTGCTAGAAATGCAGTTGGTGGCGCTATCATTTTTTATCACCTGCTTGATTGCTTTGCATTAGCTTTGATGCGTGCTTAATTGCCGCTTTGATCCTCGGATAAGTGCCACAACGACAAATATTACCTGACATAAACGCATCAATATCAGCATCACTTGGTGAAGGGATGTGATTTAACATCGACAACGCGCTCATGATTTGTCCCGACTGGCAATACCCACATTGAGGCACATTGTATTCTCGCCATGATATTTGAATAGCGTGTTCCTGCCCTTCTTTACTAACACTCTCGATCGTCGCAATTGCAGAACCTTCGACCACTCCTACGGGTGTAATACACGAACGCACAGCCTCGCCATTTACATGAACTGTGCAAGCACCGCATAACCCCATACCGCAGCCAAACTTTGTTCCTTTCTTATTAAGCACATCACGCAATACCCATAGAAGCGGCATGTTTTCCTCCACATCTACTGTGTGTTGTTCGCCATCAATGTAGAGTTTCATCATGCGTTAGTTACCGCCACTATTAGTAAAAGATACGAGGTCATCATTACGTTTCTCTCATTGTATAGAAAAGGCATACGCCAGCTGTGAGGGTGAATTCGCTTTGAGTTTTATCCGCAAGCCATCCATATCTTGCTTCCAATATTCGATGTAGTTGCCATTCAAGCTCTTTACAGAAGTGACAGCATCGTGTTCTAGGCTGTTGTTTAAGGATAAAGATGAAATTAGGATTTCTTCATGCGGCATACCTAGGGTAATTGCATATAGCGTATTATCGTTTTGAGTAAATCTTATATCTTGAGCGGTATAGTCGACATGTTTTGTAAAATGACCACTATTTGACATTTTAGTAGGACCTTCACCAAAAATTTTCCATGGTCGGGTTTTGTAAATTGCCTCGCCGTTTATACGAAGCCAATTACCCAGCTCCTTCAATACAGCTTTTTGATCCTCAGGAATAGTGCCATCAAATTTAGGAGAAATATTCAGCAATAACTGACCGTTTTTGGATACAATATCAATAAAGTCATGCAGCACCCAACTGGCAGGTTTTATTTCCAAGCCCTCGATGTACGACCAACTTTGCTTCGAAATAGTATCATCTGTTAGCCATGGCAAATTGGTTAGCTTGTCGCGACGGCCTTGTTCAAAATCCTCTACGGAGAAGCTGTAAGGCATGTCCCTATCTTTATGCGTTATCATGACGTCTTTACCCCATCGCCCCGCCGCATTTAAATAGTAGGAAGCAAATTCAAATCGCGCTTGCTCTGGGATTAAATCCAGCCAAGTGTCAAACCACACAATGTCGGGCTGATATTTATCAACAACTTCTTTTAAACTGCCTAACCAGAATGTATCTATCCACTCTTCTTCTTCCATATTACCGTATAGAATCGCCAATTCAGGATCATTTGACGAGGTGGCTAAGCCATCAACCCATGGAAAGTGTGAATTCCAGTACATGTGATACATATCCAAGTGGCCATACTTTTGCAAGGCCTGTTCATATGACTGCCCCTTATAACGCTGTAAATTTCTAGCGTGATGAAAAGTGGTAATAAGCTTCATTCCCCTCTTTCTCAACTCTGCTGTGATTTCCCCTGTAATATCGCGTTTAGGGCCAATATTAGCCGAGTTCCAAGGAGTAATTTGACTATCCCACAACGCATAGCCGTCGTGATGCATAGCGACAGGCCCCGCAAATTTAGCGCCTGCTAATTCAAACAAACCTACCCATTCTGCAGCGTCAAAGTGTTCAGCGGTAAAGCGCGGAATCATATCGTGATACGCAAATTCTGATGGGTGCCCAAAATTTTGAGTATGCCAATCGAGAAGCTCAATATGATAGCCTGGTTTCTTTCCTTGCCAGCTTTCAGGTGGCACTTTAAAGTGCATCCATCGGGGGTACCATTCGTTTCCTTTTGCAGCTACTGTATAGGGGCCCCATGTAAAGTAAATTCCCAATTTCGCATCTCTGAACCAGTCAGGCACAGCATAATGACGAGCCAACGATTTTTCATTCGCAGTGTAAATTTCTTGAGCTTGTGCTTTTGCAGCAAAACACAGCATCAATACGAATAGCGCAAATATTGCTGATACTACGTTTACCGTCCTTATCTTTTTCATAATGTTGACTCTTTTACTAGTACAAGTTAATCCGTTCGATACTGTCTTCATACATGTTGCCGTCACTTGAGGTAAATACCACTCTTAGCGTGTAGTACTCTCCTGGTTTTAAATTAGAAGAGGGCAACAAACCTTGCAGATTAATAGAGGCGGTGGCGCTGCCTTGTTCGGTGTATAGCACTGACGAATCTACTTCAATTCTATCTTCTAAAGGAATGAGGCTTGATGAGCGGTGACGCAACCAAAACTGCATGCCCCCTTCATCTGCGGCAATTACGTTTTGGCCAGTTCCTGCATGATATTTTACTGTCAGCGTAAGAGGCTTTGAGCTATCTATACCGTTCAGTTGAAGATCCTCTTTATCAAGGATGTTTACGAATGGCGTCCTCTTAACTTTTGAGGCAAGCTGTTCTTTTAGAAAAACAGAATGAACAGAAGCATTATTAGGTTTATGCTTTCCTACGGTAAGAATTTGGTTAATTGAAGGCTTTTCGATTACGAGGGTTTCACCATTTCTCCAGCGTATTTGTACTTTGTTTATATGAGCAGTATTTCCAAGCCCAAAATGTACGATATTGAGGAAACTCTGGGAAAATATTTCCCCAGCTGAACCAACGCGTTTTTTGAACTCACCGGCCGGTGTAGTTAATGTTACATAAGCGCCTAATGCATCTACATTGCTTTTTGGAGAGTAGCCAACATTCATTAATGCATAGTTACTCTTGCTAGTGTTATTTTTGCCATTGTTTTCGTACAGATACCAATAGCCATGCTCGCTTCCAGAAAGAATATCGAGGTAACCATCAAGGTTAAAATCGAACGCTTGCCCCATATCTCCGAAGCCAGGCCCACCGTGGTCACTTGCGCCGTGCATTGTTGATGTTTCGAACTTCCCCTTTCCAGTATTCAATAACATAACATCAGCAATACGCTTATCTACTCTACCCCAACGATAAACGAACAAATCCTGATAAGAGTCGTTGTTGAAATCGCCTGTAGTAACTCCCAGTGCATTTCCCCCTAGAGGAATGTCCCACTGAGCTGAAACGTCGAAAAAGCGACCACCTCTATTTTCTAAAAGCATGTCCTGAATGTTTCTGTTTTCAGGTTCGAACGCTGGATTTGCTGCGGTAACACCCTGCAAGGTAAAAAAGAAGGACCAAAAGATATTGCCATTTCTTACCAGCTCTGCGTTCCACTTCCCATCACCTAGATAACCAAAGTAGACGCCATTATCTTGCCGTATTTCAGGCCAGCCTCTCGCCATCTCGGAATTAAAGGTGAATTGACCACCAGACTGAATATTGTGTACAGCTTTGCTTGCCCCTAAATAAATAGGGTAGTCTTTACCTCTAAATCCCATCTGCCCTAGAAAGTAATAATTATTAAGGGTAATTGAGTCATCCGCGCTAAAGCTGAAACTGTCCCGACCTTCATACCCTCTTGTTTTTATAGCAAAAGATTTTGAGATAGGGTCAAAGTCCATCGAAGGAGCTTCGCCAAAACCGTGCTCGAATTCTTTGCCTCTTGCAAGATATAGATCAAGATCGCCGTCATTATCTATATCAATGTCGGCGATAGCCATAACCTGCCGAATGTCTTTTATCTCTAATGGCAACAAAGATGATACGTCAGTGTAAGTAAAGTCACCGTTTCCTTGCCACAAAGTTAAAGGACCGTACATAATGACGTCGTCAATACCGTCGTTATTAAAATCGGTGATCAGCGCTCTCGACGCCCTAACATCTTCTATCCCCGGTACTGATTTATAAACAAATTGCCCCTTGCCTTTATTCTCAAAAAACATATGCTGCGGCTTACTGTGCGTTAAGCTCGTTTCGTTAATAACGAAGAGATCTAAGTCTCCATCGAGATCCACATCAGTAAACCTCGCGCCACGTCCACGGCCACCTTTGTCTATGCCTGCATCGCCGGTAAAACGAACAAAGTTCCCGTTGTCGTTCACATAAAAATAGGAAACTGAAGGTGTGGTTCCATTACCTCCGCCTCGAGTGAGCATTAAGTCAAGGTCACCATCGTTGTCATAATCGCCAAGAGCCGTTCCATGCAAGTCTTGCATTAGCCAGCGAGAAAGGTTGCGAGAGTGCTTAGTTACTGTGAAATCACCATTATTCCAGTAAATCTTGCTACTTTCCGCATTATGATTATTAACAATGAAATCGTAATCACCGTCTTGGTCAATATCAGCTACAGAAGGCCCGCCATATTTTAGAGATGGCACTTTGTCTATTCCGGCTTGCTCAGTAATATCGAAGAAGGAGGGAAGTGCAATTGACGATTTCTCGATATGCCAATCTAATAGAGTTAACTCACCGTTTATTGTCTTTAGCGTGAGAGCTTTTTCTCCTGTTGATTCAAACGCTATCAGCGAATGCAAAGTTTGCCTCCCCAGCTCGGGCACACTGACATTATCGACCAGTAATTCGTTACCTGCTAAAACAGTAAACCTAGTAAGGCGTGAATGATTATTGACTGTAAACACCACTTTATAAGCATGTGATTCAGTAACATTCATAGAAACAACCAAGGGTTGTTGAGGGGTAATTATACGACCGTGGTGCTTTTCATGGTTATAAGTGCACCCAGCTATAGCAATTAATAACGCTAGCAAACACGCTATAATCGCAAGATTCGATAACCAGTCCTCCTGTTGAGGCTTATCTTCCTTAGCAATTCGCAACCGACACTGATTAATGTTTTTCACAGGTTATCTCCGACCTTTACCAACTGATCAGCGGGCAAATCTTTGATTGTAGTTACTTCTTTATCTCTCCATTGAACGCGGACTTCTTCTATAACCTCTTGCATACCTAGCCCCACATGGACAATATTCAGCAGACTTTGTGAATGGTTCGCATTGGGCGAACCAACAAGCGTAAAATGTTGCTCACTAGCGGTTTTTACCCAAACTTTGGCCCCCATGGGATCAATGCCGTTTGGCGAATAACCTATGTGTAGCAGAAGGAAATGGTTTTCAGTAGATGGTGTGACGTTGTGATACATATGCCACTTACCGTTATCATCATCACCACTTAAAATATCGAGTTTGCCGTCAAGATTGAAGTCAGCCGCGATCCCCCCGTCGCCATGAGAATCCATTCCCACTTCACTTGTAGCGTTATGATGTACTGACTCTTCAAAAATATAACCACCCTGATTCAGTAACATTACATCAACCACCCGGCGTTTGAGCTCACCGAATCGATAAATGAAAAAGTCAGCTAGCCCGTTATTATCAAAGTCACCTGCTGTTACCCCCCAGTTGTTATCACGAGTTGAATTGGGAAGAACATTTGAAATGTCGGTTAACACTCCATTGTCATTGCGTAAAAGCACATCAGGCACAGACAAATCTTGAGGCTGCCATTGCGCCTCATATTTTTCTACTCCAATTACAGACGCTCTCAAATCCCAAGCTAAGTCAGCGGCCATGTTCCACTCAAAGCGCCACTTGTTGTTGCCTAAGTAGCCAATGTACCACCCTGTTTCTTCAACTTTATCGGGAAAGCCTTCAGCTTCTGTTGGTAAAATGGTTACTGGATTGACAGGGGTTGCTATCTGGCGCTTATTTTGCCCAATAAATACAGGCATGCTCTTCAATAGATTTGCTCGAGGAAAGTGATAAAAGTCTGTTAAGGTAAGTGCATTATCAGCGTGAAGATACATGCCGTCGTGGCCCTTACCTCCCTTATCCCTTAAGTCTAAGCGTTTTCGCTTTTGGTCAAAACTTACCGCGTTATTTGCAATGGTGTAATACAGCTTCCCTCTCGCAAAGTAGTAGTCAAGGTCTCCGTCATTATCAATATCGGCCTGCGCTACTGTAACAGTTCCAGGATAGTTCTTACTGTTCTGAGGAAATACCGAAGAAGACGTATTTGTGAAAGTCAAATCACCGTTTCCTTTCAATATCGTGCTTTTATCATAGCTAGTAAACGCAATAATGTCGGGTACATTGTCATTGTTATAATCTGTAATAAGCAGACGTTCAGCTTCAATATCTTCGAAACTGGGACTGCGAAAGTAATCGAACTTCCCATTTCCTAGATTTTCAAAAATAATGTTTCGAGGTGTCGACTCATTGAGCATTTTAGCCGCATTGATCTGCAAGAAATCGAGGTCGCCATCATTGTCAAGGTCAACCCAGCGAACGCTTCGCCCTCTGGCCCCCAACTTTGATACCCCCGCAGCCTCTGTTACATCAGTAAAAATTCCATGGTCGTTGCGCAGCATTCGTTGAGGAGAAGGGTGCAGACCGTTTCCCCCTCCCACAGATAGCAAAATATCATTGTCGCCATCTAGGTCGTAATCCCCCGCAGCAATACCATGCAGATCAACTTTCGGAAATATTTTTTCATGCTCTACATAGCCGTTAGCAGACGTTGCCATAAACAACTGTACGGGAGTAGAGTCATGGTTTGTTAGAAGTAAATCGTAAAAACCATCTTGGTTTAAGTCGGCGACAGAAGGGCCTCCATACTTCCAATTAGGCTGCGTGATTAAACCTACTTTTTCAGAAACGTCAGAAAACACAACCTTTGCAGTGCCGTCTTGCTCGTGTGTATTGCTACATCCCACTACCACTGCCGCACTTAAACAAGCCGTAACAATAGCTGAAAATACGATAGCGCAATTCTTTTTGTTCATAAGTGTTCTTTGACCAATGTTTATTTAAACCTGCTTGGCCGGCACACACACCTGCCAACATTATCGAACAATGACAACTGTTAACAATATACACAAGAAAACAAAATTTCAACAAATAACTACATTTCGTTTACAGTTAGATGTTGCGAGATTTGAAAAGAATTAACTCGAAGAGAAGGACGGAGTTTTCTTAGCTCCGTCCTTATGGCCACACGAAATTAAAGCAGGTCGGCAAGACTTTGGGATGGGTCGGCTAATTTCGACTTATCAATAAAGGCATTTTTGTCAATCGCTCTGCCACCAAGTACATATGATTTAGGTGAGTTAATTGCCTCAACACTTACTAGTTTGTTTTGCACAAAGTGCCAAACCGACAGCGCTTCTTTTGACTCTTGGCGTGTAACCTGACAATCTGCGTTTACAGGAAGGCCTACCATTTGAAGTTTCATGTTGTACTGATCTGACCAAAACCATGGTATTGCTTTATAATTCTGCAGTGGAGCAGCATCACCAGCGTTAGCTACGGATATTTGCTGTATATTTTTTGCCGCAACCTTGGCCTGCTCCAACGCGTTTTGTACTGATTCAATATGGCTGTTTTCACCATACAATGGATGAGTAAAGCTAGTACAATCTCCAATAGCCCAAATATTCTTAATCGAAGTCTGCATGTGCGTGTTGACGCTTATTGCACCTCTATGGAGTAACGTGCCAGCCTCTTGTGCAAGCTCGCTATTCACTCGCACACCGACCCCGAGTAATATAGCGTCGGCGCGATACCGCTCACCATTATCACAAACTATCCATTGAAAACCTTTATCTGTGTCTCGTTCTACCGCGCTTACGTTGCGCTGACATAAAATCGTCGCTCCATTTTCCTGATGTATTCGGGCAACATGATTTGACACAGATTCGCTGGCAACACGAGCAAGAATTCTCTCTTCGCGCTCGATGACAGTAACGCTGGCCCCAGCTTTACGCAACGAAGCGGCTGCTTCGAGGCCGATATACCCTGCCCCGACTATTACAATGTTTAAATTACTTATGTTTTCGCGTTTAGCATTCATTAGTGATTTGAGTGCAAGAGCATCCTTTGCATTTCGCATCACGAGACAATTTTCTGCGACATTGAGACCTGGTATTGATGGAATAATTGGCGACGCACCAGTAGCGAATACCAAATGAGTGTATTTGATAGAGTAACCATTTTCTGCGTTACCTGAGCCACCTTTGTTAAACGAAACTATGTTTTCTTTAGCATCAACTTTCGTAACCATAGCCCCTAGAAATAATTCAATGTCTGCTTGCTCGTAAGCGCTCTTAGCTTTTAACGGTGCCGGGGCGTCATCCAACGGTGTATTAAGAAATGCTTTAGAAAGCGGTGGGCGGTGATAAGGCAAATGAGTATCGGCATCAATAAGCACTAACCTTCCACTAAACCCTTGCTTTCTCAATTCAAATGCACAGTTAACTCCAGCATGACTCGCGCCTACAACTATGCACACCGGCTCTGATTGTATTTGTTCAGACACTATGGTTACCATTGCATTAATCTCTTACCACTGTGACGCTTATGCCACTTATTTCGTCAGATAGTGCCACTTGACAGCAAAGACGACTTGTTTCACTAACACCTTCTGCAAGCTCTAACATGTCTTTTTCGATATCGTTTGGCTCTCCTACACGAGCATAATCTTGCTCGGAAACACGAACATGACAGGTGGCACAAGAACAGACTCCACCACAGTCACCATCTATCCCAGGAACATTATTCGCTACAGCTAGTTCCATTAAAGAACCCGATTCGCCCTGCGCATTGATTGTTTGTCCATCTGCGGTAATAAAAGTTACGTTTATCATTTCTATGTCCTGTACTAAAGTGATGCTTATCTATGAATTAATATTTTGTTAAGCGTAATTTGAAATATTCCTAAAGTATCAACTACATTGCATTCGCACACGGCAGCAGCTACAGCTTATGTAATCGTACATTTAGTGAATGAAAGCCGACTTTGCGCTTAACGTCCCCCCAAATCTCAATGTTCTCTTCATATTGCCCCACTTCAATAGCAGAGACTCTTTGGGTCAGTTGAAGAATCCAAATCCTCAATAGTGCTCGAGCATGAGTGGCACCTAAACAGTTGTGGATCCCGAAGCCAAAAGCAACGTGGGGGTTGGTTTTACGCGTTAAATCCACCAGATTTGGGTTTTCAAATACGTTTTCGTCACGATTAGCAGAAGCCCAACAAAGTGAAATACGAGTATCATTTTCCACTTGATGTCCGTTAACCTCGCCATCTGCCGTAGCCACTCGTCCCATATGCGTCAATGGAGAAAAATAGCGAATTAACTCCTCAACCGCGTTATTTACAAGCTCAGGTTGTGTGCGTAAGAGTGCTAAATCATCTTTGTTTTCGGAAAAATATGCCAACGTATTAGTTAGCGCGTTGATAACCGTGTCGCGGCCGCCTGCAAAAGTAAGGACCATAATGCCTTTTATCTCTTCATCGGTTAGCGCTTTACCTTCCACTTCGGCAGCGAGCAATTGACTGTAAATATCTTTTCCAGGGACTTGTTTTGCTTTGGCTATTTGCTTATCTAAATAGTCATAAAGAACGTTGGCTTTTCCAGCATCAAGAGGGTTGTCATCACTTCTAAAAACATGCGTTCCCCAACTAATCCATGTTGCTGCCTCGGCGAATGGTACATTTAATAGCGTTGTTAAAGCCTGTGACTGCACAACTAATGCAATTTCATTGACCGCCTCGGTATACGTATTACTATTAGTTAGTAAACTATCAAGCATGTCGCTTACAATACTATTAAGTCGTGCTTGATAAGAGTCTTCCAAAGGACGTTTAAACCAAGGCTCAAGCAAGGTTCTAAAGCCTTTGTGGGCAGGAGGGTCTACTTCAAAAGGTATTTGCCTAATATCTCTAATGGCCACTTCAGAAGGAACGACAATGCGACCTGGTTTTGCCCCAGATTGAAACAATTTCCAGTTGTGCGCCGCTTTTCTCACCTCTTTTAGTCCCAACACTATTGTCACAGGATCACTTTGATCATCAATAGCTAAAACTCCCTCATCACATCGATGCATTGCAAAAGCATCATTAAAAATACTTACTTTTTTTCTTTCGATGCAAATGGGCAGCCGCTTTCTGTTTTCGCTTCAATCTTATTAGAATCACAACGCTGTTCAGGCTCCATTGTGCGCACTCCTATTCGTTGCTGTATGGGTTCATAGCCAAATTACTGTAGGAGCATGCTAGCAACATTTTCTTTACATTAGTGACAGGCTACTATTCAGAAATATCAAAAATATGCTCTTTTGAGGTTGTTTTGGACGATGGCAACAAGACAAATAACCAGTTAAAGCTAAAAATTCACTGTTAAAATGTGCTGCAATAATGTGATTTTGTGCACTGCTAAATACCCACTTTCATATAAAATTCAACCTGAATGTATATGTTCACAATAGAGGATTAGACCTATGAAACGTGTTGCACTAATAACCGGAACATCAACAGGGCTAGGCATTTCACTGAGTATAAAATTAGCTAGCATGGACTTTGTCGTATACGCCACTATGCGCGATACAAATAAAAGAAGTGAGCTACTAGCAGCAGCTGAAAAGGCCAATGTAAGTATCAATATTTTGCCACTTGATGTGCAAAGCAATGAAAGTGTAAATCGAGCGGTGGCTCGCATTATCGATTCACATGGTCAAATTGATGTACTAATCAATAACGCGGGTGCAGGATGCGTGCGTACAACGGAGCATGCAAGTGAAGACGAAGTGAAGTGGGTAATGGATGTAAACTTCCATGGTGTAGTGCGCTGTACAAAAGCCGTTCTACCTCATATGCGTTCTGCTGGACAGGGAAAAGTTATCAATATCAGTTCTGTTGGCGGTCTGGTTGGCCAACCTTTCAGCGACATATATTGTGCAGCAAAGTTTGCTGTAGAAGGTTATACTGAATCACTTGCAAGTTATATTACGCCGAATTTTGGCATTCAGTTTTGCTGTATAGAACCTGGTGGTATCAGCACTGAGTTTGCTAATAATGTAGTGGCTCAGCTCCAATCTAACGGTCCGCTTCCTGACGATGAATACAAAGCGGTGTTTGAAAAATTCTTAGCTAGTGGAGCTGGAAGTGAACGTGGAAATCTTTATCAAACCGCAGATGAAGTTGCTGACGTCGTAATAAATGTAGTCAAAGAAGATACTATGCCACTTCGCAGAAGAACTTCCGAGTGGGCCGAAACTTTCTGCTCATTAAAAACACAGGCTGACCCTGACGGTTTAAAACAAGTTGCATTAGTAAAGCGTACGTTCGGATAACTCGATGGCAGGCAATACAAAGTTCTACGAACATATTGGTGACTACCTTAGTGCTATTGGTGTTGATGCCCCCGCTCACCCATTGGTTGCTTCGCTAAAGCTTAAAGAAAAAGAAATAGCGGAGCGGTCATCTAATGTTGAACCAGGCACGATGCTTTCGGGTGGCTTTTACTTTTTGTCGTTAAAACAAATCGTTGAAGGCCAAGTTCATTATGGGCAGACCCATTATGACTGCCAAACGGGCACTTTGTATGCCATTGCTCCAGAGCAACGCGTTGCTACCTTTGACATTAAAACGCGGGGCGACGTCAGAATTCTGCTGCTTCACCCCGATTATATTCGAGGACACGCTATAGAGAGCCTGCTTCGAGAGTGTGGTTTTTTCCACTATCAAATTAACGAAGCGCTTCACCTGTCGATTTCTGAAAAGCAAACACTGGCTAATTTATTTGACGCATTAACTGTAGAGCTTTCGCAGCCCTACGAACCTTCAAGTCGAGATATTATCTTATCTAACATCACCACCCTTTTGCATTATTGTTTACGATTTTATCGACGTCAATTTTTACAACGGCGGGAAATATTTAGTGATTGGTACGGTAGACTCATTAAAGAGCTTGATAGATATTATGCCCGTGAAGCCTGCCACCAGTTACCTGAACTTCAAGAAATAAGTGATGCGCTAAACGTTTCGAGTCGCTATCTAAGTGATGCACTTAAGGCACAGATGGGACTAAGTGCAAAGGCGTGCATGCAGCAGTACATCATCGACAAAAGTAAAAGCATGCTGTTAGCCAACATGCAAAGTGTTAATCAAATCGCTTACGCATTAGGGTTCGACAGTCCAAATTATTTTAGTCGTTTATTTAAATCAAAAGTAGGCGTTAGTCCTAACCAATACAGAAAGCAAAGAGCGGAAAAGCATTAAACTCGCTCACTCTGTATTTGTCATTGAAGCGCGAAACTGCCTTGGCGTTTTTGAGAACTGCTTCTTAAATTGTGCAATAAAGTGAGATGGACTAGAAAAGTTTAGCTCATAACTTATTTGTGTGATTGACAATGTTGATTGGCTGAGTAGCCTTGCTGCGCTGTATAACTTATGACGCAGCGCGTATTCAGAGAAGTTAACGCGAAAAATCTGCTTAAACATACGTGAAAAATGAGATGGCGATAAATGACACATATTTGCCGCTTCAATTAAAGAAAGCTCTACTGCTGATTGGCTTCTAAACTGATTAATAACTGGCAACATTTTTTCATAAAGCGGAGAATAGGTTATTGGCTGATTAATACCTCCTAGAGCGGGTTTGGCATACTCTCCAATGGTGAGTATCAACAATTGCAACAGTACTAAACTGCGGGCGCTATTAGGATCTTGCTGGTAACTCTCTAACAACCAGTGAACTTGCTGTTGTATTTCGGTGATGCGAGACTTGGGGAGTCGTAAATGTAAACCGTGTTGGAAAAAGGCATTGGCTTTTGCCATTTTTTCGTCGCCCAATACGTGCGGCATAAACTGGACAATAAACCAAGATTTTTCTCGATCGCTGCAACTGAAGTTATGCGTTTCAAGTGCAGGGGTAAACACGATATCAAAATCGTCTAATTCTGACTCTCCTTGACTGTAAAAGTACTGCCCTTCTATTTTCTCAAAAATAATAAATTCATGAACTTCATGAAAATGCATAAAACAATGATATGGGTCTTTTTCATCGTATTTAACATGATGCACTTCGAAATTTCGTCCCTTTTCTATACAGAATGGTTCACAGTACACCGATTTATTCACTGTCAGACTCCTTGAACTCGATAGTTTACAACCCGTTTAAAAAGCAACTTATTACTGTGTTCAGTAATGCAACAAAAATGACACTAAACAGTGTATTTAAGAAATTATTTTGAGCATATTTAGCATATAAATGACATTTAGGATACTTAGCGCTATACGTTAACGATAAAACAGGTCTTGGCTAAACACACGGGCTCGTAGAAACAGCAAATTTTTGACATTTAATCACGGCATAATGACAGAAGCGCTTCAAGCACTGTGTTTCAATGATTAACAATCTGTTAATAATTATAAAGTACCAAAATGATCCCATCAAAATCTGTCACATCAGACGGCAACGGCAACATCACTGTAGAAACCATATTTGTAGGACAGCCAAATACGGGGGAAGTACTCGTTAAAGTAGTCGCTGCTGGACTATGTCATACTGACTGGGATTCTATTCAAAACTGGAACAAGCCATTTATTGTCGGTCACGAAGGGGCAGGAATAGTAGAAGCGGTAGGTGACGGCGTGACTCATGTAAAAAAGGGTGACAAGGTCATTTTAAACTGGGCAATTCCCTGCGGCGCATGCTTTCAATGTAGAGAAGGAAATTTACACATATGTGAAGTGAACTCCCCTGTGTGTGGTTGCGGGCTTAAGGGACATGCTCATATTGCATCAAGTCAAAAAAATAATATTCCCATTGAACGTTCTTTTCATTTAGGGACACTCAGTGAATATACTGTAGTAAAACAAGAGGCGGTTGTTGTTGTCGACTCTGCTATTCCCTTCTCGTCGGCGTCTATCGTAGGGTGCGGAGTAATGACAGGCTGGGGCTCGGTAGTAAACGCAGCTCGCGTCGAGGCAGGTGCATCAGCCTGTATCATTGGTTGCGGCGGTGTAGGACTCAATTGCATACAAGGAGCAAAGCACTCGGGTGCAGCTATCATAATCGCCATTGACATAAACCAAGAGCGACTCAATCAAGCCAAACAGTTTGGCGCTACTCACGGTATTATTGCAGAGAAAGATGACCTTGATTTTCAAAAAGTCGCGCATCAAGTTCGAGAAATTTGTGGCGGCAGAGGCGCAGACTATGCGTTCGAGTGTACAGCCATTCCTGCACTAGGTTCGGCACCACTAGCATTGATAAGAAGTGCGGGCACCGCTGTTCAAGTCAGTGGTATAGAGCAGCGTATTGATTTTAACTGTGAATTATTCGAGTGGGATAAAATATACATAAACCCTCTCTACGGTATGTGTAACCCCGAACGGGATTTTGCTAAATTGCTCAAGCTTTACGAAGCAGGAAACCTAAAGCTTGATGAGTTGGTCACAAAAACTTATACAATTGACGAGATACATACTGGGTTTGATGATTTACTAAACGGTCGAATTGCGAAAGGCGTTGTTATGATGCCTGGTTTTACCAAGGATAGTTACTAATGACAGTTAAAAGACTAGAAGTATCCGACCCTCGCTTCACCTCTGACAACCTTACATTGATTACTGTGCATTCGAGCGCCGTTAACGGGCGGCGAGATATTAGTGTTTACAATGCGCACCCTGAGTCCAAAGATTTACCTGTTGTGGTTTTACTGCATGGTGTTTATGGTAATCACTGGGTTTGGATGAACCTAGGTGGTGTCCATGAGGTTTACAGACGATTGCATAAAAAAGGGCTTGGTGAATTCGTATTAGTTATGCCATCGGATGGCGCACTATGGGATGGCTCGGGTTACCTTCCTTTAAAAGAGCATGGCAATTATGAAACCTGGATAGTCGAAGATGTCAAAGATGCTGTAACTCAAACCATAGATGCGGTAAGTGAGCAAAGCAATTGGTATATATCGGGTCTTTCCATGGGAGGGTTTGGGGCTTTGCGTCTAGGTGCAAAATATCCATCGGTATATAAAGGGATATCGGCTCATTCAGCCATCACCTGCATGGATGATTTTACGCATTTTGTCGACTACCCTATCGAAACTTATTGCTGTGAAAATGAGTATGAAACCGATTTAATGTACTGGCTTAGTAAGAGCAAAAAAGAACTGCCTTCTTTGCGTTTGGACTGCGGTTATCAAGACGTACTCTACGAAAGTAACAAAGTATTGACGAGCCAACTAAGACATGAGGGTATCTCTTTTGATTTTGAGTGGCTTGATGGTGGCCATGAATGGTCATATTGGCACAGAAACGTAGAGAAAACGCTGCGTTTTTTTGATCAGATTCAAAAGCGTTTATGAACCTTAAACGTTGAAAAACTAACGCAAGAAAGCGCTACTAATTTTTATACTACTTACCGCTCATCGCTATTTTTTGATGAGCGGATTTTTCAATTTAATACCATTAAATATTAATTCAACAAATTTTCACCCGCGTTTTCTTTTGCATAGATAGTGACGGGGTAGCCCGGAAACCGCGGGGATTCGCTATCGGCACTAATATCCACATTAAACCGGTAAGCATCTACTGTGTAGGTCTGCTTTGATACGTCAAACTCAATGGTCCCAAATCCACTGCCTTTTTCATGGGCTTTGACATATCGATTTGGTGACTCCCCTACGTCCGGGTTGGCAACAGCATACACATAAATGTCATTTCCGAAAGCATCTCGATAGTTGCCGGTGTTGGGCATATTATGCTTAGGTCTCTCGACACAAGGCAGTCCCGCGTCTTCCGGTAACCACCAGCGAGGCCAGCCAGCTGCAATAGCGGGGGAGCAGAAAGCCCAATTGCTGTCTCTTGGTTTATGTACCCCGTATTGAGAAAGCGTGCCTAGATGAGTATCGCCGCAAATGTGCAACGCTTTTGCCTTTCTCATGATACTGACCGCACGATTTCTAGCGGAAGCGGGCCAGCCACTGCTATCAAAGTCATATTTAAGGTAACGATCAGGGCGAGGTTGGTGCGTAGCAATACCTGCAAATACGGTTTGACTCAGCACCGCTGCCAACATATTTGTTGGTTTGTTCTCTGCCCACGCTGTCAAAAATGCTTCTTGCTTTTCTCCTAATAAATGAAGGTTTTCGCTGTCGAACGCAGGATTGAAATAAGTAGGCTCCTCATCTTGCCCAGTTTCGCCCACAACAATATCCATTACATCGGGAGCACTTTTCCACTGTCTATCAGCTAAAATCGCAAAACTGACACCAGCGTAATTCAACGTTGTGTAGTAAGTACCAATACCGTAATCTCCCAGGGTATCGTCTATGGGCGCAGGCAGGTGCGATACACAGCTTCGATGTATTGCGTTCACCACAGTTGCCGGTTCAGCATACCCTCCAAGAATAGACGCCGTTACATCTTCGTCTAGGTTATCCATGGGCTTTCCCCCTTCCCCCCATAGATTACCTTGCAATACGTCATGATCATCAGGTAAACAAACTACTGGTGTTTGGCGCATAGTTTCACGAAACGCCCAGCCAAACTGATAATACTTACGCAGGTAATTTAACATCGCACGTTTTTCAGGTTTACGAACAATTCCGTAGCCACCATGATGTTCGTAGAGTTGGTCTCCAGAAAAAAATAAAAGATCAGCGTCGTAACGCAATACATTATCTACCACTGGCTGATAAGGAAACGCATAGTCATTTTGACACGTAAGCGACGCCAATCTCAAAGGTCTATCAACTGGTTCAGCCTTTATAGCGCCCTCATAATCATACTCATTCTTGCCACTTTTCTTAACGTTTCGATAAATGAGTTTGTAGCGGGTGTGTAAACTACCATCCCAATTTGGGATGTGAAACGAGGCAGAACAAGAGAGCTCGTCAATTGTTTCCGTTGCAGACTCAATCCACTTTCCGTTTTGATAGAATGCTAAAATTAACTGACTATTATCTTGTGTACCGATCGGAGCCATTACAGCGGTCAAATTTAGCTCGTGCCGATTTACGTCACCCTTTGCTTGATCCCCATCTGAGATACAATTCACCGTGTACATTGCCCACATGATTGGTCCAAAGATCCTTCTCTTATCATAGCCTATGCCTGCACCTTCAAGAGTCCAGTTACTAAATGAAAAGCGACTTCCAGTATGATGTTCAGGCTTTTCTGAATTAGGCTTATCTTCAAAATCCGTATTCGCGGCTATCGCAATATTGCCTTTCACCAGCTCTTTTGACTCCAATTTTTCAATACTTGCTATGAGAGCTTTTGTTCTAAGTTCATAAGCAGAGAGCGTTAACTTCACTGCGTTGCCTTGCTTTTCCCCAACAAGTTTTAAGAGGATTGATCGTTGCGCTGCTATCGGAACCGCTTTTGAACCAATAAATAGCGAGTTTTGTCGGATCCCTGCTTTTATTCCTCCTTGAGCGAAACAGTTACTGCGATATTCATCTATCTCGCTTCGTAGCCCCAAATTAAAACCCGCGCCGCCCTTAAAGAATGGCGTATCGTCAGTCTCTACTACTACCTGTGTGATAAAGCCTTGCTCTGGCTGAATAATAGAATGAGTGAGCAAATGCACATTCCGACAACCTTTTTTGCTACTGCAGTAAGCTTGACCACGCTTTATTTCCCAGTCTTCCATGGGGTTTGCCCATACATTCTCCCCCAAAAACGGGCCGTCAAAGCGCTCGTCCCAGTCTGCTTTAAAAGGTTTATTAAAAGAACTAGATGTTAGATTTTCATCTTGTGAGTCAGAATAACGTGTTACACAGCCTAACGAAGTCGTTACTGCGGAAGCAAGAGCGAGTTTTAGTGTTCTTCGCTTTAATAAATCAGGGCGTTCAGACATAGTAAACTCCTAAATAAAAAGGCCTTAAAACAGGCCTTTTTGTCAAACAAAAATGTATCTAGCTACTTAAAGCGTCTTGAGTACATATTACCGTTTATCTCCCGCGCAGCCTCCACCATAGGAGCATAAGGGGTGTCGGTTACGTTAACGAAGCCCACGTTGTAGTTTTCGCCGTCATAAGCACGGCCTGAAATGGGTGAATCCATATACTGGAACCAATGGGCGCCAACAAAATAGGGATTATCGATAACGGAATGCATATAGTCTTTGTACATTTCTGCTCGGTCTTGCTGTGTAGCTGCCTGGATCAAACCGGGGTGAAATAGCCCATTGTCTCGGGCACCAAAGTGAAACTCGCCAATAATACTAGGCATGTCTATTTCTTCTAAAAATGCCCATGACTGCGGGTGTATACCTTCTTTATAAACATTGTAAGACATTACATCAACGTGCTTAGCAGCAGCTTTTACGATCTCCATCGGTTTACCCCAGTCAGGGAATCGCGCGCCCAAGTACATGTGATTAGGCATATGCTTATCTAATGCAGTGTTCACTATTTTGAAATACTGCTCACCATAGTGATATAACATTGCGCTATAGTCTTCTAATTGAGCCTCGTTTCTTATCGACGAGTCAATGCCTTGATCAAACGCCTCCCATGAAGCGATGTCGGTTCCCCATACTTCATTAAGCGAATTTATATTCGAATATTTCGCTTTCATAAGTTCAGTGAAAGCTGCTTTTGTAGGTACATCTTTACCATTTCGCTTTAGCGTATGGAGCACAATTCCGTATCGTGTTTCATTGCTTTCACTTCTACCGAAACTTTTTTCATTATCAATAAATACGCCCACACACCAAGGGTTATTCTGAACTTGGTTGGCAATAGTAGCAGCAGTAATATCAGCACGACGGGCAAACTCAGGGTCAAACACATCGGGTAATGGAGCCCAAAAATCGTTACCGCTCGACACCGTTTTAAAGTCACCAATTATCCAACCATTGGCAAAAAACGGAACTTCATTATTTTGATAGAAGCGCGGATCGGTCCAATTTCCTAACGAAGAGAAACCCCAGTATTTCATGCGCTTAATGGTCACTTGTTCCCATGCTTCCAACGGGTCTTCACTTCCGTATTTGCGTTCCAGGTTGGCTGCATAAAAACTAAATGTTTCACCTTTTTTCACTGGGCCAGAATGAGCGCTTCCACGGTAACCAAACCACTTCCCAAGTGGTTCATCGTAAGACGGCAACCATTCAAACAAGTTAGCACGTACTTCAGATACAACATGTCTACTTGGAATAGCTTCATCATTTACCCGGTTAAGCCCTTTCGAATCTTCTGGTGTAACGCCGTCACCTCCCAAATCAACTAGGCTTTCATCAAAACCGTATCCGGTCATTGTTGAAGTGTTTGATAAACGAATAATGTCTAAACCTGTTGCGAAGTAAAGATACCCTTCAGGATCAACAAGTGCCCATTTCCCATCTACTTTTTCTGTTCTAAAAAAGCCTGTAGCCGCGAGTTTAGGGCCATCTTTATAACCCCCGAAGCGCGAACGATCCGGCATCAGTTTGTTATCTAGCTTTTTCGCTTCTGCCTCTCTTGCAGCTTCAATTTCTTGCTGGGAATGAATTTTTCCTGGAAATTCAACATTTGCATTCTGACCAAACTCATCAACTATTTGAGTAAGAAAGTTCTCATTCATTTCTGGATTCGGTCGTAATCTAATATTGCCCAACGCTATCGATTTATCGAATAAATTACTTTGTACTGATAAACTTATTTCAGTGATACCCTTGAGGTTAAGATTTTTCTTGCCCCACATCGAAATAAACTGCACATCATCTGAATCCCACGTTTCAGGATTGGAACGAAAACCTGATAAAAAGTTTAGTTCCTGATTTACATTACCATCTGGAGTCGCCAAATCATGCCCGCGCATTTTTGCATAGTAAGTGGTTGTGTCCCCTCTTGGTACTGCAACACTTCGCGTATACGTTGCCCCATCAACGTCAGAAATATTTAAGAAAAGTTGAACGGGATGTTCTCCAGTATTTTTAATATCCATTGCTAGATTGAAATCATCTAAGTGACTCATATCCCAAGGCTTATCAGGCTTAATTGAGATGCCGGCATAAGGATTTTCTTTACCCATAAAGGTTATATCTAAACGACCATCGTTGGCTTGCGCTGTTGCATTAATGAGGCTTACATTATTGTTTAATGACGACTCAGAAAAGGCGATGAGCGTCTTTTCTTGCTGAAGAAGTGCTGCGCTATGAACGTTACTTTCACTCTGTGAAACAATGTCAGTCTTCTCACTACTTTTTGTCTGTTGACAACCCAAAAGGCTCAAAGAAAGCGCCAACGCTATGGCTGTTCTATTCATTTCTTTTCTCACAATTTATTAACAATCAAAACTTAGTATAACCACATTCAAGACAACATTAAACTGTTAACAATTAAAATTATAATTTTTTTGCAGTAGGCTTAGCCAAAACTTTATTCGACATTTGATATTTAGCGCTGGTTTGCTAGCTGTGCTTTTAAAAATCTGGACATTTCACAAAATAAAGTTAACAATTTATCGATGATTAAATTCTAAAATAATGAAGAGTCTTATGAAGCCTAAAATACTCTCAGTGCGTGATCAGATAGCAGATGTTTTACGCTCAGACATTATATCCGGTGAGCTTGCGCCAAACACAAAGTTAAACGAAATACAGCTTGCAGAGCGCTTCGGTGTTTCAAGAGGTCCCATTCGAGATGTGATACTCAAACTGACAAAAGAAGGCCTTTTAATTAGTAAAAATAACGTTGGTGCGTCGGTAAACAACCCACTGCCAGCGGCCCTTCAAAAACTCAGTATTGATATGCGAAAAAAGATTGAGGAGTTTGCTGCTAAAGAAATTATTGGCCTTATATCCAAAGAGCAACTTGCAGAAATGGATAAGCTTATTGCCATTATGCAAGAGCATTTTGAGAAACAAGAATATACTGAGCTCACCAAGGCTGACATAGCTTTTCACCAGTACTTTGTAGAGCTTGCTGGTGGAGAAGACCTACTTAATTTATGGTACCCCATCGTTATCCGTATGCGCATGAACTATCAGCGCATCAAAACCTCAGATAAGCTCGTTGAAGAGCATAGAGATATCGTTGATGCGTTTAAGAATGGAGACGTAAAACAAGCTGTCGCGGCAATTCGGAAAAATATCAAATAACGCTACGCTTACCCCTTTAAAGTCATGAATCTAAAGTGTCGTTTTAGGCACTTTAGTTCGCCCAACTCATGTCTCTATATATATCAGTCTTTCTTTTCCTTATCCTTTTTTGTAACACTTGACATTTTGTTAACAATTAACGTAAAACAATAATGGTGTTTTGGCACCTGCTTAACTGCGTTTTCTAGTTTTCGCGAGCCTTGTGTGTTTTGAAATTGAAGGTACTTCTATGAAAAAACTGTTTATTTGGATACGTTTTGCATTCTGCCTAAGTGTTTCATCCTTTAGTTTAGCCCAAGAAATACAACCAAATATTCTACTCATTGTTTCTGATGATGCTGGCTATAGTGATTTAGGAAGCTTTGGCGGCGAAATAGAAACCCCAAATTTAGATGCACTAGCAGCTAACGGCCTAAAGCTTTCGCGGTTTTACAGTAACGCAAGATGCAGTCCAACTAGGGCATCACTCCTAACGGGTGTAGAAGCAGCTCACGTGGGTTTCGGCGGTGGCGTTGTCGGGGACTGGGAACGGGAGTTACCTTTTCCAGCACACCGCGCACGTTTAAAGTATGTACAACCTTTAATTTCAGAGCTGCTTCTTGATTCCGGCTATCAAACAATGATGGTAGGTAAATGGCATTTAGGTGGAAGCTACATTAAACAGCACCAAGAAAAAATGGCACCTAAGTGGAAAGCTGTCCACCCTCCACAAATGGCACTAACCGCTCAAGAAATGGAATTAGACTATTTGGCACTGCCGCCACAACGAGGGTTTGAAAAAAGCTTTGTATTTCACGGTGCACAAGGAAATCTATTTTATCAGCCTGGCCTTCCACATCCCTATTACCACAACAACGAACCAGCCGAACTCAAATACAAACAGCAATATGATATGCGATGCTATAGCGACACCGACTATAGCAGGAAGCATTACTCTGCCTGTGATGGCAAGAAAGGTATAGCATTTTATGCGACCGATGGCATTACGGATGAAGCTATCTCGATGCTAAAGCAAACAACAATAAAAGATAAACCGTTTTTCATGTACGTTGCTTACCGAGCACCACATAAACCGCTTCAAGCACCAAAAGAACTTGTCGATAAGTACAAGAAAAAATACTCGGATCTGACCGGTATCGCTAAAGGCCGACACAAGCGACTTGTTTCTCTTGGAATGTTTCCCAAAGAAGCAGAAGCGAGAGATACAAATGCATTTTACAACAATATGCCAGCAGAGAAATATACACAGTATGTTGAAAAAGCGTCTTTCCACGCAGCTATGATGGAAAAATTAGATGACAACGTGGGGCGACTTGTTTCCCAACTAAAGGAAGCGAGTCAGTTGGATAATACGTTAATTGTTTACCTATCAGACAACGGCGCAGCTTCTCACATAGGCGACCTTATGAATCAGCCCTATGCTGGAGTAAAAGCGCTGCTTTGGGAAGGTGGGGCGAGAACTCACGCCATATTACATTGGCCCAACACAATACAGCCAGGCTCATTGTCTAACGACATAGTATGGGTAGGAGATCTATTCTCTACCTTTATTGAGCTTAGCGGGGCGGAGTTTCCTCAAATATTTCGCGGCAATACTCCTCGCCCGCCCGATGGACGAAGTATCGTTCCTTTACTTAAAGGTAAGCAATTACCCCCTCCTATTGAGTTATATAACAATGATAAGGGACAGCAAAGTGTACTGTATAAAGGTAAGTGGAAGCTTCTTATTGAGCCCGGTTGGTATTTACAAACGCTCGCAAAACCAGGTGTAGCAATTGAGCTATATGATATTGAAAACGACCCTGGGGAGGTGAACAATGTTGCGGACATGCACCCTGAATTAGTGAAGCGCTTAACTACAATGGCTGAAGAATGGAAGAGCAGAAACAAGATTATAGATTACAGGCACATTATCAAAATTAAGCCTAATGACCCATATTAAACCGCTAACTTAAAGGTACTAAGACATGCGAGTAGCCTACTTGTTACCCCTTTTTTTCGTACATTCCGTCTCAGCTAAGGATTGGGATGCTTACCCAGTACCAGTCGATGCAGGTGAAGGAATGAAATGGCAACTTCATCCGTTATCAGATGACTTTAACTATGACGCACCCGCTGAAAACAAAGGACATAGCTTCGCTGAGCGCTGGTATGAAGGATTTATCAATAGCTGGAAAGGACCTAGTCGTACAGAATGGCATCCACACCAGTCTTTTGTAAAGGACGGTAAATTGCAACTTTCTGCCAGTCGAAAACGTTTATCACAGAAAATAATGATGGGAAGTATCACATCTCATGATTCGCTAACTTACCCACTCTATGTTGAAGTAAAAGCTAAGATAATGAATCAAGTATTAGCGTCAGACTTTTGGCTTTTGAGTAAGGACTCCACCCAAGAAATTGATATTCTTGAAGCATATGGTGGAGATCAGCCGGACAATAAGTGGTTTGCAGAACGACTTCACTTAAGCCATCACGTTTTCATAAGAGAGCCGTTTGCAGATTACCAGCCAAAGTCCGAAGACACATGGTTTTACAACGGCACTACGTTTAGAGATGAGTTTGTCAGAGTTGGAGTGTATTGGCGCGATCCTTGGCACCTAGAGTATTTCGTTAATGGCAAAAAAGTAAAGGTCTCGTCTGGTAAAGATGTTATCGATCCGCACAACTATACAGACGGCAAAGGACTGAATAAACCTATGCAAGCCATCTTTAATTTGGAGGACCAGGACTGGCGAACGTCACAAGGATTAACACCGACGAACAAGGAACTGGACGACAAAACTCGCGGTAACTATCTTGTCGATTGGGTGCGTTTTTATAAGCCTGTTCCCGCTGAATAATCTAAATGAGCGGTAATCTAAAATTGAATCTGGCACCGTTATCCAAACAGGAAGGATCACCAGATTCAATTTGTGTGATTTGTTATAAACCGCTTAGCTGCAGTGCTAGCTCAGCCTCGCTATGCAATTAACACCCTATCCCTTCAGGAAGGGCAGACAATCTAATATCACCAAGAACAATTTCCATTTTTCCCTCGGTCGACAGCTGCATTATTGAGGTGATTTTACTAAAGTTGACACTTCCACCATCAAAACATTTGAGTGGAATTGGTACAGTAATCCATTCTTTTTTAGGAAGCTTTTTTAAAACATTCTTTAAAGGAAATGACGCCCTCTGCTTCCAGTTCCATTCACTTTCTATCGTCCAATCCACCAGCTCTTTAGGCGGGCTCAATACCATAATGTCTAACGCGATTGCAGCATTCTCTTTTACCGATGATAAATCAATAAATCCACCAGTATTGGTAAGAGTAGCAGTGAGAATATTCTTATCTATTCCACCCCATTCGGTTTTAATATCTTTCGGTTTCCATTTTAACTGAATCGCATCATTTCCATTTTTTCCCTCCACGGCCCTTAACACTAAGCTATTTCTAACTGTAGACGCGTAACCGTTCTCATCAATGCTGTTTTTCCCATAGTTTAAACTTAATTCCCAAGGCGATATCACTAGACCTTCATGAAAGTAATGGATGTTAGGGTCCGTTTCATTTTGTTTTCCAAATGCACTATTGGAAACCAACAGGACAACTACTAAAGAACACCAACGTGTCAACATTTTACTGCTTCCTTATCTATTTATTACTTGAATCTTTTCGCGGATTATTAGAATATCTCAAACTAACTTTGTTAACAATATACAGAAATTATGTTAACACAGAATCTACTATTAAAAATATGAAGAGTTCTATGGACACAAGTGTGATGAAGGTGACGATATTAGGCGGAGGAACCGCAGGTTGGATGGCTGCTGCTCTCCTTTCTAAAACATTCCGTAGTATCGAAATTACCCTAGTGGAATCAGAAGACATAGGTACCATTGGTGTAGGTGAAGCAACTATCCCCAGCCTTCACTTCTTCAATGATATTATGCATATACGGTCTACCGAGTTTGCCAAGGCAACAGCGGGAACATTTAAACTCGGCATACAGTTTGAGAATTGGAAAGCAAAGGGTGAACACTATTTTCACGGATTCGGCACTACCGGCGCTGGCATGTGGGCGGCTGGCTTTCACGAGTATTGGAAGCGTGGGCTTTCATTGGGAATTAGTCAACCTTTCGGCGCTTATAATTTAGAAGGCGTAGCAGCTAAACAAGGCAAGTTTGCTCATGTACAAGGGGGGCCCAATTTTGCCTACCATCTTGATGCAGGCCTTTTTGCTCAAAAACTACGAATAGAGGCACAAAAGCTAGGTGTTAGACGCATTGAAGGTAAAGTCTCAAGTGTTGCAAAAAGCGAAGAAAATGGATATTTAACACATCTGGTATTAGAGACAGGAGAGCTCATTAGTGGTGATTTGTTCATTGATTGCTCTGGCTTTGCAGGATTACTAATTAAAGGCGCACTGGATACGCCTTATGTTGATTGGTCTCATTACCTCCCGATGAATAGAGCAATACCACTCCAAACTAGCCTTACTTCGCCTCCTGCCCCCTACACTCGCGCAATAGCACATGAAGCAGGGTGGCAATGGCGAATTCCCTTACAGCAAAGAATGGGGAATGGAATTGTGTATTGTGATGATTACTTATCAGACGATGAAGCACTCAAACGATTGATTAATGATGTTGAGGGCGAAATATTAACAGAGCCCCGTGTAATAAAGTTTGTAACTGGACATCGGGAAAAGCTTTGGACTAAAAATTGTATAGCGCTAGGCCTAGCTGGGGGATTCATCGAGCCTCTAGAGTCTACCGCTATTCACCTCATTCAGCAGGGATTGATGCAACTGATTAAGTATTTTCCAGCTAATGGGATCAACCCATTGGAGGTTGATTTATACAATGACTACATGCTGAACGATTATCGCGACATTCGTGATTTTATCGTTCTACATTACTGTCAAACCGAGCGTGATGACTCGGATTTCTGGCGTTACTGTAAAAACCTCACCCTGCCTGAGTCGCTTTCACACAGGATGAAGTTGTTTTCAGAGACAGGGCGATTTGTACAGCGAAAAGAGGAAATATTTTCCGACTCGTGGCTACAAGTAATGATCGGACAGGGACTTATTCCCCTACAACACCACCCTCTTGCAGATGAAATGAGCGAGCAAGATTTAGCTCAGTTTCTCAAGGCTACTGAATCGACCATTATAGAACAAGTGAACAAATTGCCTTCCCACGAAGAATACATTCGCCGTTTTTGCTTATCTCAATACTAAAAATTCCCGCGACAATTGCTCGCGGGAACGCATTTATGACTTGTTAATGTGCTGGTTTTGTTAACCATGAGGGCAACGGATCTATTGCTGTACTTGAACAGTCGCCTTGCTTTCGGCATCGTTGTGTAGGCGAGCAGTTATTGTGTAATTCCCCGGCTCAATACCTTCTAATATGGCGAGTGCTCTTCCTTTGTAAGTATCAACAGAGTTACTTTGAAAAGGCTGAACACTATTAACCCAACCATTATCTATACCAAGTAACTTAATACCTTCTGGTATATCTAGTGAAATATTCGCATCCGTGAAACGAACAGGGCGACCCATACTATCTACGAGCTGCATCTCTACATGCACCACTTCCCTCTTTTGCAATTTCACAATTGATTTATCAATACTCATAAATACAGAAGTGGGCATTCCCACCGTTTTTATACTGTCCGATGCACCGCAATCACCTTCTGCGCGAATCTCACCAGACTGAAACGGTACAAACCATTTAAATATGCGATCATCGTGCTCTTTCAGTAATTGCCTCCCATAGGAAACTTCATTGACAAACAATTCAACCGCTTCACAATTACTGTACGCTTCTACAACCGTATTCTCATTTTCGTTGTAATTCCAATGGTGTTCAACGTCGTGCCATTCCCACACTCGCGTCTTCCAACCGTCTTTTTTGCGCTCTACAACGTTGCCATTATCATCAAGCTCATACAGCGAATCCTCAAGCAGTTGCGTTGTCAGATACATGTGGGGTGCATCTGACCATAGTGTTTTAAACATATGAAAAGACGGCTTTTTAAAGCCTGCAAGATCGAGAAGGCCACTGTTTACTCCTTTACGCGGCCACCCGCCATGGGCTTCGCCCATGTAATCAACGCCCGTCCACAAAAAGGTGCCAGCAATTGCAGGGGTATCTAAAACCCCCTTCCATTCATGCCATTGAGGAACATTTTCAGTGCCCATGATCATTTTTTCAGGAAACAATCTTCTTCCGTAATCGTAAATAACCCGTCGATAACTATAACCAACAATATCCAACGCATCTGTATAGCCTGAAATGTGGCTAACTGAAGGTAAAATTAAATTAGCGATAACGGGCCTTGTAGTGTCTAATTCTTTCACCCAAGATGACAATTTCTTAGCCGTATCTGCCAGTGTATATGTACCTTTTTCGCCACTTTCAAAACGCTGCTTTATTTCTTGCGAAGAAATAGGGGGCAGCGTATAGAAATAATTGCCGTTCGCATTCATATCGAAGTATCCAGTGGAAGCCGCATACCTTGGGTAAGTCCACTCTATTTCATTGCCGATACTCCACATGATAAGAGAAGGGTGGTTTCTGTCTCGTAACACTGCTGCGTTTAAGTCTTTATGAGCGTGACTTTGAAACCAATCAGCATATCCTCGACTTATATAATCATCGTGGCGCTCCTGTTGGTTTAAGCGTTTATCTTTAGGATAATCCCACTCGTCAAAAATTTCTGCCTGCACCAGAAAGCCTAGTTCATCACAAAGGTCCATCAGTGTTTTTGAAGCTGGGTTGTGAGACATACGAATTGCATTCACACCGGCTTCTTTTAGACGAACCAAGCGACGACGCCATACGTCTTCTGGCACTGCTGCACCCACTAGTCCCCCATCATGATGAAGATTGACGCCCTTAATCAAAGTATGTTTGCCGTTTAGGAAGAATCCACCATCAGGCTTGAACTCAATCGTTCGAAAGCCAAGAGGTGTCACTACCTGATCTTTAGTATCTTGTCCATCTGATAACGTGCTAACCACTTTGTACAGATAAGGGGAATTCATATCCCACAGCTTCATTGTTGATACATTAAGAACTTGTTCTACCTCTAATGATGAGTTCGACATTACGGTAACTTCATCGATTTGCTTAGCCACCACTTCGCCTTCATTATTAACGACAACGCTTTTGAGCATCGTTTTCTTCGGTTGGTCATCCTCGTTCTTTAATGTCACTTTAATGCGAGCATCTCCTGAATCATGCGATATATTCTCGGTGGTAACTTGCGTCCCCCAAACAGGAATGTGCAGTTTTGGTTTGTTGTAGAACGTTACATTACGGTATATACCAGATCCTGGGTACCACCTTGAGTCAATATACCTTGTCCGGTCGACCCTAACTGCCAACACGTTTTCATCGCCCACAGGATTAAGGAAAGACGTCACATCAACTGTAAACGGTGTGTAACCATTGACCTCACCTCCTACTCTTTTATCGTTGATGTAAACTGTCGAATGGTTATAGATGCCGTCAAAATTAACCAAAATAACACTATCGTTTTTCGATGCTGGAGTGACAAAATGTTTGCGATACCAACCTACCCCGCCCGGTAAATAGGCAGTGGCACCATCCCATTTTTCTTCAAATTCATGCGACACAGACCAATCATGAGGTAAGTTGACGCTTTGCCAAGCCGAGACATCCAAGTTGAGCTTGCTGAATTGTGCTTTATCCTCTTCAATGAACAGCCAAGATTGGTTAAAGTCCTGAGGGCCAAGGCTTGAGTAGACAGTGTTCGGTCTAGTGGGCTTCTCACTACTTTTGCTAGATTGGAAGCCGCAAGCGGTAAGAATCAAACTTAAACCGAAGACATAGTAAAATTTAGTCATAATTAATAGTAAATTGTTAACAATATTTGATATACAATTGCAAATTGTAAACAATGTGTCAATGAGTTTGCTCTTACTGAGAGTGAGCTTTATTTCATAATCGAACATACATAAATAAATTTTGACGCTTAGAACAAAGGTGGTGCGGGCGCATGAGTGATAAACGAAACATTAAGCAATATGACAAACCCGCTGGCGGATGGGGAGCGCTAAAGAGTGTAACCCAGAGCTGGATCCAAAGTGAAAAGCCACTTAAGAATTTACGCGCTATGCTCAAGATGAACCAAGACAAAGGCTTTGACTGCCCAGGCTGTGCGTGGGGTGAATCACCAGAAAGTGGTTTAGTGAAGTTTTGTGAAAATGGTGCTAAAGCAGTTAACTGGGAGTCTACCGGTCGCTATGTAGACCCAACATTTTTCTCTAAGTATTCGGTCGGCTCACTTAAGAAACACACCGACTACTGGCTTGAGTCACAAGGAAGACTCACCCACCCCATGCGCTACAATGCTCAAGCAGACCACTACGAACCAGTGTCATGGGACGATGCCTTCGCACTTATCGCCAAACACTTGAATGGTTTACATTCCCCTCATCAGGCAGAGTTTTACACCTCAGGGCGGGCGAGTAACGAAGCCGCCTATTTATATCAGTTATTCGTGCGCGCATTTGGAACAAATAATTTTCCAGATTGCTCAAATATGTGTCACGAGGCGTCGGGGCAAGGTATGAAACCAACCATAGGTGTGGGTAAAGGTACGGTCACATTTGACGACTTTGAAAAGGCAGATACCATATTTGTTATTGGTCAAAACCCCGGGACTAACCACCCTCGCATGCTTGAGCCGCTGCGCGATGCCGTGAGAAGAGGCGCTCAAGTAGTTTGCTTTAACCCTTTAAAAGAGCGCGGGTTAGAAAAGTTTCAACACCCGCAGCATCCCCTTGAGATGTTAACTAATGGCTCTGAGCCAACTAATACCGCCTATTTCAGGCCTGCTCTTGGTGGTGATATGGCGGTTATGCGCGGCATCGCTAAATGGCTGCTGACATGGGAACAAGAAGCCAAAGCGAACAGTGCTCCTCCCGTATTCGACCACGACTTTATTAACGCACATACCAATGGAATGAGCGACTATTTGAGTACCGTTGAAGCGACGAGCTGGGAGCACATTGAAGCGCAGAGCGGTTTATCAAAAGACGATATTCGTCACGCGGCAACCATGTACAAACGTGGAAAACGGGTGATCATGTGCTGGGCAATGGGGATCACCCAACACAAGCACTCAGTAGCTACGGTTCAGGAAATAGTGAACGTTCAGCTACTACGAGGAAACGTGGGTAAGCCAGGTGCAGGGCTTTCTCCTGTTCGGGGTCACAGCAATGTTCAGGGAGATAGAACCGTCGGTATTAACGAAGTACCGCCTAAAGCCTTGCTCGACGCGCTAGAAAGCAAGTTTAACTTCGCCGTTCCACGAGAAAGAGGTCACAATACCATTCAAGCTATTCAAGCTATGGAAAGTGGTGAGTCCAAAGTCTTCATTGGCCTTGGCGGTAATTTCGCCCAAGCGACGCCAGATACGCCGCGTACTCATGCTGCGCTGTCACAATGCGACTTAACGGTACATATCGCCACCAAGTTGAATCGCTCTCACCTAACTACAGGTAAAGACGCGCTTATCTTACCCTGTTTGGGACGTACTGAAATTGACATGCAGTCTAGCGGGCACCAAGGCGTGACTGTGGAAGATACGTTTTCTATGGTCCACATTTCTTATGGCCAACTCCCGCCAAGCTCGCCCGAACTTCGCTCTGAACCCGCTATTATTGCTGGTATTGCGAAGGCAACGCTTGGTAACAAACCAGTAGACTGGGACTTTTTAATAAGCGATTACGACAATATTCGTGAGCTCATTGCCGATACCATCGAAGGCTTTACAGACTTCAATAGCAAACTCGCTAACCCAGGTGGTTTTCACTTGGGCAATGCTGCGAGTGAGAGACGCTGGTTAACACCTTCGGGCAAAGCCGAGTTTGCCGCGAACGCGCTGCCAGATTCACTGTTAAATGCTGACCTAATTGCGAAAGGCGAAGAGCCGGACCTCATTTTACAAACACTGCGCTCTCACGATCAGTACAACACAACTATCTATGGTATGGATGACCGCTACAGAAACGTGTTTGGCGCGCGGGACGTTCTTTTTGTTAATGAACGTGATATTAGGAAGCTGGGATTTAACGATGGCGATAAAGTCGACATTACGTCAATGTGGAACGATGGCAAAACACGCCAAGTTAAACAGTTTATGTTGGTGGCTTACGACATCCCGCAAGGTCAAGCGGCAGCATATTACCCCGAAACCAATCCATTAGTACCGCTAGAAAGCTACGGTGATGGCACGTTCACACCAACGTCGAAGTTTATCGCGATCAAACTTTCGAAATCTGAATCAGATGGAAGAATAGCGGTCTCTGCAGTGTAAGCTTTTCGGTGCTTATCCGGTACGCTACTTATCGATAAGCGCCCATTGCTTCTTATAGGTTCGCTGTGCACTACTTTTCTTGCGGTGCGTAAGCTCTTGGAGAGTCATACTTAGGTACATGAATCAGTGTGAGACCGTAACGGCTTGCCCACTTTACTGACAACGCTGTGGGGGCAGATAGCGTTACTACCAAAGGGAATTTAGCTCTTATCGCTTTTTGAACCAGCTCTACACTACAGCGACTTGTAAGCACAACAATACCTTCAGGCTGAAAGAGTTTATTGGTAGTGATAGCACCAATTAATTTATCAAAAGCATTATGCCTTCCTATATCTTCTCGGCATGCCAGCACATTGCGCTTAGCATCAATATAGAGCGCCCCGTGCACTGCACCGCTTTGCTGGGCTAATGTTTGCGCATTAGATATGAGGCTTCGTAATCCGTTAAACCAGCTTACATCTGGTAGAGGCGATAATTCAATAGACGTTAATTGAGGTAAAGCGTTGTCTAATGCCTCAACACCGCAAAGTCCGCATCCCGACGTGCCCGCCAACTGCCGTTTATTTTCCTTTAATTTCCAAAAAGCCTGGTTAGCAATTTCAACTTCAGCATTAATGTGTTCTTTGTGATTCGTCAATTCAATGCTGTAAAGCTGACGAGGGTGTTCGATAATGTCGTTACTTAAGCTGAAACCCACAATGAAATCTTCAATGTCGTTGGGCGTTATCAGCATGACGGTGTAATTGATACCATTATAACTTATGCTCAACGCAACCTCTTCAGCCAATGCAAAATATCCTGGCTCGAGCTCTTGCCGTATTAGCACAGCTTTTTGCATTGCCATTAACTGCATTCCTCTTTTTAAATTAATGTTTTAACTACAGTTATTTTATATTTCTCATAAAGTTCTAACACGCTAAATTGAGCCAAATTCTTTGGGCCAGTCACTGGGTGAATTAACATTTAACCACTGAGAATTTTTAGTATTGTCGTCGTACAAATTCTCGTAGGCCAATGCATTAATAGATTCCAGAAAGCCAACAACTCTTCGCTTGTTTTTTTCAATTAGGTAGTCTTCAAGCGTGGGGATTGTATTTTTTTCGATAGGCATATAGAAGGGCATAAAACGAGATCTTACATAGCAGGCCCGTTTTTGAGCACGTCCATAGTTTACCATGGCACTCAAAAAAGTAGGTAACATTAGCGGCATGTCGACGGGTAAAACAAGCAGTTCAGCGTTTGCACTTTTTTTGTTTTCGCCAAGAAAAGTTAGTACTCCATGAACACCACCTAGAGGGCCTACATGCGGAATTTTGTCGCCCACATAGCCATCTTCATTGCGACTAACTAGGATCTCTTGGCAGCCTGCCGACCGCAATATCTTTGATGCACACTGTATAAGCGTATTCCCTTTGTACTGCATCATTGCCTTGTCTTGTCCCATTCTACGAGACTGACCACCTGCTAGCACAACTCCATGCAACATCTTGTTCTCCGTAATTTTTGTAGTTAACTATACAGAACAGCTGCGTCAACGCAGCCATTCTTACGAAGCATCTTACTAATATGTCAAAAATCAGCAATTATTGTTTTTCATGATGTCTGAATTTATCCATTCTCTCCATTGCCAATCCCTCATATTTGCGTTCCAATTGCCATAATGGACGATCGAGTGAAGTTTCCCATTCAAACAGCTTTTTATACAGTTGCCTGACACGATTGGGGTATTCCATTGCTAGATTATGGTTTTCTGACACGTCATCACTTAAATTGTATAGCTCAGCGGGCCTATCTGGAAAGCGCAACAGTTTCCAATCACCATCTCGAATTGCAGCTCGATTCTCTTTTTTCCAAAACAACGTCTTATGTGGCCTTTCACTTAGCTTCCCTAATATAAAATCAGTGAGTGCTACACCATCAATTTCTCCGAGTGTTTCAATGCTTCCTCCCCCCATCTTTACAAAAGTGGGTAAAAAATCTAGGAAACTTACTGGAAACTCATACACTGTATTAGCACTTATTAATCTGGGCCACCGCATTATAAGCGGTACTCGAATTCCACCTTCTAAGTGATTTGCTTTGGTGCCGCTTAATGGAAAGTTGTTACCAGCGTTAGTATCAGAGGGTGCCCCATTATCATTAGTAAATACCACTAGTGTATTGTCTGCAACACCACTTTTATCCAGTGCTTCTAACACTTTTCCAATTTCTCTATCCATCGCCAGCGTCATCGCTGCTAATGTTTGTCGACGTGGCGGTAAATGTTGAAATTTTGCTAAGTCTTCAGGCTCTGCTTCCATGGGAGTGTGAACCGCAGTTAGTGAAAGCATAAGAAAAAACGGGCCTTGCTGCCGATGAATAAACTCTACTGCATTGTCTGCTAAAGCTTTGGTTAAATATTCTGTAGGCTCTTGAAAATTCCGAAAGCCAAACTCAAGTTTATTTTCCGGCTGAACACTTCTATGGTAATCATCAAGCGCATAATAACTTCTAGAACCACCGCGCAAACCATAGAAGTAATTAAACCCACGCTTGGTTGGATGATATCTATCGGCATTACCTTGATGCCATTTACCTATAAGGCCAGTGTTATACCCCAGTTTACGCATGTGTTCGGCAACGGTGACTTGGTCTAAGGGTAACCCCATATCTTCGCCAAGCAAAGCCGATGAATAACTCATATAGCCTGGTACGTTGTTTTCTTCATAACCAAATCGCTGCTGGTATTTTCCCGTGTATAAGCCGGCTCGCGATGGGCCACATACAGCCGCCGTTGTATATGCCTGAGTAAACTTCATTCCTTGAGCTGCTAATTTATCTAAGTTAGGGGTTTTCATTTGGGTGCTGCCTTGAAAACCAAAATCAGCATACCCTGCGTCATCTGCGAGAATAAATAGAATATTGGGCTTTTTGTTCGAATCCTGGCCCGCAGCGCTGAAAATAGACCAAAAAGCTAACAATAAAAAAAATAGCTGTATTTCATAATAGAGTGCCAAATTTTTGCGTGATTAAAGCTCCTTAAAAAAACTCCAGCTAATTGCTGGAGTTTTAAAGAACGAGTAATCGAAGCGTTAAGGAATGCGAACAACCGTCAAGTTATCAATAATGTACTGTGCATTATCGCCATTTATCATGACATGCATCATGACATTTTCACTATCCCAATCAGTCACAGTGCCAAAGCCCTCAAAATGAGATGATTCATCAGCAATGCTGTGCACAGTACCATATTCCGGACCGTTCCATACCGTACTGAATTTTGAAAACTCTAGCTCATTATCTAAATTTTCAAAAACAAACTCAAAGGTATAAGCGCCAGCATCATTGATATTGGAATCCGCACCTGAAGCCTGGTTTTCAGCGTAATTAAGATATTGCACATCATAAGATATGCGATATTTAGCGCCAGATGTTAACGCTCCTACGGAGACAGGGAAGCTTAAAGTCACTCCTTCCGCCGCATCCGTCGTATCGACGTAAAGCACATGGTTATCAGGATTATTTTCGTCGACACGTACTTCGACAACTCCTCCACCGCTCGTGTTGACCACGTAATCATTGTCTTCGAAATTACCGGGGCTATTTGATAGAACATCAACACCTTCTATGTTGTCATAACGAGTAAAATTAAAGTCGTCGAACACGGGCATGCCGTCATTACCTAACCATGCGCTCATCACAAATAGACGAAGCTGGTCAGCAATGTCCATGGGCGTTTCGCCATCACCATTTGGCGTTGCCAAATAGCCAGACTCAGTGTCGAATTCAACTAGCAAAGGTCTCCACGACCCGTCTGCTGGATGTTCAGGTCGTACGCCCCCCCAGAAATTATGAGTACCATTAGGATCGTTGTTTATAACAATATAAGGCGATGCCTCCCCAGCTCCTACGTAAGCGTTGTAGCTCAAGTAGTACTTCGCACCGACCTCTAAATCTGGAAACGATGTAGTTGTTACAGCGTAATAACAGGGGGCTCCCATCATTTGAAACGATGCATCTCCATTTGCAACAATTGAGGTAGTTATTGCTGCTCCAGGGTCACACCATGTCGCTTCAAAACCTGCGCCGCCATTTTCAAAACCTACATCCATGCCATTTTTTGCTAGAAGGTTAGATTCAACGCCATTTACACGAATAGCTAACTCCCTCTCGCCATCAGAAAAATTTCCTTTATCGTCAGAAACTTTCATCGTAAATACGAAGTCTTTGAATCCATTCGGACTTATTTCGTCAAGAAAGGCATTAGGGTTAAAGTAAAGAATGTTGTCAATAACACGCCCCTCAAATGAATTCTCGTAGGCCACACCGTCTAACTTGATATCGCTAATAACAATAGCATCACCTTCTCGCTCTTCAATCTCTTTCGCGAGGTCGACTTCGAGCATTCCATCAGTTTCAAAAATATCTTCCGTCAAGAAATAGTTAAGAACCAGTGGCGCACCGGCGATATCTTGCACTCCTAGTACGTTGACATATAACACTCGTTCCAAATCAAACCTATGGTCGCTAACTGTATAAGTATATTTGAACGTAACCTTTTGTCCGTCTGGAATGCTGTCTTCTACGGCAGATATATCAACCTCTATATTAGTACCGTTGATAGTCACAGGTAAATCGTACTCATTCATTGAGTCAGCAACAAGATTACTGATTGTAAGTGGCTCATTATCTGCGTCAGTAACATCACTTAAGCCATTAATAACTCCTATCCCGGAATCTTTAGTAAAATTAGCCGTTAAATCGTTCGCAATCTCAGGCGCGAAATCTTCACCCTCAAACGTAATTGTTGCTGTTCGTGGCGTTTTGTTTTGTCCATCAGAAATATTAAACGTCACTACAGCAATATGTGTTTCCCCCGTATCCAAATTAGGCGCTACAGCTGAGGGGCGAATACCAAGTTTATTGCCATTTTGCTCAATACCCGCATTTATAATTTCATCAGCTCGCGGGCCTGATACAGAAATAGAAAGATCAGTCACCGTCATGTAGTTGCCATCGGCATCTGTTGCTACTCCCGGCCCTGTAAGAGCACCTGTAGGCGTTCCTAAAAGCTCAATAAACTGCAAGTCTTCTTTTTCATGCACGGTAAGCGTAATATCTCCACCGTGAACAGGGGCTGCTGTATTAACTTGTTCGGGCGGCGTAAAGTCGTCATCACTTCCTCCACCGCAACCATAAAGCGCTGTAAGTACAGTCAATCCGATCAAGCTGTAACGTTTTTTATATGTTTTCATAACCGTTTTACCATTAATCTGTGATATTTCGTGCGGTAGGCTAGACATAAGTAGTAGTTACCGCACTCTGCTCAAACTTAATTACCTATTAGAAACGTACTCTGACACCAAGACGATAAGTTGACCCTACCTTATATTTGGTATAAGTCCGGTGGGTAGGTGCATCACCGTCAAGTGGATTGCCTTCTTCTAACGCAACGAAATCGTAGCCAGCAGCATTATCTGCAGCTTGTCTAACCACATTTAATGTTCTGCTTGTGAAGTAAGTTCTAAAGGCTTCGTCAGTTAAATTAATAGCTTGGAAGGTTACGGTTACATCCTCGTTAACTTGATAAGAGGCGGAAAGATCTAATGTATTGCGGCCTTCATTCCAAATTGAACCTTGGTTCCAGCTGCGTCCATACTGACCGTTCGCCCAGTCTTTGCCGACAAGTGAATCTGTCATACCTTGAAAGCTTAAGCGTATTTGATGACCTTTATGCTCCCAAAAAGCAGTAAAGTTATAGCTATGTTCCGGCGTATCTGCGACAGGATAGGAAGGCAGTAAAAGATTAGGATTTATTGAAGAATACTCTGACTCATATTCACTCTGTTGATAAGTATAGTTCGCAGAAACACCGAAACCACCTACCCATTCTGGCGCATCTAAAAGCTCAGGTAAGAAATCGTAAGTTTGCACATACCCAATTTCGATACCCTCAATTTCAGCATCTCTCGCATTAACGGTTTTTGTTACCGTCATGTTTGCACAGTTATCACGGGGATCACCAGAAAACGTAGTAGGGTCACCGGGTTGATAGGCAAACTCTGTCGTTGCAATAATAGGGTGGCAGTTTTCTAATGCGGAATCATCTCCGGTATCGACTAAAATTAAGTCATCACCACTTTCAGGTGCATTTGCAGGGTCTCTCACGCTGTTAACAAAAGAGAGCGTTGTTTCACGGTCAGTAAAGTTTGACATATCCTTTCTAAAGTAAGCCAAACTTAGCAAACCAGTGTCACTGAAATACCATTCTAACGACAAATCTAGGTTATTAGATTCTAGTGGCTCAAGCTGAGTGTTGTACATATCAACTCGACCAACGTTAAGATTTCCGCTTCCCCAATAACTTCCTTCTGTTACTTTATAGCCTGGGCGCAACAGATCGATTTCTGGACGCGTCATTGTTTTAGAAACCGAGAAACGACCGATAAGTTCATCAGAAAATGCGTAGTTAATATTTAAACTTGGAAGAATATTTTCGTAGCTGTGAGTTTTGAAAGCTGGTATTGATGCAACTTCTCTGTTCTCGACAGAACCCCATGAATAGTTAGTATTTACGCCGTTCTCTTCTCCATTCCATTGAGGCAAATTATCCCATCCATAAGTACGACTTGTATTTACACTGGCGTAGCGCCACATGCTCTGCCATAACAAATTATACTCGTTTAGCGTAGGGGCTGGTCCCTCCCCCATTCTGAAAGCGTTTAAAGCATCCGCGTAATCAGCAAAGGCAGTATCATGGCAAGGCCCAACATTTTCCATTCTTACCCAAGTAGAAGGATCTGGCCCTGCACTTGTATCCCAACCCAAACCATCAACCCGTTGATATTTTAGCTCGTAGTCTTGGGCTATCCCATCTGCACCAAGGTTTAGTGTTGGACACTCGGGAAGTGAACGGTCTGCAAGGTTGCTCAATGTATGGCGGTCAATTTCACGCTGTAAATCTGAGCCATTTTGTTCAAAATAGCGCATACCAGAAAAGCCAGCAGCTTCGACTTCAGTTTCTACGTACCTTACGCCAACATCACCAGTTAGCCTGCCATCTAATAAATCGAAGTTTGCTTTCAGGTAGAAAGCTTTAGTATCGAGATCGGTTTCACGAGAGGCAGTATCGTCCACATTTCGGATAACATCTCCATCGCCGAGTACGAGTGCTTTTGCCGCCTCAACATCTATTGGTGTCCACCCGACTGTCGCCCCTTCTCTGGCGTAACCCAAGCTTTCCATAAAATCATCGTAGGGAATAGGGCTCCCAGCAATTATATCTCCACGGATATCAATTAACGACCCTCCTAGTTCTACCAACGTTTCGCCAGTGACCGGGTCTTTAATAACTTCTGACGCTTGGAGAGATTGGAAAGTGTAAGCTTGATCATCGACCTTTTTATTCCGCGAAGTAACTTTTGCACCAAATTCAAGTGTGGTTATCCCAAGCTTATCGAGATCGAAATCAAAATCTATTTGCGCATTTGAAATACTGTCTTCTACTGTTACGTCATTTTCACCAATATAGCCAAGATGGAACGATGTTACATCTTGTGGATTAAACCCAGTAAAGGCGATGTTGTCTTCTGCTCCTGGCACTCGTGATCCAGTTTCATCTGTGTATGCATAAAGGTTTTCACCAAGGTCAACGAAGGTATCTCCGTAAACCATACGACAAGTATTTCCTCCTCCAGTACAGTCGACACCGACAGGCTGGACGTTTTCACCGGCATCCCATAGTAATCGCGCTGGAACCTGATAAAAATTCTCCATTACAGTATAGGCATTAGGCAAACTATTAGACTTACTTGATGAATGCCCAATTAGTGATTCCACTCTTAAATTGTCAGTTAATTCACGTTTGTAGTTTAATGTTGCACTGAAGTTTTCGTTTTCAGTTCCGCCATCATTTCGAACAATATTTCCGTTTCCGTATCGATTTAAGCGTTTCGTCATATCATAAGTAGATGTATCGACTTGTATCCAATCAATTGGATCGCTAGACGGGTTTGGTGGCCTTACAAAGCTTGTTGGAGTAACACCTTCGACCCAATTTCGATTGTTTGCAAAACTCTTTGCTTGAATCGCATCAAACGTTCTCACGAGCTCCTGTTTACTGTAGGTTGCATCGAACATAAGTTCTGATACATCATCAGGAAGGAATTGTATTCCCAACGACCCACCATAACGGTTGCTTTCATTTTGATGAAGTTCATAACTTGCCAATGAAGGTTCAATTGCTTTTACCCCTGATATGACATTGCCATTCTGATCTATGGCTTGCGCATATTCTTGTGACTCAACGAAATTCCCTGCGTTATATTGATCTTTTCGATAAGCATTAGTTTCATCATAAAGCGTGAGCGCTACACCCAAATTGTTATCAAAGAATTTCTCAGAAAATGCGAATTGAAGTTTGTGATTTTCTTCATCAGCAAAGTCGTTATATCTACCTTGCAACGTAAGAGAGCGTACGGCTTCAGCTTGATTAAGCGGTCTTACCGTTACTAAATTAACAGATGCACCCAATGAGCCTTCGTCGTGATCGGCACTCGGTGTTTTTACCACTTCCAATTTAGATAAAATATCAGCGGAAAAAGAGCTTAAATCCACAGCTTGGGAAAAGTCGGTGGACGTTAATGCCTGACCATTCAGTGTTATAGCATTTTGGTTAGCATCAGCACCCCGAACGGTAATTTGCGTCCCTTCACCATCGTTATTTACAACCGTAACACCTGTTACGCGGCCTAGTGCATCAGCAATATTTTGGTCAGTAGATTTACCAATATCTTCTGCGTTGATTGTATCCCTAACGCCAGAAGCAAAGCGCTTATCATTAAGTGATTTTTTCAAACTCCCTTTATAGCCAGTTACCTCAATAACTTCTACCTGTTCGTCTTTGGACTTTTCATCGCCTTCGCCAGAATTTTCTTGCCCTATGGCATTGCAACTCAAAGCCGTAAAAACAGCTAGACTAACGCCGCTTAAGTGAAATCGTTGTTTTTTGACGGTCATATCCCAGTGCTCCCGCTCAATGAATGTGTGGATTTTAACTACTTCAAAAATGTTATTATTTTGTAAAGGCACTGACATAATGGCCACAATTAACAACTATGTCAATAATAAATTGTTAACAATTTGACAAATTAATACTTACGTATAAGAGGTTTAAATGACGAACGATTTTTTTGCAAAACTCTTTGATTAAATTAAAAAACACCTTCAAACTCTCTCAAGCTTGAAGGTGTTTTCGACTACTGGTTTTGTATGAAACGTTACTGTTTTTTATCAAACTTTTTCATGTACAAGTCTTTATTGAATGTGGTCATGGCCTCAATTAATTCTGGGTATGGCATATCAGCTACGGTAACAAGGCCAATATTGGCATTTTCACCATCGTGGGCGCGGCCCGTTATCGGTTCATCAATATACTGGAACCAATGCGCACCAACCATATAGGGCTTGCTAATAACGCTTTCCATATACTCCGTGTACATCCTTGCTCTATCGGTTTGGTCGCTAGCATGCACGATTCCGGGGTTATAGAGTCCTGAATCAGTCGCCGTCCCTATATGAAATTCACCAATAACTACGGGTAAATCTATTTCGTCTAAAAATGCCCAAAACTCTGGCTGCATACCCTCTTCATAAATATTGAAGCTCAGTGCGTCAGAGTACTTTAACGATGCTTTGATAATTTCATCGGGCATTCCCCAATTAGCCATTCTTGCGCCCATATAAAGGTGATGAGGCAATACATCTTCTAATGTGTTATGAACCACTGAAAAGTATTGCTCTCCTAAAAGCTCGAGTAACATGGAAAGGTCGCTTATAAGGTTTTGTCCGTGAGTGTTAAAATTAACGCCTGTTTCAAAGTATTGCCAATTCGGATAATCCGTCTGCCATGCATCGTTTAAGTTATCAATCGTTTTATATTTATCCCTAAGCGCAATTGAAAAAGCCTGCTTTGCTGGACTATCTTTGCTATTTTTACTGAGGCCATCAAGAATGACACCGTATTTTTGCTGAACACTACCTTCTCGCTCCCCCCAACTTTTCTCGTTATCAATAAAGATCCCAGCGCACCAAGGAGAACCATTTACTTCCTCAGCAATTTTCTCTATCGTTACTCGCGCACGCTTTGCGAATTCAGGGTCAAAAGGGTCTGGCATCTCTCCCCAATGATTTACGTGGCCAGAGAGGGTTTTAAATTCACCAATTATCCACCCATTTGCAAAGTAGGGAATCCTCTCAGAGTCATAAAACATCGGATCAACCCAGTTCCCAAAAGAAGTAAAACCCCATTCGTGCATTCGCTTAATAGTAATGTCTTCCCATTGACTAAGGTATTCATCACCATATTTCCTTTCCAGATTAGCGCGATAGAAACTAAACGTTTCACCATGTTCAATAGGACCTTTATGAGATGTCCTTCGATAACTGTAGTGCTTTGCTAACGAATCGTCATAACTAGGCAGCCATTCAAACATGTCACGACGCACTTTTGAAATTACTGTGGCAGTTTCTCTTATAGCTTTGGGTACCGAAACAATATCAATTGAATCTTCGGGAGTAAGTTCGTCGGAATCAATTTTTCTAAGCTCGCTATTGTTATAATCCATACCAGTATAAGTAGTGGTATTGGCCATTCTTACGTTAGCAGGTCCATGTGAGAAGAACAGATACCCTTCAGGGTCCACCATCCACCACTGCCCATTTACTTTTTGTGTCCTAAAAAAGCCAGTTCCCTGTTGTTTTGGCCCTTTTTTCCATCCTCCATACTGGCTGCGGTCATTCCAAACAGCTGCCGATGACAACGCTTCAGCCTCACGTTGAGCGCGCTCTCTTAATTCAGTGTTGGATGTCACTTTGACATTATTGTCTACACGTGTGCTTTGCCCAAACATATCGACTAGTTTAGATAGCCAAAGCGGGTTAGTTTCAGGGTTTTCTCTAAAGCGTACGTTTGATAGTTCCATGGTTTTCGTCTCTAAATTACCGATAACGAAAAACCGTACTTGATCAAAGCCTTGGTAATCTTCGCCGACTTTTTTCCAAGAGCGCCATATCATCCTCAACTCTTCAGAGTTCCAAGAAGGAGGATCTCCCCAAAAACCAATATCTGCCGAAGCTTCTTCGCCACTTAACGGAAAGAATACTGTCCCTTGATAATTCGCAGGTATACTTACCGAATGACGTTGTTTTACCTCTTCCCCATGTAGAATATCCACATATAAATGCAGTGAAGTTTCGTTATAGTTATCTACATCAAATGCAAGATTATTATCGTTGAATTGCTCAATCTCGTTAATTTCACGCACATCAAACGTAATCGAAGGCATATGCACATCTTTAGGGAAAGAAAGCTCAAGCTTATTCTTAACGTTTTTTTATTTTCCTCAGTTTCAATTACAAGAACACCGTCAACTGAGTATTTTTCAAACACCGAATGCGGCAAGACATAGTCAGCGTTTTGTACGGCACTAACCAACTCAGTAATCTGTTTGGTAGAAGGCTCTCGTGCATTATTGCTATCACACCCTACTAAGGAGAGTGCAGCGGTAAGGCATGTTGCTAGACAAGTTAACTTGAATACTTTTGACTGACTTTGTTTAAGACGAAAGCCACGATTATGCGAGAGTGTGCTATAACTACCGGTCACGTTACATTTCCTTTTAATAAAATAAATTGTTAACAATCTACAACTCATTTTTAACGAATGCAACGTTTTAAAACCCGAGAGCTTGATTCAACTTATTGATTGCGTCTAGAAGTGCATCAGTACTTTGCCGCTGATTTATATCTAATTCATTTTTCCCGCTAATATCGCTTATCATTAAAGCGCCTATTTGTTTACCCTCGTGACGCCCTACTAATCCAACTAATTCTTTGACACCGTTAATATGAAGGCTTTCTCTCCAATCAAAATGGGACTTTGACATCGCTGCAATGTCGTTAATAACCTTAGTACGAGTCGATGTAACGTCAGATATGCCTTGTAACGCCTCTTTGATAATCAACTCTCTTACTTCATCCTTACTATGTGATAAAAGAAGAAGACCAGGATTAGAGGCAATTGTTGAGAAGCAGCTGCCCTCAGAATAACTTAGAGAAACTGCCCCTGGGCTCCTTGCGTGAACTAAAACCATTGTTTTACTTTGGTATAACACAAAAAGTTGGCACGATAACTTCGTCTCGACGGCTAAGTTTTCCATGATAGGTAGCGCCTGTTGACGAATTAAGTCTAATGGTGAAATAGAACGAGCCAAGTTATAAAGCTTGAGTGAGAGTCGATACTTGCCGGACGTTTCATCCCTAATTAGGTAGTTGTTACGCGTTAAATTTACCAACACTCTAAAAATTTCGTTGGTACTCCTATTAACACCTTTCGAAATTTCACTTTGAGATAGTGGTGCACCAATCGTGGCTAAATACTCCATTATCTCAAAACACTTATCTAATGCGGGTACTGCATAATTATAGTTGCTTGCCATAACTGCTCTCTTTTTACTGGTGAAAGTTAAAAAAATTCTTTAGCCCTATTGCACTGATAGCGACTTCGGCAGACTTTTATATTTGAAAGTAGTATTTTTATATAAAATTAACATTGCATTTACTCATCATTTGCTCAATATTGTCAACAATACACAAAAAACAAACAGGGTGTTATTATGGCAAATTTAACTAAACAGCAAATAGAAGACTTTGAAAGAGATGGGTATGTAATCGTTCGCAGCTACTATAGCGAAGCAGAAATAGCCAAGTTACAAGATAAAGCATTTAACGATGACTCGTTGTACCAACGAGCCTGGGACAAAAAAGACGCTTCAGGTACTGTCAGCAAAGTCTGCTTGTGGCAAGATTTAGGCGATGATTTTTACTCTATGTTCTCCAGAGGAAGACGACTTGCTGATGCATGTGAAGAGATCCTTAAAGAGCCAGTTTTTCATACTACGACCAAGATCATGATGAAAGAGCCCTTTGTAGGGGGAGCTTGGGAGTGGCATCAAGATTACGGATATTGGGCGACAGACAACTTCCATCTATACCCCAAGCTTATTAGCTGTATGATTGCTATAAATCGTGCAACGATTGAAAATGGTTGTCTTCAAGTATTAAAAGGTTCTCATCATATAGGTCGCATTAACCATCAGAAAACAGGAGACCAAAAAGGCGCAGACATGGATTTTGTAAATGAAGCGCTTAAACATCTAGAACTCGTTAATGTCGAGCTAGAACCCGGTGATACACTGTTTTTTCATTGTAATCTCTTACATAAATCAAACCAAAATCGCTCTAAAGATCCTCGTTGGGTAATGATTGCGGCCTACTGTGCAGAATCAGCTAAACCATTTAAAGAGAACTCGTTAGTATATCGGCCACTGAATAAGGTAGAAGACGATGCCATTTTAAAATGGCAAGAGTCGTCTGCGACCTAGTTGATAAATAGTGTAAGTATAATTTTGTAAATATGGAGAGGAAGGTGTCCACTTCCTCTTTTAACTTCTACACTCTCAATAATTTTTTGGGATGGATCCCATTCGCATTCCATTCAGCTAAATACAGATTATCCAGTTTATCTTTTGCAAGTCCGTGACAATGTTTAAATGTTTTAAAGTCGCTTTTGAGCATTTTTCCCTTATCCGGTAGTACTCCACCTAACACAGAAATAAGGCTATCGCTCTCATTAAAAATACAGATCACGCCTGAATTATGCTCAGGATTGTTTTCTAACCCAGTCCAACAAACTGGTGCTACCATAAAATTACCTATAAATATTGGCGCGTGAATGAAAGCACCAGGGACATGAAGCGACCTTACGTATCGGCCATCCAAGGTATACCACATTAAAGAGTGTTGACTCCTAGAGCTAACTAAAAGAAGTGGTTCACTACTTCGATAATCTATCGTAATACCGTGGCCATTGCATATTTTTTGCTTCCCTTCTTGGCCGAATTTCTTAATAAAATTGCCATTTTCGTTGTAATGCAAAATGTAATCGCTCCCATAACCATCGACAACGAAAAACTCACCGTTGTCAAGCACAGCAACGTCTGTTGGATTAAATGGCATGTCGATTTTATACGCGCCATAAGTTGCTGGATGCCCTATAGTAAATAAAACCTTTCCATCCCTAGTCGTTTTTGAAATTGCCCCTGACTGTGGAATCATTTTATTAAATGGAGAATCCCATTTATCAACACTAATTCCATCCCATTTCCTATTTAACATCCAACCGCTATCCACCAAGAACAGATGTGTTTTATCGCCTATTACGTGAGTTTTAATACCGTGCAAGCCAGGCCACTGTCTTCCCCAACTATCCACTACATTACCATTTTCATTGTATTCAATAATATTATGATCAGGGTGGTCTGTAGCTAAAAGTAGCTTATCTTCCACGAAGACCAATGCATGTGCATTAAGCGGGCCTACCGGAGAGTTGTTAAACTTGCCCCACTCAATGTCGATTTCATAAACCCAACCGTTTTGCCCCAACATTCCTTCCCTCACTTTTCAAACATTATATTGACAACTGTTAACATTTTGATCGAATAATAATAGTTTACACAGGAGCTGACAATGGTGATCAATGAAATATCGACGTTTGTAAAACGTCTTGGTTTTAGGAATGTGCTTTTTGTTAAAGTAACTTGTAAATGCGGAACTTACGGCTGGGGAGAGTCCGGCTTATCAAGTAGAGAATTTGCAGTCGCAGGCGTAATTTCACATTTTGAGCAGTTTCTTATTGGGCGCGATGCACAGAACGTCGCAGCTCTTTGGCAAGAAATGTATCGAAGCCAATACTTCGAGGGAGGGCGTGTACTTAGCGCGGCAATTGCGGCTATAGATATAGCGCTTTACGACATTTTAGGCAAAAAGCTTAACGTCCCCATCTATCAGCTGCTTGGCGGTAAACAAAGAAATAAAGTGCCGCTATTTGCAACCGTTACCGCTCCCCTCGACGATAATATTGTCAAGCCTTGTTTATCACTACAAGAAAAAGGATGGACACACATAAGACTCACAACTGGTTTGCATGGTGATATCAATAAAACTACTGTTTATGATACCCGTAAAGAGCTGGCTAATGCAGCCAGAGCAATAATTCAAGTTAGAAAGGCTCTTGGCACTGATATTAAACTAGGTATCGACTTTCACCACCGTTTATCTGTTGCCGAAACAAAAAGTTTTTTACAAAGACTCCCTGATGGCGTTCTCGATTATATCGAAGAGCCAATCCGAGCTGAATCTCCCGATAGTTACTTACAAATCAGAAGTTCTTGCAACACCTCCTTTGCCATTGGTGAAGAGTTTACTAGCAAGTGGGCATTTTACCCATTTTTGAAAAATCAACTGATTGACTTAGCGCGAATTGACATTTGTAATGCTGGAGGGTTTACCGAAGCGATGAAAATAGCATCGCTCTGCGAAACTCTCTATATTGACATGATGCCGCACAACCCATTAAGCCCTTTGTGTACGCTAGCTACAGCACAGTTTTGTGCTGCTATCCCTAACTTAGATAGCTTAGAGTGGCTTCCCTATGGCGATGAAACATCGCTTTATTCAGAGTTATTCTCAAAGATGCCTCAGACAGAAGGACCCTTTTTGCAACTTTCAGATGCCCCCGGCCTTGGTATTGATATTAACGAGGACGCCCTACGAAAGCTCCCTTTTGATTATTGGGAAGCTCCTAGGCTTGCTAAGCCCGACGGTAGCTACACAAATTGGTGAATTATGAATAGCAAAAGACAGAAACTACAGGTTCTTACTCTTATTTTCATAAGCGTCGTTATTAACTATATGGACAGGACAAATTTATCGATTGCCGCAGCTCAAATGAAGAGTGAGCTGTCTATTTCTACGGTTGAAATGGGGCTGCTTTTTTCCGCTTTCGCTTGGACCTATTCATTCTTACAAATACCCGGAGGCATTTTAGCTGATCGAATAAAAGTAAGAGTTCTCTATCCTATCATCATGATAGGTTGGAGCGTAGCAACTCTCGTACAAGGGTTAATTAGTAATTTCGCGGCATTAATAGGCTTACGCATGCTCGTGGGCGCATTCGAGGCACCGTCTTACCCACTGAATAACAAAATAGTAAGTCAGTGGTTTCAAGAGCAAGAGCGCGCTGGCGCCATTGCTGTTTATACCTCTGGACAATTTATCGGATTAGCGTTCGCTATTCCTTTACTGGCTATTGTTTTAGAGTGGGTGGGTTGGCGTGGACTTTTTATTACATCTGGCGCAGTGGGTATAGCCTGGGGGTTAGTATGGTATTTCATTTACCCGAGGCGTCTCTCACTTGGGAAAACGATGTCTAAACAAGGTAATACTCCGCCCTCCTCTGCCGACTTAAAGACCACAAAACAACAGCTAAAAGTAGCATTTACAAACAGAAAGCTGTGGGGCCTATACCTAGGTCAATTCTGCTTGGGCAGTACATTAGTTTTCTTTCTTACATGGTTTCCGACTTACTTATCTGACTACAGAGGGCTGAGTATTATTAAGTCTGGGTTCTATGCTGCTATTCCATTTTTATGCGCATTTTGCGGTGTACTTATTTCCGGCACAGTTAGTGACAAACTTACCCGAAATGGAGTAAGACCTGAGTTATCAAGAAAGGCGCCTGTTATTATTGGTTTACTTCTTTCTAGCAGCGTGATCGGTGCCAATTACGTAGAATCACCAATTTGGGTAACTGTATTCCTTTCTTTGTCTTTTTTTGGAAACGGCCTCGCGTCAATCAACTGGGTATTTGTATCGTTAATTGCGCCTAAATCGATGGTAGGTCTGGTGGGAGGCTGCTTTAACTTTATTGGCGGGCTTTCTGCAGTCATCATCCCCATAACAATAGGTTTTCTTGTCGCAGATGGTGACTTCAAGCCAGCACTAGTTCTTATATTCTCGCTGGCTCTAGTAGGCAGTCTCTCTTTTATATTTTTAGTCGGAAAAATTGAACAAATACCTGAACCGTCGACGCCTTCAATGTCGTCAAACAATTCTTTGCTTTAACTCATTAAACGGAGAGATGAAATGCACGAAGCGATAGCTGAAATACATAAAACTAAAATTGTTGCCATTATTAGGGTTAAAGACTCCTCTACAATTGGCTTAATAGCGAAATGTCTAGTAGAAGCGGGAATTACTGCACTAGAGATAACAAGTAATACACCGGACTATCTAGACTCAATTACCCAATTACAAACCAAATACCCTTCAATTTTTATTGGAGCGGGGACTATTACAAATGACAAACTTGCAAAAGATGCCATAAGCGCAGGTGCACACTTTTTAGTTACGCCCAATACGTCTCGTCAAGTTTTAGATGTTGCCAAAAGCACTCAAACACCGATTTTAGTGGGGGCGTTAACTCCCACTGAGATATATCAAGCTTACGAATGGGGAGCTGATCTCATAAAGGTCTTCCCAACCAATTCGGTTACATACGACTATATCACTTCATTAACGTCAGGCCCATTTAATGATATCCCTTTAGTCGCAGTGGGCTCGGTTGACGAAAATAACGCAAAGAAATGGATAGAATCCGGAGCTGTATGCGTAGGATTCGGCGGTGAATTGACTAGCCCAATCTTGTCAGCGGAAGAGTATATAACAAGAAAAAGCCGCATAATATCCCTCATAAAATCAATAAGCTAAAAATAAACACATACTTTTAAATTTCATTTTTGTTGACAATTAACAGTTAATTAAGAATACTCACAACAACACATATTGTTTACAATTAACAAACGTATGAGACACAATTATGAAAAATTTCGGTTTGACAACGTTATCTTTGGCCGTAATCAGTTCGCTATATGGTACAAATTTGTTAGCTCAAGAGAACGATGAGAGTAATGTTGAGGTAATTCAAGTTAAAGGGATTAGGGGAGCGCTTTCATCTGCGATGGATGTAAAACGTAGCTCTACAGGCGTTGTCGATGCTATTTCAGCAGAAGATATCGGTAAGTTTCCAGATACCAACCTTGCAGAATCCCTTCAACGCATTACTGGAGTCTCCATTGATAGAACAAACAACGAAGGTAACCAGGTTACCGTTCGAGGCTTTGGTCCTAGCTTTAATCTCGTTACTTTGAACAACCGACAGATGCCCAATTCATCTGCACTTGAAACAGCTGGAATTTCTAGAAGCTTTAATTTTAGAGAATTAGCGGCTGAAAGTGTTTCAGGTGTAGAAGTCTATAAAACCGGTCGAGCGAACGTTAGCTCAGGCGGAATTGGAGCTACAATCAACATCAACACCGCTCGTCCATTTTCAATGGACGAATTCGTTGCTGCTTGGAGTGCTAAAGCAGTGATTGATACCAGTGTAACCACTGGTGATGATGTGACACCTGAATTATCTGGGATGATTAGCAAAACGTTTGGCGACAGAAAGTTTGGTGTCTTAGCCTCTTTTTCTCATGCAGAAAGGGATAGTCATGTAGATAGGATCGGGGCTTTTAACTGGGACCAAGGTTTTCCAGGCCAAGCTAACCCAGATACTAGTGCAATCGATACAAATTTAAACCCTACCCTCACCACTTGGCGCACACCTACTGTAGATTTAGATGATACCAATTATGAGCGAGAGCGTCAGAACGGACAGCTTGTTCTTCAATATAGTCCGATTGACTCTCTGACTATAACGGCTGATTACGTCATGTCTCGTTTGGAGGAAATGGGTAACCAACACCGTATGAGTTTCTGGTTTGACAATGTAGAAGAGGGGTCGGCAGATGCAAACGGTACAATCATTAACCCACTTCGTACAAATGATGAGCTTAATTTTTGGTCTTGGGAATATAATTTTGAAACTGAAAACGATTCTTTCGGTATCAATTTTGATTGGAAAGCAACCGATGCACTTAACTTAAAACTCGACATTCACGATTCAACGTCGCACTCTAACCCTGGTGCTTTACCTGCTGAACGCTTAGCTAATTTGAAAAACCCTTTTGGCAGTGCTGCGCCAGTAACTATCTCCGCCGATTTTAGCGGCAACATCCCTACGGTGGCATATGATGATTCAGCCTTGGAAGGTGGGGCCTATGCGCTAGAAAATATTGAAGGCGATTTATATCAAGAACGTGGATTTGAGGTTGAAAACAACATACAACAAGTTCAGTTTTCTGGCCGTTGGCTCAATTTAAAAGATGGTGCGCTAGATGCTATCAATTTTGGGTTGGCACACACTAAATACACAATCGATTCAGTAAAAATAAACGGCGCTAATTTCGGTCTAGGCAACGGCGCTCTCGATATTAGTGAGTTAGATTTAGCCTTTATTGACGGCGACATAGGGTTTGAGTTCATTCCCGTATATAGCGCCGACCAATTCATTTCTTTGACAAAAGAGCAAGGCCTATATATTGAGCCTAATAAAAGCTTAAACGGCATAGAAGAAAATACCACTTCAGCCTACCTTTCGTTTGATTTCATCACTGAATTCAACGATATGGAAGTGAGAGCAAATTTCGGCGTTAGATATGAAGAAACTGACGTAGAATCATATTCCATCAATCGCCCGGTGATAGGCTTTAATTGGCTAACTCCTCTTGAAATGTCAAAAGTTTTCGCTGACACCGAGGTATTTGAAACACTTGAGGGTAGTTATGAACACTTCCTTCCTAATCTTGACTTTTCATTGAATGTTACCGATGACATTGTCGCTCGGTTCGCCTATAGCCAAACAGTTGCTAGAAGTGATATTACTGCAATGTTCCCTGCTACAAGCCTAATTAACCACTTAGCAACCGGGCCTTTCAGAGCTTCGCAAGGTAACCCTAATCTTCTGCCCTATGAAGCAGACAATTTCGACTTATCCGTTGAATATTACTACGATGAAGGAAGCTATGTATCACTAGGGCACTTTAGAAAGCAAGTCGATAACTTTATAGCAGTTGGCGAAGAAGAAAGAACTATTGATGGTTTGAACGGCCCACTCACAAATCCAGCAGCGGCCAATCGGCCGGGTTGTCCAGGGGGGGCAGCTGATAACCCCCTCCCCGCTTGCGTATCTCAACCCGGAGATCCTGTTATTGAGTGGATAGTATCTACGCCACTGAACCTAGACGAAACTCGCGTCTACGGTTGGGAATTTAATATTCAGCATATCTTTGGCGACACAGGGTTCGGCGCAATTGCTAACTATACTATGGTAGATAGTAGCGATACCTACGATGTTTATTCACTTGAAAATGACTTTGCATTACCCGGCTTAAGTGACTCTGCCAACATCGTTGCATTTTATGAGCAAGACAATTATCAAGTTCGAGTTGCTTACAACTGGCGCGACGACTTCTTACTTCAAGGTGGCATAGAGCCATTATTCACCGAAGCTTATAGTCAAGTAGATATCTCTGCAAGCTACGATATCAATGAATCACTTTCTGTATTTATTGAAGGTATCAACGTTACTGATGAATCAACACGACGTCATCAGCGCTTTTCTAATCAAATTAGAGACTACGAAGAGTACGGACCTCGTTACAATTTAGGTATTCGTGGGAAATTCTAGACATACAGGGGACGCCGATAGCGGTCGCTATCGGCGATTGTAATTATGGAAAGTACTCACACATCGAGCGAACACAATTTACGTAATATCGTTATTTTAGGTGGCGGAACTGCTGGTTGGATCACCGCAGGTGTTATTGCAGCAACGCATCGAAGTAATAATTCGACCAACCCTTCTATTAAGATAACGCTGATAGAAGCGCCAAGCATTCCTATTGCGGGAGTGGGAGAAGGTACTTGGCCATCTATGCGCCGCACGTTAAAACTTTTGGGCGTTTCTGAAACCGATTTCATTAATCAATGTAATGTCACCTTCAAACAAGGTGCAAAGTTCAGACACTGGGTTACTGGGAGGGACGACGATGAGTACTACCATCCTTTAGTCGCTCCCAACCATTACAATAATATTAACTTTGCTGAAAGCTTCGCTACTCAAAAGTTTCCATTCAGTTTCGACAAAGCAGTTTGTACCCAAGGTCATATTTGTGATTTAAATTTAGCGCCCAAAAACATTTCACACCGAGAATATGAAGGGCTCCTAAATTACGCCTACCATCTTGATGCAAATGCTTTTGCTCTGTTTTTAAAGAAACATTGTACCGAAACGCTTGGTGTCACGCACATAGAAGCGGAGATTGAACGCGTTGAAGGGGAGCCTGATTCGCCCATAAAAGCTTTGGTAACAAATAGTTCAAATCGCATTGAGGGCGATTTGTTTATTGACTGCTCTGGTTTCAAAAGTCATCTCATTGGCGGTCACTTTAACGTAGAATATCAATCGTGTAAGGACATTTTATTTTGCGATAAAGCGATAACAACTCATTTGGCATACGATAATAACGCACCACTTCTACCCTACACACTATCGAGTGCTACCGACGCAGGTTGGATCTGGGATATCGGGCTGACTAATCGACGTGGCGTTGGTCACGTTTACTCATCAGAGTTTATTGACCAAAAGCAAGCTAAGTCTCGACTTGAGCAATACGCAAAAAGAAAGCTTCGCGATGATGAAGTCCGGACGTTTGATATTGCTCCTGGCCATAGGAAAGAGTTCTGGAAGCAAAATTGTGTGGCCGTTGGTTTGAGTGCAGGCTTTCTTGAGCCGCTTGAGGCTTCTTCCTTGGTACTCGTTGAAATGGCAGCCAAATTCATTGCTGAACAATTGCCTCGTAACACTAACGTAATGGGTGTTATTGCTAACCGGTTCAATGAAGTGTTTCGTTACCGTTGGTCGCAGATCATCGACTTTTTGAAATTGCATTATGTATTAAGCGAACGAAAAGAGGCGTTTTGGCAGCAACATAGAAATCAAGAAACATGGACCAAGTCATTAAGCGAAAATTTACTCCTTTGGCGCTATCATTCTCCGTGGCATAACGACTTTACTCGTACGGAAGAAGTGTTTCCTTCAGCGAGTTACCAATATGTTCTTTACGGTATGCAGCCTAATTACTCATTTATAAACACCGCTGCGCAATGCCAGCACAAGCATTATATTGAATTGTTCGCACAAGATATTGAACTCCAACTACACCAACAAAAAGCTCAACTTTACGACCAAAGAACGCTGTTGAGTAACGTACGTAAGTTTGGGTTTGCACTGGGGTAATACAGTCTTTACCACGCCAGAATAATGATAATAGACGAACAGCCCTAAGAGATTAATGATGAAGAAATATATTCCACTATCATTCGATACACACCCGAATATAAAAATTAATAAAAACTACACAGGATCTTGTGTATTTAATGAAAGTACTTTTCCTATTCTGTTCAATGAGTTTGAGCAAATTCAGAGAGAGTATCCCATCGCTATATTCAAATCTATCGATGATGGCGCATTGAGTATTCACGCTTTGACGGCATTTGACGAAGGAGTAAATGAATTCATTATTGAGGGAAGTTGGAAAGCTCAATACATCCCTTTATTTGTAAAGTGCCATCCTTTTTCAATAGAGCTTGATGAAAGTAAACACACACGCCTATTGATTGATGAGCAACACACAGCTTTCAAAAACGGTAGCGAACCACTTTTTGCAAAGGATGGTCTACCAAGTTCCTTTACCCAAGCCATGAAAAAGTCTATCGAACAAATAAGTTCCCAGCAGCGTTATACTGAAGGCTTTCTTCATTTTGTTCAGGAAAATAGACTCTTAAAGACAGTCTCGATCGACTTTACAGATCATCAGGGTATCAGTCATAGAAGAAACCATCTTCTCACAGTGATACCTGCAGATTTTCTTACTCTGTCTCCCTCTTTACAAGAGCTTGCTTTACGCAAAGGCTATTATCAAGCAGCCGTTTACATTCAGGCCAGTTTGCATTCCCTAAAAGAGCTCTTTGATATCTTTTCTCGTCGCATTCCCCCAATAAAAGCTCATCACCGTTAAGAGAGAAAAATAATGCTTACAATTAAGGATATTGCAAAAAAAGCAGGTGTATCACAGGCAACAGTTTCGAGGGTGATAAACAACACCAAAACGGTAAAGCTGGAAACAAGAAGACACATAGAGCAAATAATTAAAGAGCTAAACTATAAGCCAAACCCGAATGCAGTGATGCTAGGAAAAAAAACATCTACGCAATTGGCATCGCATATTCTAAATATTTAGATACTGGTTACCAGGTGCTTCAAAAAGCCGAAGCGTATACGAGTAAAAAAACATCCCTATTCAAGTAAAAAGCGCGGAGCCTAACGCAAATAGTGAATTAGATGCCATAACCAGCTTGCTCTCTTATGGATGCTCACCTGTCGTTGCACAAGCGCAATATATTGACGATGCAACGTTGAGAAATCTGATGGTATATTACCCAAATCTGTACATTATAGACCGTTTTGTAAAGTCGTTTCCTGAGCGATGCGTAACCTTCGATCATCAAAAAGCAGCTGAAATGATAATTGACTTTGTCCAAAAAGATAGCAATTGTCTTTGTATCTATGACATTAAGCCTGCCTTCAATGCTCACTACAGAGAGAAAATAATTAGGGACAATTTAGAGGCCTCCTTTTTGGAGCATAGGACAACAGATAGCTTCAATAACGGCGAAAACCTGATGCGAGACCTCATTTCCTCTAATGACATGCCAAATATAATTATTACAGATCTACCAAGCACGGCAATGGGTCTAGCCAGTGTATTTTATGACCATTTTAGTAACAGTAAGCATCATATAAATATAATTACATTCGGAAACTACTGTTCACCTTCTCCATTTAACGCTTATATTACTAGTGTGACTTATCCACTTGCTTTATTGACTGAAAAACTATTTGATAAAGCTTTCGCATTAGAGGCTTTAACCAATGAACAATTAGTTCAAAAGTTTTTACCAACGATTAATAGAAGCCAATCCTACACTTCTAATGCGTTATTGCTCTAAGATTTTAAGCGCGACGTTGGTGGCTTAAATACCATAACATCAGAATAATAAGGTATAACGTCGATGCTTCACTCACCGCATGAGTTACGATAGTTAAATAGCCAATATCAGCGAACGATGCGACAGTGGTATCACTTAATGTAATTGGATATGGCCCCAGATAACCGGTCATTAAGTCTGAAGTGTACTAGCTCCACCAGGCCAAGGCTCATCCCAATGACTGTTAGCAGTACCCTCTCCCCCTCCGAGTTCTACTGGAATAAATTCAGCGTCTTCAACAAATTCTTGTCGATATATTTCTAGCGCATACTCCCCCGTGTATCGCCCCGAATTCATGACATAATTTGACTGGCTACCCGCTCTTAAAAAGTCAGTTGTCCACAAAATTCCAAACCCGATAACATGAGCCATTTCGTGTAAAATAACATCGAACAGTGTGCCATTATTTTCCATGTTATCTAAATCTGCCGTATCAAAGCGCATGCGACCTCTATTTGCATAAACAAACGCACTATCGGAGAACTGCATGATACTAGTTGGGCTAGCACTGCCTACCCCCCCGCCTGGGCCATCAATTAGCGCTCCACTCGCATCTATAACAATACTGTGGTCAAACGTACTTTGAACGCCTATCAAATAAGATTCCCTATAAGCAACTGCATCGTCAAATGCGCTGGATTGTGAAGGCGTTAGACCTCCAAGATTATTAATAGAAATGTTGAACAGCCCTGCATTTGCAGGCAGTGATATACATAATGATACCGCGACACCTAAAACCAGCTTCGGTAAACCGTTCATGGCTTCCCTCCCGAGTTGATAAACAGCATGCTATGCTAATAACTATTGCCAGCGATACTTATTACGCTTTAGTAACTATAGACTAGAAAGTTGAGGCGCAATGCATTTTTAACAATTAATGCGTAGCGGCTCAAATATGAGCGCCCAAAAGAACATCAAAAAGAATACTTAAATTAAAACAGTTATTTAATATATAACCCCTGCAGTAAAGAGGGTTACAATCGCACTCGCTGTGAGCCCGTTTAGCCAAAGTCTGGCTATTGGGAAAGGTATGTAAAACGCAGAATAGGTTAAATAAAAACAGGGAAAGCTTACTCACCACCCAATTTACCTTAACGCAAAAAGGCGGTGAGCTTTGGAAGACTACCAGGTCAAATCATCTGGGATTTCGTAGTCGGCATACCAGTCGTCTTCAGCTTCGTCATTACCGTCATTACCACTCTTATCTAGATCAGCACGATAAATAATTGAAGCTTCATCACGCTGAGCAATTTTGTCAGCAACCGGCGTCGGAACCAGTTCGTAAGCGTCGTCTAGCAGTACCACGGTCAAACGACCTTTTGTTACTTGCTTGTGCATTTCTTCGCTCACATACATACGTTTAACGACATTGTCGTGAGTAAAGTTAAGTAGCGTTTCGCCGTTACGCGGCTGTTTGTTTACAGTAATAAGTTGTCTGACCTGTGCAGCAATCGAGCGCTTTTCTCTTTCTTGCTGCTGAAGTTGATTCAGTTCTCTTGAGCGCGCCTTTTTCTCTTCTGCGGCTTGTTGGGCCGCTAACGTTGCTTCATCAACGACAGGTTGTTTTTGCTTATTCTTTTGCTTTTGTTTTTTGCGTTTATCTGCACGCGCTTGCTTTGCAGACGCTTTATCGGCCAAACCGGCTTTCAGTAGTTGGTCTTGTAAGGAGGCCATAATTACTCTCTGTTACTCTGTTTCTATTGATACGCTTTGCAGACGTTTACCGTCTTTTAACTACGTAACAAGCCCGAGCAATGTCGGGCTTGTGAATTTCAATTAAAGGTCTATTTTACGTTTTCCGAATTAAAGGCGTTACTTCTTCTTGGCTTTAGTCGCTGGCTTTTTAGCGGCTTGCTCCTGCCATTTGCCATTGTCGTACCACGCAGACCATCCTGTTGCTTTACCGTTGTCATTCTCAGACATCACGTATTGCTGTTTGGTCTTCCTGCTGTATCGAACTATTGCAGGGTTACCATCAGGGTCTGTTTGTGGCGCATCAGCAAGATAGTAGAATTTCGGCGAAATTCTATCTCTAAAGCGAGCAAGTTCTTCCACTTTCGGCGCACGAGTTTCACGCGACTTTGGAAAGTTATGCGCCGCTAAGAAAATTCCCGAAGCGCCATCACGTAGCATAAAGTGCGCGTCAGACTTTTCACACGGAAGCTCAGGTAAATCTACCGGATCTTCTTTTGGCGGCGCAGCTTCACCGTTTCTAAGTAGCTTACGAGTATTCTTACACTCTTCGTTGGTGCAGCCGAAGTATTTACCAAATCGACCGTTTTTAAGCTCCATATCGCTGCCACATTTATCACACTCAATAATGGGGCCGTCATAGCCTTTTATCTTGAATGTGCCTGTTTCAACTAAGGTGCCATCACATGTTGGCGTGTTACCACACACATGAAGTTTACGGGTTTCGTCAACCAAGTAACTGTCCATCGCCGTGCCGCACTTAGGACAACGCTTTTTAGAACGAAGCGCTTCTGTTTCGAGCTCTTCTTCATCGTCCACTTTCACGACTTCATCACCAGGCGTTAAATTCATGGTGTTTGTGCAGCGCTCTTTCGGCGGTAAATTGTAGCCTGAACAGCCCAAGAATACGCCAGTTGACGCGGTTCTCACGTTCATTTCACGGCCGCATTTATCGCACTCAACACCTGCAGGCACTGCCTGATTCAAGCGCATACCGCCCTCTTCAGGGTCTTTCTCAGCGTTTAACAGTTTTCCGTAGAAGCCGCTGTAAAAGTCGTTGAGCACGTCCTTCCAATCTTTCTTGCCTTCAGCAATATCATCAAGATGCTGCTCCATGTTGGCAGTAAAGTCATAGCTCATTAAATCGTCAAAGTTTTCCATCAGACGATCGTTTACGATTTCGCCCATTTTCTCGGCATAAAAACGCTTGTTCTCTAAGCGCACATAGCCGCGATCTTGAATCGTCGAAATAATACTGGCGTAGGTCGATGGACGACCAATACCGCGTTTTTCAAGCTCTTTTACCAACGAAGCTTCATTAAATCGCGCTACAGGCTTGGTGAAGTGCTGTTTAGGATCAAGCGCTTTTAAGTCAAGCACATCGCCTTTTTGTACATCAGGCAACATGAGCTCTTCTTCGCCTTTTTTGCGAAGCTGAGGTTGAACGCGAGTCCAACCATCGAACTTAAGTACGCGGCCTTTCGCCGTCAGCTCGTAATCACCCGCCGCCACTTTGATAGTGGTTGCATCGTACTTAGCTGGAGTCATTTGACAGGCCACAAACTGGCGCCAAATAAGCTCATAAAGACGCTGTGCATCGCGTTCCATATCGCCTAAACTTGCAGCACTTATGCTCACGTTTGAAGGGCGGATCGCTTCGTGCGCCTCTTGCGCACCTTCTTTACTGCCGTAGCGATTTGGCGAATCAGGCAGGTACTTGTCACCAAAATTATCTGAAATATACGCACGAGCATTGTCCAACGCCTCTTGGCTTAAATTGGTTGAATCCGTACGCATATAGGTGATGTAGCCCGCCTCATAAAGGCGCTGTGCCATCATCATGGTTTTCTTAACACCAAAGCCCAATCGAGTACTTGCCGCTTGTTGTAGCGTTGAGGTAATAAATGGTGCAGAAGGACGACTTTGCGTAGGCTTTGACTCGCGGCTTTCTACCGTGTAGTTAGCCTCTTCTAAGTCAGCAAGCGCTTTATCTGTTTCGGCCTTGTTTTTAGGCTTGAACGCATTGCCCTGGTGCTTTGCTACCAGCATGCGCAGTGCCGCTTTTTGCTGGCTAGTTAAATCTGCGTGTACGTCCCAAAACTCTTCAGGTACAAACGCTTTAATTTCTCGCTCACGCTCTACAACAAGCCTAACCGCTACCGATTGAACACGCCCAGCTGAGAGGCCTCGCGCAATTTTTTTCCACAGAAGTGGCGATACCATGAAGCCTACAACACGGTCTAGGAATCGACGAGCCTGCTGGGCGTTGACGCGAGAAATGTTTAGTTCGCCCGGATCTGAGAACGCATCTTGAATCGCGTTTTTAGTAATTTCGTTAAACACCACTCGCTGGTAAGTTTTGTCTTTTTTACCTAGCAGCTCTTGTAAATGCCATGCAATCGCTTCCCCTTCGCGGTCCAAATCGGTCGCGAGATAGATAGTGTCAGCATCTTTAGCAAGCTTTTTAAGTTCGTTAACGACTTTCTCTTTACCCTGTAGCACTTGATAGTGGGCTTTCCAGTCTTTCTCTGGATCCACACCCATTCTGTCTACAAGCTTCAAATATTCGTGACGGCGAAGATATTCTTGACGCTCTTCTTCGCTTAAAGTTTTGAGTTCTTTAGCCGGTTTTTTAGGCTCTACTTTGCCTAAAGCCTTCGTCGGAAGATCTCGCACGTGGCCAACCGAACTTTTTACGATAAAATTTTTACCGAGATATTTATTTATCGTTTTCGCTTTGGCTGGTGACTCGACTATGACCAGTGATTTTGCCATATAATTGAACTAAACCTATTGATTTTTAATGACTATTTACGTCAAATTCTGAAAATTGGAGCAACCTTGCACTATATATAGGGTACTCGCTCTTTTTTAACATATATCTACAAAGTGAATGGAAAACAAGATCTTCTTCATACTTATTCTTTCCTTTGCTTTAAACACGCGCAAAAACCGTACAATAAATAAACAGCGCGATTGGCATTGGCCTTAAAAGCCGTATAATGCCAGCCATTCCAACCTAGCCTGACAACATGTTCAGGTGTGAAGAAGTGCATCGTTTGCCCCTGTAAAAGAACGAAAGCGTTGCCGCTGCTATTAAATTAATCGCAGTGCGTATGGAAAAGTAACATATAGGGTCAAACGCCAAAACTCCAAGAATGAGGGAAAGTATGAAGCAGTTTGAAGTTAACTTTGATGGTCTTGTAGGACCTACCCATAACTATGCCGGTTTGTCGTTTGGCAATGTCGCTTCCCTGAACAACGCAAACGCAAAGAGCAGTCCAAAGCAAGCTGCAAAGCAAGGCTTAGCCAAAGCAAAGGCGTTGGCCGATATGGGAATGGTTCAAGGTGTGTTGGCCCCACAAGAACGTCCTGACATCGCCGCACTGCGCCGATTAGGCTTCACAGGCTCTGATGCTCGCGTGCTAGAAAGCGCTGCAAAGCAATCTCGCGAGATTTTCCTTGCTTGTTGTTCTGCCAGTAGCATGTGGACTGCAAATGCCGCCACTGTGTCTCCTAGTGCCGATACTGCCGATGGTCGTGTTCACTTTACCCCTGCAAACTTGACCAATAAGTTCCATCGTTCATTAGAGCCTCAGGTTACAGGCAATATCCTGCGCGGTACATTTGCCAACGAAAAGCACTTTGCTCATCACCAGCACCTGCCAGATAACGAGCATTTTGGTGACGAAGGTGCAGCCAACCACACGCGACTTTGCAGCAACTATGGTCAGGCAGGCGTAGAGTTGTTTGTTTATGGTCGTCATGCATTTGATACCAGCAAACCAGCATCGAAAAAATTTCCAGCTCGCCAGACGTTAGAAGCATGCCAAGCTGTAGCCCGTTTGCACGGCCTTGAAGACGATGGCGTAGTTTACATGCAGCAAAACCCAGAGGTTATCGACCAGGGCGTATTCCACAACGATGTGATCGCTGTTGGTAACCAAAATGTGTTGTTTTTCCACGAGCAAGCGTTTTATCAAAAAGACGCTGGATTTAAAGAGCTTCAAGCTAAATTTGGTAGCGAACCGCTTCACTTTATCGAAGTGCCGACTGCTGAAGTCTCTGTACAAGACGCAGTAAAAACCTACTTGTTCAATACACAAATTATTACCCTTCCAAGTGGCGACATGACAATTATTGCGCCAACTGAATGTCAGGAAAATGAAGCCGTTAAGCGTTATTTAGACAAGCTGGTATCTCTGGGTACGCCCATCAAATCGGTTAATTACTTTGACGTTAAACAAAGTATGCGTAATGGCGGTGGACCAGCATGTTTGCGTTTGCGCGTTGCAATGAACGACCAAGAACTCGCTGCGGTTAACCAAAATACGCTAATCAACGATGCACAATTCGCACGCTTAAATACTTGGGTCGACAAGCACTATCGCGATGAATTAAGTGAAGATGACTTGCGCGATCCGCAGCTGCTAATTGAATCTCGTACTGCGCTTGATGAGCTTACACAAATTCTTAAAATTGGTTCGGTTTACCCGTTCCAGCAGGGGTAAATAATCATTATCAACTCGATGAATTGAAAAAATAAGCAATTAAAAGCAACATTTCCTCAATCTTATCACGTGTCCTTATATTTATAAGGCTCTACTAAAAAAGCCTGAATTTGAGGTTAAAATCAAACTCAGGCTTTATTCAAACTTCAAACGATTTACTCTTCCTAACTCGCGGTTTAAACCAAATTTAGCGTTCTGATTACCTTAGTTGAAAGGTACGCCAGTTTCACAAACTAAGTCGTCATCCGTGAAATCATCATCGCCTTCACCAAAAGGGTTTGCAGGGGGGCTAACACCTTCGTCGTTAATATCATCTGCAAGAATTTCCAGTCGATACTTCATGGATGCTTGAGCTTCACTACCTGTGGACTGCCCAAACACCGTTACTTCCGCGAAATACCATACCGCGTAACTTTCAGGGTAACGATATTCTAGTTCTGCATATCCATTTTCATCCGTAATACCATCGTTGGTTAATGTCACGGTACCGACTATTCCAGGAGTGAGTTGTTCGTCATCATTGAGATCTTCTCCGGCATCTAATATACCGTTAGAGTTTTGATCTTCATTAGTACACTCAGTAACATTAACAGGCTGCCAGATTGAATTAACCGTATTGTATTCCCAATCCCCCCTCAGATAAATGCCGCGTCCGCTTCGGTCATTAAATTTAACAGGGGTAATCGATGCCGTTAAATTTACCCCGCTGACCGGGCGTCCCACTGAATCAGAAACAAAGATTGCGAAACGTTTTAGATAAGAAGTAGTAGTAGGCGTTTCAATAACATTACCCGTGCCGATAACAATATCGAATGCCCTAGCACCTACTGTCAGCATTATTTCGTCATAGACTGAATCATTGTCCGCTACTGTGGCGGTTATAACCACATCGTCTTCAGAAGTAACAGAACCTGAGGTAAATACAGTGGTCGCTATACCTTTGCTATCTGTCGTTGCCTGAGACGGTGATACAAAACCAGTAGAGACATCTGATACAGAGAAATTAACCACGCTGTTTTTTACTAAGTTACCGTCGATGTCACGCACAACAGCACTAATAGTGCTCGTTTGTCCGTCTGGTCCCAGGATATCAGGGGAAGCATCGGCGATAAGGGTAGCCGGTGTAGTTGCGATAAACTCAATTTGCGTCAATGCAGACACTAATGCGTTACCATTATCATCACTTGCTGATGCGCTAATAGATGAGATGCCTGCGTTGTCTGCACTAATTTCAATACTCGCTTGGCCATCAGCATCAGTAACGACTGTTGGCTCTCCAGCAATTTCGCCGCGGGAGGCACTGAAGGTAACCTCTTGACCCACTACTGGCTCGTTGTCTTGGCGCCACTGCACAGTAATAGTTTGCGCTTGCCCCAGCGGCACTTCTTCTGTTGGCAAATTAACAAAATTAAACTCGTCTTGCTGAACTTGCACGGTAAAGCTTGTTTCAGCATTTAGGGCAGATGCCATGATAGTATCTTCCCCTGACGACGTTGCAGTATATGACACAGTCGCCTGACCATTGGTTCCTGTATTAACTGAAGTACTGCTAAGGGTGCCGCTAGTGGCGCTTAAAATTATATCCTCGTTGTTGATAGACTGCCCATCGGAGTCTTGAAGGCGGATAGTATACTCAACGGTGTCATTTAAAATGACTGAAGACGCACCGTTAATGGTTACTTCTGTACCAGCAATTGTAATATCAACAGTTTCAGTAAGACTTCCCGCTTCTGCTGTTACAGTTATAGTGCGGTTTGATTTATTATTTTGTGATGTTAGTACTGCTCGGGCTGTTCCATCAGCAAGGGTTTCAGGCTGTGTTAACTGAAGTTCAACACCATCGCCTGTCTGTGCCGAAAAGCTAACTTCGACCCCTTCCATTAACACACTCTGTTCGTTTTTGACCAAGGCGATGAGATCGACCTCATCACTGCCACTCGAGGCCAACTGAATACTGTCAGCGAAAAGCTCTAAAGAAGCAGGCTCTTCACTAACCGTGGTGCTACCTTCAGAACTGAAGGTTGTTGAATCGGCCTCACCCGTAGCTAAAGTAGCTGTCACTTCACCGTCACCAGACGCGCTTCCCACCGACATACCTATTGTTGCAACACCTTCTGCATTTGTAAGTGCTGTTGCTGTGTCATTTGAAAAGGTAGCCAGTTCATCGTTACTTAACGAAAAGGTTAGCAGGAGGTCAGTCTGAGGTTCACCCAAAGAATTAGTGACTGTCGCTACTGCAGTCAAAGCATTGCTAGATGAAAGGTTATTATCGGCTTCACCACTTTCATTTTGCAAAGTTAGTGAAACATTTATCGTTGTAGGCTCGATTGTAACTGCTGCAGCTGTAAAGGTGGTAGAACCCGATTCGCCTGTTGCCAAAGTAGCAGTGACTTCACCATCACCCGATGCCGTACTGGCGTTTAAAAGCAGCTGAGCAACGCCTTGCGAGTTGGTTCGTGCTGTGCCTGTGTCATTGCCGAACTCTGCTAACGCGTTATTGCTTAAACTATAAGTAAGTAGAGCATCAGTAAATGGATCTCCATTCTGATCTGTTACCGTTGCAACGGCAAATAAACTATTGTCTTCAGACAAGTTATTGTCCGGTTCCCCATCTTCGTTTTGAAGGCTCAAAGAAACAGTTATTGTCGTGGGGTCTGTACCAGAAATTGCGGTCGCTGAAAATGTTGTCGTCGCTGTTTCTCCAGTTCCCAAGGTAGCGGTAATTTCACCACCACCAGAGGCAGTGCTTGCATTTAGTCTTATTCTAGCTTCACCGTTATTGTCAGTTCTCTCGGTTCCTGTGTCATTACCGAACTCAGCTAACTCATCGTTACTCAATGTGAATGCCAGCAAAGCGTCTGAAACTGGAGAACCATTCTGATCTGACACCCTTGCTATCGCAAACAAGCTGTTATCTTCTGTAAGATTACTATCAATCTCACCTGCTTCGTTCTGAAGAATCAACGATACAACTAAAGAGTCTGGATCTGTGCCGCTGACCGCTGTGGCTGAAAACGTGGTAGTTCCCGTTTCGCCGCTACCGAGCGCAGCGGTAATTTCGCCATCTCCAGAAGCCGTGCTGGCATTAAGGCGTAATCGGGCTACACCATTTGAATTTGTACGCGCCGTTCCCGTGTCGTTGCCAAACTCTGCTAGTTGTTCGTTGCTTAGCGTAAAGGTTAGTAACGCGTCTGCATGCGGATTGCCATCTTGATCTGACACGGTCGCAACAACAAACAGACTATTGTCTTCAGAAAGGCTGTTGTCGCTTGCTCCACTCTCATTTTCCAGTGTTAAAGCGATTGTATAGGTTGGTGATGTGGTACCGCCGTCTCCGCTTCCGTTATCCGTGTTATCTCGAGAGACTGATGAACCGCCCCCACCACATGCTGTTAGCATAAATAATGCGCTAATTAGGCTTAGCGTTTTCGCTAATGTCGACATAATTCGTTCCTGAACCTCTTTTATTGACAATTGCGTCGTTTTTTATGTTTAAAAATCAACTGAATCTGGCACACTACGAAAGATTAGAAATATAAAAATGCACAGGGAACATTAATGTCTTCATCTGCACATAAATATAGTTTAACCGCCCGCATCTTTATCGGCATGGCTGCCGGTATCTTGACTGGTGTCTTTCTCCAATTATTGTTTGATGATAGCGGAGATTTTACTTTTTCGATATTCGGTTTAGAGTTCTCAACGTATAACATTCTTGTAGAAGGTATATTTTCCACTCTCGGCCAAATATTTATTGCCAGCTTAAAAATGCTTGTGGTTCCTCTTGTGTTTGTTTCCTTAATTTGCGGAACCAGCACACTGTCTGACCCCAGTAAACTAGGAAGACTTGGCGCAAAGTCAGTCGGACTCTATGTTGTCACAACTGCCATTGCCATAACACTAGCCATGAGTATAGCTTTAGTGGTGTCTCCGGGTGACGGGCTAAATCTAACAACAGAAACTACCTTCCAAGCGAAAGAGGCCCCTAGCCTGTCTGACGTTATCGTTAACATGTTCCCAAGCAACCCAATTAACTCGATGGCACAGGGCAACATGCTACAGATCATTGTGTTTGCCGTACTGTTTGGTATAGCTATGGCGATGACAGGTGATGCGGGCAAGCGTCTTACCGCTATCTTTGAAGATATTAATACGGTAATCATGCGTCTTGTTACCATCATCATGAACTTAGCGCCATACGGCGTGTACGTGTTGATGGCGAAACTCTTCTCCACTATTGGTGGCGAAACAATTCTGAGCCTGGCGAAATATTTCTTCTTAGTATTTGGCGTGTTAATCCTTCACGGCCTGGTAACCTACTCAGTGCTGCTAAAAGCTTTATCGGGATTAAACCCTGTTATCTTGATGAAAAAAATGCGTGACGCTGCGCTATTCGCATTTAGTACCTCAAGCAGTAGCGCTACCTTGCCCGTCACTATGGAAACGGCGAAAAACAAGCTTGGCGTAGGTAACTCGGTATCGTCGTTCACCCTGCCGCTAGGCGCAACAATTAACATGGACGGCACGGCCATAATGCAAGGTGTAGCCACGGTCTTTATTGCTCAGGTTTACGCTGTCGATTTAAGCCTTGGCGACTATATGATGGTAGTACTTACCGCCACCCTTGCTTCTATCGGAACCGCTGGTGTGCCAGGTGTGGGCCTTATCATGCTAGCTATGGTATTGCAGCAAGTGAACCTACCGGTTGAAGGGATCGCACTTATTATCGGTGTAGACAGACTGCTGGATATGACACGCACTGCGGTAAACATTACAGGCGACTGTATGGTGTCGTGCATTGTAGCTAAAAGCGAAGGAGCACTGGACGAAAGCGTTTATAACGATCCTAAAGCCGGTTTGAAGCAGGAAGATGTGGACTTCGAACATTTTGAAAAGAATAAATAACGACTACAAAAGCTTCTGTAGCTCGATTTACATATGAGTTTACAGAAGCAGTCGCATACTAAAAAAGGCCAGCATCAATTGCTGGCCTTTTTAGTTAGTTGCTTGCTCCGTTATACCAATCCGCATAGATAATTGCCTACTCAGAAGGCGCTGGCAAGCTTCCTAGCAAAGCGTGGGAATGCAGGAATGGCTGTTCCCTTTCAAATTCCCAGAATGAAGCTAGGAAGCTTGCCAGACCTTCCCGAAGGGCGAGTTTAAAATGTCCGTACTCTTTGTTGTGTCACCTTGATGTAGAACCACTATACCTGCGGTAACACGCCGCGATTACGAACATTTTAACTCTCGCTGAGTGGGTAATGATCTATGCGGATTGGTATTACTTACCCTATTGAGCTTAAAGTTAGTGAAGCGCTGATGAAGGTGATACTTTGGCTGCCTTTTGCGCCGGGTAAATAGTAGCGCCCACACTCAAGAACATAGCAACAACCACGGTTACAACAACGTCTTGCCAATGTAGATCAGATGGTAGGAAATCGATGAAATATATATCGCCTGATAGAATTTCTATGCCTATCGCCACCTCAATAAAGCGAACAATCTCAGAGAGGTTAGGTGCTACCAGTAGCGCTAAAACCACACCTACAGTAATGCCTATAACGCCATTGATAAAGCCCTGCAACACGAAGGTATTGCGAATTAAACGATCCGTCGCTCCCATGGTTTTTAATATTGCGATGGCAGCCTGTTTGTCTCTAACCGCCATAACCAGTGACGACACAATGTTAAAACAAGCAACGGCAATGACCAGCGTCAAGGCGATATACACCACAGCTCTAACTAGCTGAATATCGTTATATAAGTGGCCTTGGGTACGTGTCCAGTCAGACATGTAAACACCCTGAGGGTAGCTGTAACCTATATCTCGCATCGTGTCGTAAGATGAAAATGGGTCGATAAGTGTAAGCTGAATTCCTTGTGACTTAGATGAAATACCAATAGCTTCAGACGCTGTTTCCAAGTGCATTAAACCCAGCTGGTTATCGAGTTCACCGCCAACAGATAGCACTCCAGAAATAGAAAGCGTAATTGAACGTGGGGCTTTGAAGGTTAGATCCTGAGTTGTTTGGGGAATGAGTATTTGAACAATGTCACCAATATTAAGGTCCATGGAAGCGAAAATACCCTTTCCTACAATGAGACCATTTTTCTGCGTCGAAAAACGTTGCCAATCCTCACTTGTGACTCTTTCAGCATATTTGTAGCTAACACTGTTTACCGGAATACCAGTAACGCTAATTGCCTTCAACTCCCCCTTTGACTGCAACATTCCGGTTATCCCTGTGTATGGCGTGACAGAGGCAATACGGCTATCTTGAGACAAACGATAGAGCTGCGCGTCTAAATTTTCTATTCCGCTTTCGCTCTTGCTATATAATTCACCATGAGGAACCACACTCAAAATACGACTTGTAAGCTCTTTTTCAAACCCGTTCATTACGCTCAGCAACACAATTAGTACAAAGCAACCAAGGGCAATCCCAATGGTGGATGACATAGAAATAAAAGAGATGAAACGCTGTTCTGAACGTGTTTTTCTGAAGCGTTGGGCCAATTCAAAGGCGAGCATCTTGGCTCTCCTTGAATAACGTATCGCTCGCTAATCTGCCGTCCTTTATCTTCAGCACCCTGTCCATTTTCCCGGCCAAGGTAATATCATGGGTAACGACAACAAACGCTGTCCCTTTTTTATCACTTAAGCTAGTAAGCAGTTTATAAATTTGCTCACCCGTCGAGTCATCAAGATTTCCTGTAGGTTCGTCGGCCAGTACCACTGATGGCTCGGTAACTAAAGCTCGTGCTATTGCCACACGCTGTCGTTCACCACCTGACATGGTCGATGGTAAATGGTCGACGCGGTGAGAAAGCCCAACTTCATCTAACATTTCACGAGCCTTGCCGTGGGCCAATTTGGTCGAGAGCCCTCTAATTCTTAGCGGCATTGCTACATTTTCTAACGCTGTGAATTCACCAAGTAAATGATGAAATTGATAGATAAAGCCCATTTCGTCATTGCGAAGCTTTGCTAATGCATTCCCAGATAATTGACCGAGTGATTTTCCATTGAATTCGACTTCACCGCTAGAAGGTTTATCCAACCCTCCAAGAATATGTAAAAGGGTGCTTTTACCTGAGCCGGAGCTACCTAAAATAGCAACATGTTCGCCAGCTTTTATTGAAAGAGAGACATCGTGTAAAACGGGGGTAGCATTACTGCCATCTTGATAGGTTTTATTAATATTGCGGCAAATTAGCACGTCCTGCATGCGAGTATTCTTCTTTAATTTCCAGACGGTGAATGGTAGCGTTAAACACTACCAACACCAACTGAAAAATAACAGCGCTAAAACGTAAATATCAATCTGTGTTATTGCGTGCCTTGAACGCTTTTGGCCAGTGCATCAGCCGACTGTGGCTTGCCAAACAACCACCCTTGACCAAAGCCGATGGTTAATCCTTTCAGTTCATTGCATTGTTCAATGTTTTCAACTCCTTCTGCAATTAAATCAACATTAAGTCCTTCGGCAATGCTCACAATGTGAGGGATGAGTGATGAACGAATACTGTTATCTTCCATATCCATAACAAAGCTGCGGTCAATTTTAAGGTAATCACAGTTTAGCGTTTTAAGCTGGCTTAAATTTGAATAACCCACTCCAAAGTCGTCAATTGCAAATAAGAAGCCTTTACTCTTCAGTGACTTAATATGCTTCACCGCACTATGAGTGGCGATTTGCTCATCCTCGGTGATTTCTAAAACTAACTTGAAGTTCTTTACGTTCATATCTAGTACAAAGTCTAGGTCCAAACAACCTTCGCGGGTAAAATCGAAGGGGAATAGATTAAACGATACCTTAAAGCCTTCGGGGATCTCTGGGTTTTCGTTGAGTTCTCTCATGGCGGTGGTAATCATATCAACCGTAAATTCCCAGGTCATATCCTGCTCTTTTACCTGAGGAATAAATTCGTCAGGGTAAATCGGCCCAAATTCATCCTCAAATCGACTCAATACTTCGCACCCAATGACCTTTCCCGATTCCAAGTTTACAAAAGGTTGGTACAAGCAATAGAACTTATGTTCTTTTAGCCCTTTACTGACGCGAGACTCAAGTGAACGTCGTCGTCTTAAATAGTTAAAGGTAAGCATATGCGTCAACGCTGCTGTCATTAACATAGCAAACACAAACAACACCAGCTTGCCCATGTGCAAATCTAGTACGCGACCGTGATCAGATTTCACTTTTAGGCAGGTATGATTGTAGCGTTCATCACACTGGATAAATTGTAAGGAAAAGTAGCCAGTGCGTGCGTCCATGTCATCTTGGCTGAGGGTAGAACCGACAAGGCTAGGATTACCTGCCATATGATAAAACTGATCGCCATTGTAGAACAGCTGCCAATCTTGCGTGTAGCTGTAACCAATGACACTATCCATATCCAATACTGCGTTGTAACGTCCCCGCTGTACTATAGTACCGGTAGCTTGTTTATCGAAAAGCTGAAGAGGAGTATTTATCCAAAAAGCGTCGCCAAGCTGAGTATAAAAATCAGGCTTAACCTCTTTCATGGGCTCTTCTAGAATGCCCAAATAAGTACTGCACAATAGCTCGTTATTTTGATAAAAACCTATCTCTTTTACAAATCGAGAGCGAAACAAGGTTTTTCGCATTTCCGCTAAGTTATCCATTTCACAGGTTTGATACGGCAGCGCATTTAGGTAATCGAGCGTAATCTCAGCATCTCTAAATACTACGCGCACATTATCTAGTATTTCTGTAGCGCGACTCTCCTCTTGTTCTCGAATAAACACAAACATAACGATAGCAAGTAATAGGGTCACACCCACTACGCTTAGCAATGACACCCCAATTGCTTTTAAATTATCAGCAAGAAAGTACTGTTTTTGGTCGCTTTTATTCATAATTTCCGTGTTTTTTTAGCGTGAACGACCTAACTTTAGTACAAATTAAAAAAAAGACACTACGACTTTAGGGCATGTTACTGTTTGTTGGGTGTTTTTTTACTTTATAGAAGACTATTAATCGAAGAGGAATAATGTTTCTAGTGTCACATTGTGCAATTGGGAAATGGAGCAATTTCTTGAATGGCTAACTGACAAGAGGGTAAGAATAAATAAAGTGCGATTGCGAGAACAGCAATTTTAACGACAGAGTAAAAAGAGAACTTTTTGAATGTCCCCAGAAGGGGGAATTATCTAAGAAGGAAAAGCTTATCATTAATGGCGGAGCGGACGGGACTCGAACCCGCGACCCCCGGCGTGACAGGCCGGTATTCTAACCAACTGAACTACCGCTCCACATCTTCAATGTTATCAGTGAGTTGACTTGGCTGTTGTTGCCCTGTCCCCTGACTGCGGCGCAGATAATACGTATTCCCCTATGTGGAGTCAACGCTTTTTATTAATAAAATTGTCATCTGCGGTTTGTTTGCCTGTTAAATAGGCATTATGTCGAAATAAAATTCAAAGTGAACAAATTAGCGACGCCTTAAACTGAAGCGCTGATCTCCCTGCTATTCCTTTTCAGCTTTTTCACGCTTCTTGAATAGACCTAACAGTTTTTTAAACCCCTTAGGTTCAGATTCCATAGTAAGGTCAGCATCGGTGGTTTCTCCCGATGGCTTTGCAGTACTATTTGCTTGCTTAGGCGCAGACGCCTTTTTTCGCATAATAATAATTACAGCAGCAGCGATTACTCCGATGAGCACTATAGACCCATTTACGGCCACCAGAATGAGGGTTAGCGTCCCATCATCCATTTCATCTTCTACCGAATTTGGCTGCATATCGTCTTGTGGCACTTCAGGTTGCGTTATTAAGGGTGCACTGCCATCAACGATAGGATCTTTTCCATTGATTAAAGGGTCTTCAACCTCAGGCTCGGCTGGTCCCTCTGCCACAAAACTATATTCAGGGACATCTAATATAAAATCGCGCCCATCCATTGTCGTGCCGTAAGCAGTGAGTTTTACCCTAAAAATTCCTTCTTCGTAGGCGACAATTAAGTGCTCTCGAGGATCCACACCGCCTTCTGTTAGCGAAAAATTCTGCATATCGGAATTAGGAAACTTCACTTTGCCATCGACTAGCAGTGACTCGATGTCGACTAATTCACGGTCTACATCAATAACAATTTTATGATAGCCCTCTCCGCCTCCATCCATTTCAACATCAATAGACACGGGATTTTCATGTAAGACGATAAGTTCGCCTATTTGCTCGCGGGTGTACATTGGTGTGCTTACGCGAAAAATAGGCTTCCATTCACCAGCCGGTATTTTCAAGTTGAACTGGCCAGTAAAAACGCCATCTCCTGGTCGCTCATCCATCCCTCGTCCATCGTCTTTAAATGTCGCTATGCGCTGGTCATTTGTACCAAAGTTGCCATAGTTAGGATTATTGGTACTCTTAAACTCAATCTCTAAGTCGACGACATCTCTGAACTGTTTGTTTTCTATAGGCTTGCCGTTGTTGGTTAAATAGGCTGTGGATTTGAGTATTTCGCCGGCAAACAGCACATTCGGCAACGGCTCAGCATGAAGTTCAACATTAGACAAAACCATTACACGGCTTTGCGGTAATACTTGACCTACAGCTTGCCAAGGCCCAGGCACAGGATCTTTGATGGTGATCATGTCAAAGGTATCAGCGTCGTACCACTGCACCATTTCTTCGTCGACGCGCCCTTGAAATAGCTTTGAACCATCGGGTCTAACCAGCACCACAGGGGCAGAACCGTACTCCCTAAAGAAAACCATGGTGATTTCTTTAACGTTATAGTCAACGCGAAAGCGGTTTTGTAACAGTTGAATGGAGTTGGTGTATTCATCACCAAGCTCTGTAAGAGGAGATGTATCTATTGTTGCGTTGCTTGATTGAGCATTTTGTACAGCGCTATCAGCAAGCTGCCTTGCAGCGTCGCGTTCGTCTTCTTGCGACTGAGCGCCAGCGCTTAAGTGTATAAACAATGATAAAAAAATTACCCAATAAAACCACACTCTCACGCTACGCTGCTCCTGCATTGTTTGGCTATTTTAGTTCTGTTTGATTATGTTCTGCTAAGACACCTCTTCAGGCTGAGGACGCCATAAACATTTGCCACCCGCTTTTTCGACAATATCCAAGCGGGCCTCATGCTGTGTTATTTCATCGGCGGAGGCTTTAATAACCTTTAATTTATTTGCGCTTCGGTTAATTCTACGAATGGCAGTTGAGTCAGCGTCGCTGCCAGAGCTAGACGCCAGTTTAAGCTTGGTTTGCCCACCGGTCATCAACAGATAAACATCTGCCAGGATTTCCGCATCCAGCAAAGCGCCGTGAAGGGTACGATGACTATTGTCTATACCATAACGCTTACACAATGCATCAAGGTTGTTCTTTTGGCCTGGGTGCATTTGGCGAGCAAGAGTAAGTGTATCTAGAACATCGCAAATTTGGTTAGTAATAACGCCTTTGGTAGACGCTTCCATGCCAAACTCGTGATCCATAAACCCAACGTCGAAAGGCGCGTTGTGAATGACTAACTGTGCCCCTTTGATAAAGCTCACAAACTCCTGAGCCACTTGAGAAAAGGTAGGCTTGTCGGCAAGAAATTCATTGGTTATACCGTGGACTTCAATTGCCTCTTGTTCAATGTGACGGCCCGGATTGATGTAAACGTGAAAGTGATTCCCCGTCAATCGGCGGTTAACAACTTCAACACACCCTATTTCGATAATGCGGTGGCCTTCTTTGGGGTCAATACCTGTGGTTTCAGTATCGAGAACAATTTGGCGCATGGAACCTCTACTATAATTACACTTTCATTTTTTGATAGTATATCAACCCCTTCGCAATCCGCTAAGGGAAAAGACAATATAAATTAAGCCAGTTAAATCAAAGGAAACGCTGTGGCTCAAAAGACCATTCATATATACACCGACGGCTCGTGCTTAGGCAACCCTGGACCGGGCGGGTACGGAGCTGTACTGATTTACAAGCAGCATAGAAAAGAGTTGAGCCACGGCTTTGCCCACACAACTAATAACCGTATGGAACTATTAGCCCCTATCGAAGCGCTTAATAGTTTAAACGAACCGTGCAACGTTGAATTAACTACCGACAGCCAGTACGTAAAAAACGGTATTAATCAGTGGATCCATAACTGGCGCAAGAACGGTTGGCGCACGGCAGATAAAAAACCCGTCAAGAACGCAGATTTGTGGAAGCGACTAGATGAAGCGGTAAAAAAGCATCAGGTAAACTGGCATTGGGTAAAAGGCCATTCGGGGCACCCTGAAAATGAGCGCTGTGACGACCTGGCCCGCAAGGCGGCAGAAGCCAATCCAACGAAACCCGACGAAGGCTTCGTTGGCAATTAGATAAGCTTACTGCAAAGCGCGTTTACCAAGAAAGAACCAACTTGCCCTGCGTATCGTTGTTTTCCAAACGCACGTGGGGTTCGCCGATATCTTCAATGCTATAGTGAGTATCGATATTTACCCTAAGCTCTTTATTCTCAAAAGCGGGCAAGCATACGGTAGTAAAGTCACGAATTAGATCAGCTTTATAATCGTCGCTTCGATTTCTAAGTGTCGTGCCAATAATGGACGCCCTTTTACCTAACAGCATAGCCATATCGAGGTTATCAGCATATCTCCCTGCCAGCATCGCTAAGTAAACCACTTTTCTATCTTGCTTCAGTATTTTAAGGTTACGGTTGAGGTAGTCGCCACCTACCATATCAAGCACCATATCACCCCCTTCAGGCCAGACTTTTTTAAGCACATCATCAAACTGTTGCTGCTTATAATTGATAAGATGCTCTGCGCCATTGCTTTCACACAACGAAAGCTTATCTTGACTTGAAGCCGTTACCGCACTGTGTACGCCCCAATATCGACAAAGTTGCGTGGCAGCCAGCCCTACACCGCTTGCACCGCCATGAATTAACGCCCGTTCAGCCGGCTTTACATGCGCGATTGTGCGCAAACACTGAAATGCCGTAAGAAACACTTCGGCCAAACCCGCGGCTTCAAAAAACGGCATGCCTTTGGGAATGGGCATTAAATGGGCTGGATTAACGATCACTTCAGTGGCATAGCCGCCACCTGCAACCAAACCAAATACTTCGTCACCTTCTTTAAATGCAGTGACGTCACTGGCAACCTCTGACACCACGCCAGCTACCTCTAATCCAAGAATACCGCTCTCGCCTGGTGGAGGTGGGTAATTCCCCTGGCGTTGCAAGGTATCCGCACGATTCACCCCAAACGCTTTTACGTCAACTTTTACTTTCCCTGGTGCTAGCGACAGCCCTTCACATTCCTTTACAACAAGTTCGCTTGGGCCGCATCCTTTTTCAAAATCGACATATCGCATAATTTACATCCAATCCTAGTCTTAAATTTTAATCGTAATTTGGCTACGTACTTTTATATCAAACAGTTTGGGTTTGTTTTGTGTTTATACCAGTCCGGATAGAGCATTTTAACTCTCGCTGAGTGGGTAATTATCTATGCAGATTGGTATTATTAACACAGAACTTATGAAATTGCGTATAATCGCGACCATTCTCATAAGCGAGTAAAATCGCTTAACTCTGTTTCACATTTATTAAATTAGTACGAGAGCCTTCATGTCAGCACAGGTCATATTACAGCCATCCAGAGACAAATCACTTCGCCGCAAACACCCTTGGGTATTCGAAAGCGCTGTGGCTGAACTAAAGGGCCGCGCGCGAGTTGGCGATACGGTAGACGTATTTGACTCTGAAGGCGACTGGTTAGGGCGAGGCGCTTACTCTCCAAATTCAAAAATTCGCGTTCGTATGTGGACATTCAAGAAAGACGAAAGCATTGATAACGGATTTTTCCTACGCCGTTTAGAAACTGCACTAGCCCTTCGCAAACGCTTGTTTGACCCAAACAAAACCAACGCGTTTCGCTGGATAGCGTCTGAAAGTGATGGCCTTCCAGGGATCACTATAGACCTATACGACAATGTTGCAGTACTTCAGCTTTTGAGCGCGGGCGGCGAAAAACACAGAGATAAGATAGTGTGGGCAATTACTAAACTAATGCCTAATGTACACATTTACGAGCGAAGCGACGTGGACGTGCGCAAGAAAGAAGGCTTGGAGCCTGTAACTGGTGTACTGCATGGTGAACCACCTATGCAAGTTACAGTAAAAGAAAACGGCATCAACATAGTGGTTGATATCGAGAACGGCCATAAAACCGGTTTTTACCTTGATCAGCGAGACAGTCGCGCGGCGGCTGCACACTACGCGAAAGATGCCGACGTACTCAACTGTTTTAGCTACACAGGTACGTTTTCTTGCTACGCACTTGCTGGCGGTGCTAAATCTGTTACTAACGTTGATGTATCTCAGCCTGCTCTTGATTTGGCTAAGCACCATGTAGCCATCAATGGTTTAGACGAAAACAAAGCCGATTACGTAAACCAAGACGTGTTTAAGGCACTCAGGGAGTATCACGAGCAGGGCAAACAGTTTGATATGGTGATACTCGACCCGCCAAAGTTTGTCGACAGCAAGGCAACATTAAACCGTGCTGCCCGCGGCTATAAAGACATTAATATGTACGGCATACATGCTGTTAAATCTGGTGGGCTGCTGCTTACATTTAGCTGCTCTGGCCTTATGCCGGCAGATTTATTCCAGAAAGTTGTGGCAGACGCTGCACTTGATGCAGGTCGTACTATCAAAATTATCGCAAGGCTTAATCAAGCCTCAGATCATCCTATCATTGGCAGCTATCCAGAAGGCTATTACTTGAAAGGTCTAGTGTGTGAAGTCACCGACGACTAGCGATTAAAAAAGCGCCCTTGTTGATGTATAGGGCGCTTTACGAAATCTATTGAGCTAACATTACGTTGTGCGAAAAGCTTACGAAGGTAAATCCATTTCCTTAAGATGCAAAGGTTATCTCATTGTTAGAAAAGCGACTTGATAACTGTTGTGAACTGTCATCTGATTGTTCCTTAACAACACCCTCTTTTTCTTCAACTTTCTTCCACACCATCTCGTGAAAATAAAACGCCACGGTATTAATGGCTGGCTCAACCAACGCTACGGCACCGCCTACTACCACACTTCCTGTCAGTAAGTAGGCAACCGTAAAGGCCACTGAAAAGTGCATCACTGCAAAGGTCATCGTCTTTTTCATAGTCATCGCTCTCTCAAAGTATTAAATCAGTTTGCTTTCGCATTAATGAGAATTATTAGCAATTAAGACTGAGAGTTAAAATAGAAAAAACTGAACGGCCTATTCGGTTTAGTATATGAAAGCTGAAAGACTGTTTTCAAACCACAACGGGATGGTCAACATTGGAGTGTAAAGAAAGAAGCAACACCGCGGGTACGTCATTGCTGTAGACCCTGACGCCTTGTGTTTTTTAGTTAGACACGAAAAGGCGAAGCTTTTACCCCGCCCTAACACGTTAGATTAGACTATTTCATCTGAGAAATTTCGACGCCTATAATGCAGCTTGACTCGGATTCTGGTTCACAGCGCACAACAGTCGCTAATGCTGCCAAAGATGGGATTTGCGAACTAGATGACTCTATTGCAACACTCACTTGTGTACCCACCTCAATTGAGGGTTCATCGACTTCCAAAGACATACCTGTAGCACTGATATCTCTACACATTGCCTGCATGGTGCGGCTCGACTCATCATCAGTAATTTGCAACTGACAAGGCGAATTTACCATCATCCTGAAAAAATTTCGCTTATCGTCGTATCCCAACATGTCTACTTCTCCTGATTTTTAGCGTTACGCTGACGACTACATCTGATGTTATAGGGCGATGCCGGTAACTTGTCAATCGAACTGTATAATATTTATTCAACAATTATTAAAAGTGTACTTTGGTCTAATTTCGACTACCTTCCCACTTAAATCAGCGACTCAGCCGTTTCTGCCCGCTGTTTTGTTTGCGGTAACAAATATATGCCCTCATGCCCTAGCCTGGCTCATTGATGCTACCTTACACCTAACGCCCTTTTTTAAAAGTCAGCGAGGTGCAAAGTGATACGCTTAGCCGAAATGGGATAAGCCGTACCAAGCTGCTGCGCAAACAACGAAACCCGTAATTCTTCTATCATCCAGCGCACGTCATTAAGAGCTTGAGGTACTTTACCTTTGGGGTACTTGCTGCACGCCTTTTCCCATTCTTTAATCGACTTTTCTACCGTGACCTGATGCATTCTGTCTTTGTTGGGATCAATGGGGAGCTTCTCTAGCCGACGAGCTAAACCTTTAATGTAACGATTCCAATCATCTAACCTACTCTCGCCAATTTCAGAAACAAAACCAGGAAAAACTAACGATGCCAAGTGGGCTTTACAGTCACCTAAGGCGTTTATCATCGTCAGCGGCACGTTACCTTTCATTTGCTTCTGGCACTGGTGCGCGAGGGTAAGCCCCTGCTCCACTTGTTTGGCAATCTCTAACACTCTGTCATTAATGTTTGCACGAGCAATCTCTAAACAGGCTTCAAAATCGGCTTTGCTGCGAATGTCGGTGTTATTGGTTTTGCAGTAATCACTGACAATGGCGTCGATACCCGCAAAAATACAATCATCAATTAGCGCTTTCACTTGTCCAAATGGATTGAAATACAAACCCAGCTTGGCTTTATTAGGTAATTTGCTTTGCAAATAATTAAGGGGCGACGGCATCGCGTTTTTAATCAAGACATTCACGCCTTGCTTATGCAGCACTTGGGCTTTATCCGCTTCTTCAATTAGCGCAATATCTACCTTATCGCCCTTTTGTACCAGAGCCGGGAACGCCTGAACTTCGAACCCGCCAACTTTCTGCACAAAGGTTTCTGGCAAGCTTTCGAAATCCCACTGTTCGATGTTATTTCGCTCTAACTCGGGTGTTGCGGCTTTCTCAAAGGTTTGCTTCACCTGCCCTGCACACTGCTGTTTAAGCGCGTGCAGGTCGTCACCTTTGGCAATATCATCACCGTTGTCATTAACTACCGCGAAGTGCATTTTTAAATGCTTATCAAGCTGTTCTAAATTCCACTCTTCGCTTTCAATAATAACGCCTGTCATTTTGCGTAACTTATCGGTTACAGCTTCAAGCAAAGGCACCGGACGGTTGTTCTTATCTGTTTCACAGATATCAGCAAGGCATGCTTCAGCAAAGTTTGGCGCAGGCACAAAGTTACGACGCAAGCGTTTTGGCAAGGTTTTAATTAACCCCACAATAAGGTCGTGCCTTAGTCCCGGCACCAGCCAATCAAAACCTATGTTATCAACTTGATTAAGCACAGGCAGCGGGATGACAACAGTTACGCCATCGTCTTCAGCGTTAGGTTCGAAGTTATAGCGAAGCGGCAGCGTAATATTGCCTTGGCGCCATACATCAGGAAATGCGTTTGCTACCGACTGCCCAGGCTGCTGACGATATACGTCTTCTTCTTTAAACGTTAAACTGTCGTTGCTTCCGTGTTGCTTAAACCATTTCTTAAACGCCGCATCATTATTGGCTTCAACAGGAATGCGCTTCGCGTAAAAGCTTACCAGTTCTTCATCATCGACTATCAAATCGCGACGACGGGTCTTTTGTTCAAACTCGTCAGCCTGCTCAAGCAGCGCCTGATTTTCCTGTAAGAAACTGTAATTGAGCTTAGTATTGCCCTCGACTAACGCTTCGCGGATAAATAGCTCGTGGCAAATTGGCGGGTCGATAAGGCTATAAACCTTCGCACGCTTCATCACTATTGGTAGCCCGAACAAGGTTACTTTTTCAAAGGCAATCACCGCACCGCGCTTTTTAGACCAATGGGGCTCTGAATAGCTTCTTTGCACAACATGCTCGGCCAAAGGCTCTACCCATGCTGGATCAATTTTTGCCACCATACGAGCAAATAGCTTAGAGGTTTCTACAAGCTCAGCTGCCATTACCCATTTGGGCTGAGACTTTGATAGCCATGAACCAGGGAAAATAAGAAAGCGCGAATTACGCGAACCCATATACTCGCGCTCTTTATCTTTAAAGCCCATGTGAGACAGCAAGCCGCTGGCGATGGCTTGGTGAATAGCCTGATAGTCGGCTTCTTGCTTTGAAATGCCAAAGCCCAGCTCAGCGATAGACTTTTTAAGTTGGCTAACAATGTCCTGCCACTCACGCATACGTAAATAGTTGATGAAATTTTGCTTACACCATTTGCGCAATTGGTTTTGACTCAGTGCGTTTTGCTGCTCTTTAAACGCCACCCACAAGTTGTAAAGACTGATAAAGTCAGAATCTTTATCGTGGTATTCGCTGTGCTTCTCGTCTGCTTGCTGGCGTTTTTCCTGTGGGCGCTCCCGCGGGTCTTGTATAGAAAGCCCTGCCGCAATCACCATTACTTCGCTAAGCGCATTAGTACGCTCGGCTTCAATCACCATACGTGCATAGCGAGGGTCGATAGGCAAACGTGCTACTTGACGACCTAACGGAGTAAGCTGCATTTTGCCGCTTTGCTTGGTTTTCCGGTTATCTTTGCCTTTCGCAATAGCTTGAATTTCTTCAAGTAAACGGAAACCGTCGTTGATATTGCGGTTATCAGGCGGCTGAACAAATGGAAACGCAGCGATATCGCCTAACCCTAAAGCAAGCATTTGCAAAATAACCGACGCTAAGTTGGTTCGTAGGATCTCTGGGTCGGTAAATTCTGGGCGGCCTAAATAGTCATCTTCACTATAAAGACGAATACAAATACCGTCTGACACACGGCCGCATCGCCCTGCTCGCTGATTCGCTGACGCTTGAGAGATGGGCTCAATAGGTAAACGCTGTACTTTACTTCTAGCGCTGTAGCGTGAAATACGGGCAAAGCCCGGGTCAATGACGTATTTAATGCCGGGGACCGTGAGCGAGGTCTCTGCCACGTTGGTGGCAAGTACAATGCGCCTACCGCTGTGAGACTGAAATATGCGGTTTTGCTCTGCCGCCGACAACCTCGCATACAGCGGAACAATTTCAGTGTTGCGATAATGCTGTTTGCTCAAAGCATCTTGGGTGTCGCGTATCTCGCGTTCTCCGCTTAAGAACACTAAGATATCGCCCGGAGCTTCACGCATTAGCTCGTCGACAGCATTTACGATGGCGTCGCTTTGATCAATATCGTCATCATTGTCTTCTGGCGCGTGGTAGCGAATTTCTACCGGATAGGTACGTCCGCTCACTTCGATAATAGGCGCATTATTAAAATGCTTAGAGAATCGCTCTGGGTCGATGGTAGCTGATGTTATGATGAGTTTTAAATCAGGGCGCTTATCTAAAAGCTGACGCAAATAGCCTAACAAAAAGTCGATATTAAGGCTTCGCTCGTGGGCTTCATCGATGATGATAGTATCGTATTGATTTAAAAAGCGGTCTTGCTGCATTTCAGCTAGCAGCATACCGTCGGTCATAAGCTTAACGTAGCTTCGCTCGCTTACCTGATCGCTAAAGCGAATTTTAAAACCCACCTTTTCGCCAAGCGGCGTGTTGAGCTCTTCGGCTATACGGGTGGCTACACTTCGCGCCGCTAATCGTCTTGGCTGGGTGTGGGCTATCATGCCATTTACACCGCGACCTAACTCTAAGCATATCTTAGGTAGCTGCGTAGTTTTACCCGACCCAGTCTCACCCGCAACGATAACCACTTGGTTATTCGCAATCGCTTCTTTAATGTCTTCTTTTTTATCGCTAACCGGCAGCGGTGGGTATTCAACTTTGGGTAGGTTGTTCTTACGCCAATTACGCTTTTCTACCGATGCATCGATGTCGCCTTCAAGTTTTTCAAACTGCGCTTTCAAGCTTTCTTCGCTAACCGCGCTGTTACGTTTTGAAACTTTGGGATTAGCAGCTTTTTTCTCCGCGCCTTTTCCTTCAACACCCGATTTATCATTCACTTTTTGTGCAAGCTGCGTAATGCGGCGCTTCAAGCGAAATTTATCTGCGCTCAAACAATCATCTAGTTTGTTGTAAAGAGGTTTTATTGCAAGTGTTGAAGACAAAGTGACATCCTAAAGCGTGTTTCTAATCATCAATAAAATTCGGGCGGTGATCCTAGAAGATACCGCCCTAAAAAGCCAGCGTGTTAAGCGTTACGAGAATTTAAGCGCTTTGGGTTAATTCATCGTCTTGGGGCGTTTTAAAACGGGGAAAACCGAACCAAATGGCCGCCACACCAAACACGAAAATCAGCATGGGATACCAGCAGTACGGTGTAATAGCTAACGGTGAAATACCTACTACGGCCGCGGCACTTAAAAGCTGCGCACCGTAAGGGACTAAACCTTGGAAACTGCACGAAAAGATATCCAAAAGTGATGCGGTACGACGAGGGTCAACACCGTATTTTTCATTTAAGTCTTTAGCAATTGGACCTGCGGTAACAATCGCAATAGTGTTGTTCGCCGTTGTAATGTCCAAAAAGCTAACCAAACCAGCAATACTGAACTCAGCGCCTTTCTTTGACGTGACCTTACGAGTTAAGCGCTCGATTAACCATGTTATACCGCCGTTAGCGTGCATAAGCGCCACAATACCGCCTATGGTTATAGCGATCATCGCTAAGTCTTGCATCCAGCCCATCCCTTTTTGGATGCTCTGCATCATTGAAAGTGGCGTAAAGCTGCCTTGCAGCAAGCCTACTACACAGGCACTGGCAATACCCACTGCAAGTACGCTAATGACGTTAAACCCTGTTAGCGCAAAAGCGATAATGCACAAGTACGGTACTATGCGCCAAAAATCGTAGCTGCCACCTTCAACAATACCTGAAGTATCAACATCCACCATAAGCAGCAACGCCATGGTGACAATGCATGCCGGCACAGCAACCATTAAGTTTGCCTTAAACTTGTCTTTTAGCTGTACGCCTTGGGTCCGGGTTGCGGCAATGGTGGTGTCTGAAACAAACGAGAGGTTATCACCAAACATTGCGCCCCCCACCACAATACCCAGCGCCATTTCCACCGGCAGCCCTAAACTTGTGGCAAGGCCCGCACCTATTGGCGAGAGCGCGGTAATGGTGCCCATGGACGTACCCATTGAAAATGATATGAAACAACAAATCAAAAACAGGCCAGGCAGTATAAGCGCCGAGGGCACAAATTGTAGTGCCATGTTGACCGTGGCATCTCGAGCGCCAATATCAATAGTCACCGCATAGAATGCACCGGCTAACAGGAATATAAGCACCAAGAGAATAATGTTTTTATCGCCACCGCCTTTGCAAAACGTTTGTACTTTTTCAGAGAAGCTGACCTTTTTCCCTTTCGGGTTTAAACATAGGCCGTACCCAGCGCTGATAAAGAAAGCAACCAAAATAGGCATTGCGGTAATATCATTTGTGGTAACTCCTGTCACTACAACAAGAATCACAAAAAGCAAAATTGGCGTTAAACCTAGCGGGTTGGGTGCGATAGAATTTGGTGCAATGTCATTATTTTCGTGCACAGAACACTCTCTTTTGGGTTTTATTGCGTGACTGCAAAAGTTTAAAGGCTACGCTGAAAAGCCACCTGCCGGTTGCGAATGCGTAAAAAAAGCTTCAACGAAACCATATTGTGACGGTCTTGAACCGTAAAAAGCTAAGGCAGCAAAGGATAAAAGTTTTTTGCGACATTGAAAAGGGATTTACTTTCTAACGACTCTCTCAGCTGCATTGTGCAAAACGCCGCCATTAACTCAGATTTTGAATTTCTGATTAGATGAGACGACAGCCGTTTGGCGGTTGAAGGCGTGTTTAGCCTAGTTTTTTAGTCTTATTGCATAGCGGTGTGGCCTAGTTCTTTTTTATAGCTTTATCGCATAGCTTTGTGGCATAGGTCTTTTTTACAGCCGTATTGCATAGCTGTGTGGCATAGATCTTTTACGCAGGAATGTGCATAGGCACACTTTAGTCATTCTCGTTAAATTCTCAGTTCGCTAGGAGTTTTACCGGTAAGCCTTTTTACCGTACGTCTAAAGTTAGGTAAATCGTTAATGCCCATTGCATTGGCCGCCGTCTCGTTACTCACTTTGTGCACCGAAAGAAGTAAAAGTGCATGATTGCGCTGTACTTCCTCGCAGAGCGCGCGATAGCTAGTACCGTATTCCTTTAATTTCCGCTTAAGCGTAGCCACACTGATATCAAAAGCATCCGCCAATTCAGGTAACCCGATATTTGATGCCTGTGTGCTTGAGGACACATAAACATAACGCCTCACAAAATCAGGCAAAGACAAACGATTATGTAAATCAACAGAAGCCCTTTCTTTTATTTGCGTTGTACTTTCATTAAAACAGTCTTTCGACGATACCTGCGAACCAGCAGAGCAATTCGGCTGAACTGCCTTCTCCAAAGGTTCGCGTAATACATCTTTTTCAATGCAAATACTGTTAAAAGGGCGATTAAACGATAACTTAAGTCCAAGGTGGGTTTCGTAATCAGCAATATTTTTTGGTCGACTCCCGGTAAAAGTAAAAGACAAACGCAATCGCTTGTTTGCAATACTTTTCATGAGTGCGACAACGGTTGCGAATGCCACTTCAATGATGAACTGAAGTTGCTTGCTGCTTACCCCGGTGAACTGAGGCACTAAGATTATATGATCGGCGGTTTCAAAACGCTGAAACTGGCACAGCGGTAAGCTACACCACCTGAATGTATGGCGTTGAGTCAGCTGTAAAAGTAGCTGCTCAACATCCTCACATGATTTAAGCACACTAAGTGGACTAAATAGCCACTGCGACGCCAAAGCCCCTCCCAGCAAAAAACTAACATCGCCGCCTTTTGCTTGGTTTTGAACATTCACTAACAGCGATGAATATTGATTTATGCTTAAGAGTGTATTGGGTTTCAGCGCATCTTCAAAAATGCCGGTACCGCGCAACAGCTTATTTTTATTAGCGCCACGAGACAGCGACACATTGAGTACCGCCTGTACCAACCAATACCCAAAGATCACTTTCTCTTGGCTAGACATCACTACGTTATCACTACCAGAGACACCCACGCCAAGCCCATCAGCACCGCCATTTACAGAGACACCCACGCCAAGCCCAACAGCATCGTCATTTACAGAGACACCCACGCCAGATAGACCTGTTAAATAACGACGCTGAGCTACTGCTGCTTTCTCTTCGTCAGCAGAATCTCGTAGTGCGTTGAGTCGTGGTAACGTTAAATCCATGAGTTACTCGCTGCAGGCATCTTCATTTATCTTCACCGGTTACCCTTACCTATTACTTTCGCCAAATACACCGACCAAACCGGCCTAGTTACGCTGCGCTGTCATGGGCCCGCTCAAGTTTTGAGAGCATGGTGTTGAGCACAGTTGCAAGGCGTTGGTTGGATAGCAAAGTCACTTGAGTACTGCGTGCTGTGGTGTAAATAGCGTTTGCATTTTGGCTGTGTCTAAACGCAAGGTGCTGAATGCTCACTTTGATATCGTTGAGGATAACGTCGGCCTGCATGGGCGAGACGTCGGGCATCAGAATAGCAAATCGGTCACCGGCATAGCGGCACGCTAAATCTTGCTGACGCAAATTCATGATCACCAATTGCGCAATGTCGTGCAGATACCTATCGCCTTCTGTGTACCCATGTTTTTGGTTAAATAAAGAGAAGTTGTTAATATCGATAATAGCGATAACCGCCGACTTTCCCGACTGCTGTAGCTTATTAATTTGTGCTTTCCAATACTCTGCGCGGTAAAGTTGAGTGATTGGATCGATGGCATCGTGATCGCGAAAATCCCATTCTCGACGTCGTAATTGTAAATTCAATGCGCGCTGCTCTAAATGCCACTGATACAGTGCCGCTGTCATCACTACCATACCCACAGCCGCTGGGAAAGACTCGATCATACTTATCCAATAAGCCGCGTCTGGATAATGAAAAAACTCATCTAAGAAATCTAAGCTGACCGAGAATAAGAAGAGGCCGAGCCCGACAGTGAGAAGACTGGTTACTTTGCCGGGAGGACGGCTGGCAAGCGCAGCTAGCATCCACGCCAAAGTTAAAAAAGCAATGCTTCCCTCCCCCACAATATCGAGGCCTGATATCACGGTGCTTTCTTTTGCATTGCCAAACATAAAAGCTAAACAAACCGCTAACGCCACTACGCAAAATGTAAATGCTAGCCAAAGCTTGTGATGCCTAAATTGTGTTGAATTTGTAAAGGTAAACATAGTGCTCTCTTTGGAAATCTCTTGAATTGGATACATCACGCGTTAGTCCGGTCAGCGCCAGCGTTTATAACAAAACGAGAGTCTTGCCCAAATCTGATGAAACTGTCGAGGGTCAGTTTGGCTCAGCAATGTGACATCTTGATGGCAGCGAACTTTAGGAGCATAAAAAAAGACACACAAACCAAACAAAATCAGTAATTTAAGCAAGGGTCAATTTAGCTCAGCCAATTGCAAATAGGCGACAATTACCGATTGTGTACCGCTTGTTCCATCAAATCGTCATATAACTGTCATGCAGGATTCTTAGGGTACTCATTCACTTACTTAGCACTTATTCAAAACGCCTTTTTACTGCTTAATTAATTGGAAAATAAATGAAAATTAAAACCGCGTACTCTTCTCTAACACTTGCCTGCATAGCGGCAATGGGCCTTAGCGTCGCTACACCTGCTTCAGCTGCTGATGGCATAATTATCGGTTCAGTAAAAGACGCCGCACAGACGCGCAGCTATACCGGTGCTCAAATTAAGCTTAAAGAATTAGGACTAGTTACTGAAGCAGGCACAGACGGTACATTTCGGTTTCCATCTATTCCAGAGGGTACTTACACGCTAGAAATTTCTTATCTTGGTGAGGAAACGGTTACGCAAGCGATAAAAGTGACAGACAACGGCATTGCGCGCTCAGCCGTGGAGTTTGGCAGCGGCGATACCATCGATGAGATCTTGGTACGTGGTCAACGAAGCGGTCAGGCAAGTGCCATAAACCAGCAGCGAACGTCAGATCGTATTTCATCTATTGTATCCGCAGATGCCATTGGACAATTTCCAGACCAAAATGCTGCTGAGTCGTTACAGCGTTTACCTGGCTTGTCAATTGAGCGAGATCAGGGTGAAGGTCGTTTCGTCGGCATACGCGGTATCGACCCCAACTTGAATAACGTAACCATTAACGGCTTGAATGTTCCCTCGCCTGAATCAGGCGTACGTTCAGTAGCCCTTGACGTCATTCCCTCTGAACTCATCCAAACGTTAGAGGTATCTAAATCGGTAACGCCCGATATGGACGGAGACGCCATTGGTGGTTCAGTCGCGGTGAAAAGCGTGAGTGCGTTTGATAAGGCTCGAGATACCGCGAGCGTAACCGTGCAAGCCAGTCAAAATGATTTACGCGATGAAACCAGTCCAAAGCTTTCTGGTACGTTTACCAAGAAGCTTTCGCCCGAATGGGGGGTGGCAGGCGCCATTTCCTACTTTGACCGAGATTTTGGTTCAGACAATGTTGAAAGTAACGGTGACGATGAGCTTGAGCAACGTCACTACACGATCACTCGCGAACGTTTGGGTAGTGCGTTAAATATCGATTTTCGTCCTGACTTCAACAACCAATACTTTCTTCGCACACTTTACAGTGAGTTTTCTGACGACGAATACCGTCAAGGTAATATATTCACGTTCGATGGCGAAGACTCAGAAATAGAAAGAGAAAGTAAAGACCGCTTTGAAAGTCAGAGTATTTTTACTGTGGCGTTAGGTGGTGAACACCAATTAGATACCTGGAAAGCAAACTGGCAGCTCGGTTATGCAAAGTCTGATGAAGACGAGCCAGATGCACTGTATTACGTATTCAAAACTGAAAATGACAGTATTGACGCAGACTTAAATACTATGCGTCCAACCGTGTCACAAAACGCTGATGCCATGGACTTATCAACCTACGAGGTCGATGAGATCAGCTTTGAAGATAACTACACGAAAGATACCGAAACCAGTATTAAACTCGACGCCGCCCGCCCCATCAACCTTGGTGGCTATATCGGTGAGTTAAAAATTGGCTCGAAATACCGAAGCCGAGAAAAAGACCGCGACAGCAGCATCGCTATTTTTGATGGAGACTTCGACGACTTAGACGCTTCGCAATTCGGAGCTGCCAGTCCAGACTACTCTCTTGATAACTTTGGGCCTGGGCTTAATCGAAGTGAAATGCGTAACTACTTTAACGAAAACCGCGAGAGCTTGGAATTAGACAGCCTAAATTCTGAAGTAGAGTCTCGTGGCGCGACCTATGTGAATGAAGAGGATATTTTTGCCGCTTATATCATGGGCAGCATAGATATAAATAAACTTCATTTGGTAGCAGGGGTTCGCTATGAACGTACTGACTTTTCTACATCGGGTATGCGAGTAGAGCTTGTAGAAAACGAAGAAACCGACGTGGAAGAAGTGGTAAATACGCGATGGGAAGCAGAGCGCGACTACGATCATTGGTTACCCAGTGTAAATGCCAGATACACTGTTTCAGATAAACTTCAGCTTCGCGCTGCCTACACCCAAACTATTTCAAGACCAAAATTTGAAGATGTAGCGGCATTTCAAATCATCGAGAGTAAAACGGAAGAAGATGATGGCGTATTTGTGACCGAACGAGAGGCGGAAGTTGGCAACCCTGACCTTCAGCCTTACGAAGCACAAAACGTTGATTTGTCGATTGAATACTATCCAGGTGACATCGGTGTAATTTCAGCAGGGCTGTTCTACAAGAATATTGATAACTTCGTTGTGTACGCTGATGTTGCAGATACAACCGGTTGGGAAGGTTTTGAAGAGGTCATACAGCCAATTAACGGCGACTCTGCCAATTTAACCGGCTTAGAACTTTCTTGGGTGAAAGCTTTCAATAACGGTTTTATTGTTTCCGCCAATGCTACTTTTAGCGATTCTGAAGCGACTACCTTCTTAGATGGCGAAAAATTTGAAACCCAGTTACCAAATCAATCAGACCGTATTGGCAACATCACCATTGGGTACGAAGCGAATGACTTCAGTGTACGTCTAGCCACCACCTATAAAAGCGACAATTTCGAAGAGATTGATGGTGACATGCTCAGATTTGAAGACGACCACGTACAGGTTGATTTCATGGCGCGCTACTACATCAACGACAGCATGCAGGTGTATTTCAACGGCATCAACTTAGGTGACGAACCTTTCTACAACTATTTCGATACGCGCAACCAAAACGCGCAGTATGAAGAATACGGCCGCACGTTCGAACTTGGCTTTACTTGGCAGCTTAACTAGGCAGGTATATCGAAAGTTAATTATTGAGTTTGAAGGCCGTAGGTAATTTGGCCTTCAAACCTGCTCTTAATAATCTGTAAGCCATGTTTTAGTCGATGCGCCATGCATGGTTTGATCTCAGTAAGTTTCAGGACAATAACAACAATGACCAATCAGCGTCACACCAAAACAGTTTTTAAAACCACAATTACCACAGCGGCACTTTCAAGCGCACTTTTGACGTTGTTCGGTTGCGCAGCCTCTCACGGTACCAATACCAGCGCAGATAGCAGTGCAAATACCAGCGCAAATATCAAGTTAGCGCACAGCGAAAGCCAGCTAGTAAAAGCAGAAAGCCAAGGCATCGCATTACCGCTAACAAAGCTAAAAAATGGTTTAGGCCTGACTCTGCACTACCAAACGCACGCCGACCATTCTAACACCCAAAGCGCTTACAAAGACGCTTACAAAGACACCCATACTAACAACACTAGCAAGGACGCCCGCGCCAACAACAAACATAAAGTTTATGATGACACCCACGCTATCAACATTAATGTTAACGAACATAAGGGTATTTCACTAAGTAACTCTGAAGGAAAAAAACACTTCATTGCGGGACATTACACCTTAGCACGTGCCGAAGTTGTGGAATCTAATTCAAAACAATGGGTGTCTTTAGTAGTGTTCAATAACAACACCCAGTACATAGAGGTGTATCGCATTAACGCCGCGTCTCTTGAGGTTTACCAACCGCAAACCCACTTGACCAAAGGTTCTGAAGCCATTTGTGCTACAACATCAAGCGCTGGCGAACTGCAAATTGTTAATATCGATGCAACCGGCACGCTTAATCAGTATGAATTTTACAACGGGCGTTTTTTATCGCTTAGAGACTTTGCGATAGGTCCAGGCATTAAAAGTTGCGCGATAAATGCCAACACCGAAACGCTATACCTTGCTGACGAATTTGCCGGTGTGTGGCAATTAGATACCGATATTGAAAGTGAGCTAGCAAAAACCCTTATTTTTCACAATCAAGATGTTGCCATTGAAGGTGTAGCCACCCTATCTTCAACGACGGTAGATGGCGTGGATATCGCTGCCTGGGTGAGCCCGGATGCCAGCGGGGTATGGCTTAAAGCGCCATGTCTTACGGAATTTGTCTCGCTAATGAATACGGCGAACGAAAGTAACTCAGCAGCTCGCCAGTTAAAAGCAAACAACAGGTCTACTTCTATTCAGCCTGAATTCGTTCACCTGTCGTTAAGTGAAGAAGGCACACACATTTCTCTTGTTGTTGATGATGATGAATCAGGCGACGTGTTTTCTGCCGAACTTCCCTCAAAACTAAGCGCAGCTTTACTTCATCGACAATGCGGCACCGATTTTAAAGCTACCTCGCCAAAAGAAAATCACATGGAGAAGGCATATACAAATAACAGCGCATCCCAACATGCAAACCTCACTATCAAGGTTAAACCCGATGTTGAAACTGACCCTGTGGAAAATCATGGCGACGCTGCTGACGACCCAGCCATTTGGGTCAACTCGCACAGCGCTTCACAAAGCCGCATAATCGGCACCGACAAAAAAGGCGCATTAAATAGCTATGACTTAGACGGCAAGCTAGTGCAAAGCCTTCCTGTTGGCAGAGTGAATAACGTTGATGTGGGATACAAGGTATCTGTGGCAGAAACCAAAGCTCGGCAAAGCGATACGCCACTTATCGATATCGCAGTGGCATCAAACCGGTCGAATAACAGTTTGTCTGTATTTGAAATAGATAAACGCGGTCATATGACTCAACTTGGCCACATAAGCACTACACTCAATGATATATACGGCATGTGTCTGTTTGTGTCAGGCGGAATAGCTCATGTATTTGCTAACGACACCAGTGGCCGCTTCGAACGATATAGCGTGTCTATCTCCCCAGACAAAGCTGTTGATGGACATTTAACACAGTCCTTTTCACTGCCCTCACAGCCAGAAGGATGTGTTGTGGATACTAAAACGAGCACGGCATACTTAGGTGAGGAAGGTGCTGGGATTTGGGCCTTGGATATTACTTCAAACAGCAATCAGCCTCAGTTCATCGCTGAGATAGAAGCCCCGGTAGAAGCTGATATTGAAGGGCTGGCTCTGTTTGATGTAGATTCACAAACTTACCTAATCGCATCTAGTCAGGGTAATAACAGCTATGCTATCTATCACGTACACACTGAGAACCCTGAAGTCTTGGAACTGATGGGGCTTGTTCAAATTACGGCAGATAAAGCCACGCAAATTGACGGCGTGTCGGAAACAGATGGGCTTGATGTAACCAACGCTAACTTGGGAGGAAGGTTCACCGAAGGGCTTTGGGTAGTACAAGATGGAAGAAACGTCATGCCTAGCGAGACCCAAAACTTTAAGCTAGTTGCTGGTGCTTCACTTAAAGATGCGATCAGAAAATTAGCGAGCGCCAAGCGTGAACGCCACTCACACATGTAACAAATAATACGAAAAGTAAATAAGAAGGAGGCGTTAAGCAAGTTAACGCCTCCTTTCTGGTATATGATAAATGCATGGTGCCGCACCAGCTTCTGGCCTTTCTAACCCAGCGCCGCACCTTCATTCATTACGCTACCTGCAGCGCTAAATCCTACCAAGCTAAATTAAAGTGCGTTAGTCTAGCCCGCGCGCTGGTATCCATCATTTAATTGAACATCAATAGCCCGTAGCACTGCCGTTCGATTAATTGAGCCTAACAGTACCCCGTCATCATCAACAATGGGGTAAACTCTCGGCTTTTCCTTTAACAGCAACTGCGCTAACTCTATTACCGACATATAAGGTTTGATAGAAATCACAGGGGTTTTCATGATTTCCCCTACTCTACAAATTTGTTCGCGATAGTAGCTTGACGCAATCATTTGAGCGATACAGTCTTGCTCAGACAAAAAGCCCACCACTCTACCTTTGCTATCGAGTACCGGACCACCACTCTGCCCACTGGCTAATAACACTTCGACAGCCTGCGCAACGGGCATATCGACATTAAGCTTCACTGGGTGAGTATTCATATAATCACTGACTTGCAACGATTCCATTTTCAATTCTCCAGCCGTGGCGCCTAATGTGACCGATACTGCGACTTAATTGGCGTTACGGCACTTCAATTATTTTTAACCACATGTGAAAGCAATTTTCCCCCACACTTTAAGATTAGACGTTTCGTTGCATACAAGCCAGCACATTTAACATTAAAATAACAAATAGTTTTTCAGTGATCAGTCCTTGTAAATTGCCACTTTAACTTTACCATTTATGTCAACACTAGCGCGGTACATACCCGCAGAATTGAAAGGCATAGCGACGTTACCTTTAGCGTCAATAGCAATCACACCGCCATCGCCACCGGCGTTTACAAGTACGTCGTTAACTACAGTGTTCGCAGCGTCATTTAACGTTAAACCCTGGTACTTCATTCGCGCACAAATATCTGCTGCCACGTTGTATCGAATAAAATATTCACCATGTCCTGTGGCCGATACCGCGCAGCTTTCATTGTCGGCATAGGTACCCGCTCCAATAACAGGCGAGTCTCCAATACGTCCATACCGTTTAGCCGTCATTCCGCCAGTGGATGTTCCCGCGACAATGTTGCCCTCTCGGTCCAATACTACGGCTCCAACAGTGCCAAAGCGCTCGTTGCCTTGCTGCGAACCGTAACCACTCGATACCTGCTGCATACGTGCTTTCGCTTTATCTAAAGCCTGTTTGCGAAACTCGGTATCAAAAACGGTGTTGTCTACCTGTTCAAGGCCGTTTTCTTTTGCGTAATCTTCAGCGCCTCTCCCAGAAAGCATAACGTGTGGAGATTCATTCATTACCAATAACGCAGCCTCTATTGGGCTTCTTATTGTTTTCACCCCCGCAACAGCACCTGCATTTTTACTGCCGCCGTGCATTATCGACGCATCAAGCTCGTGCTCACCGTCGAAGGTATATACCGCACCTATGCCAGCATTAAACAAAGGCGAGCTTTCAAGAATTTTGATGGTTTCTACTACCGCCACTTCACCTTTTTCGCCTTTCTGCAACAACGCGTAGCCATGCTGCACCGCTTGGGTTAATACTCTTTTATAGTCCGCTTCTTTTTCTGGCGTCATCGATGATTTTAAAATGGTTCCTGCACCGCCATGAATAGCGATAGCTACGGGTGTTTCTCCTAATTGTTTGGAATCATCCGCTATTGCGGGAACACTCGTAATGGCAAACGACGCAGCAAGCGCGCCTATTGCATAAAGTGCATGTCGAACTTTATTGGGCTGGCGAAAAATACGAAATGGGTTCAAAAGCTTTACTCCTAATAGCTACGTTTTACGTGCGCGCATAACCTGTGAGATGGTTTGACGACAGATTTCTAGAATCAATTCAACGCGCATCTGTTGATGCGATTTTTACGCGACCTTAGACGTAAGATGACACAATTAGCTTAGGTAGGCTAGGCTACCTCAAGGATCTCTAAGAAAGTATTAAGATCATCGGTGATGGAAGGGAGTAGCGCTTCAGCGTCTTCCCACTTTTTCGCCTTTGACAATTCCCATAAGCTCTCAAAGTCTCGTTGTAACTGTACGGCACCAATATCTGCAGACATACCTTTGAGCTTCAATGAAAGCACCTGAACCTTTTCGAAGTCTCGACTATCAACAGCCTGCTGAAGTAATTTAAGCTTGTCAGGCGCGCTTCTGGAATACAGGTCGCAGACACGAGAAAATAGCGCTTTATCGCCCATTATCCGAGCAATGGCATCGTCTTTTTCCCAACATCCATCAAGCTCCTCTGAATTGTTTTCATAAGCTTGAGTTTTACTGACGTTATCAATTTCAGCCTCCTTCTCCGAGCCCTCGCGAGCGGCGATATCATTAGCTATTTTCGCATTCTGTAACGTGGGGGCTATTTCTACTTCAGACTCTTTACTTGACTGAGCCTCTGTTCTTGAATGCGATAGCGTGTCGCAGTCCATTTCTTTTGAGATGGCACTCAACAAACTGTCAACCAGTGGAGGTTCGCTCGCAGTGATTCCGGTACCTGACCTCGTATCAGTATCGTTAAGCTCTGCACTTGCTAATGCCGTTATTTGATGTACTAACCATTGTTTCACTTTAGGAATAAGTACATCGGCCATGACAGGCTTTGTCGCAAAGTCGTCCATACCTGCCTCTAAACATTTCTCTTTTTCGCCGAGCATGGCATTGGCTGTCATGGCAATTATAGGTACATCTTTGTGCATCGCTCCTGCCTTACCTTCTCGTATGGCTCGGGTAGCGTCATAACCATTCATATTAGGCATCTGACAATCCATCAATATGCTGTGAATTCTGCGGCCTTTGCTTTCACATTTCGTCAAGAACGCCACAACTTCCTCACCATCGCTGCAGGTAAACAATTTAACAGGTAAACTTTCCAGCACTCCCTTCGCCACCTCGCGATTGATCATATTGTCATCAACTATCAATAAGTTGGCATTCTCAATAGACAATTGCTGCTCAGTATCGTCTGCTGCCTCTTCACCGTCTGAGATGTCCTCAGCTTTCCCTTTACCCGATGAGATATCTGATTGGTTTAATGTATATCCCGACAGAGCAGCGTCTAACCCTTGTTGGACAATTGCGAAACTCGACCTGAATAATGGCTTTGGCAAGTAAAGCGGCACAAGGTGATTGAAGTGGAAAGGTGTCCCTTCTAGTTTTTGAAGAATATAAACCACAGGTAACGAACCAGCGTCTTTAGTGGCAGCTTGTGCCTGCCATATATCATCTAGCTCACGAATGAGTGAACTGGCCTCGTCCACAATAATGGCATTAAATTGCGTCCAAGGTACTGTTCCTAACTCAGAATGCTTACCTAATACTTGCGGCTCTGCACCGACGTGTAAGGCTAAACAACAGATGTTTTCCTCTAAAGGTGGATAACTTGCAGAAACACCAATTGTGATCCCGTTAAGCAGCATACTTTCGTTTTCCACCGCCATTTTATGCTCGAACGCGCTGTCGTACGTTGTTTCAGGAAGAGTAACGAAAAATGAGAAGGTGCTGCCTATGTCAACTTCAGAATTGAACGTAATGTCTCCTCCCATAAGCTGGCTCAATTGCTTGCAGATAGACAAGCCAAGTCCGGTACCTCCGTATTGGGTAGCAACAGATGCATCAGCCTGCGTAAACGCGGTAAACAATTTGGGCTGATTTTCTTGTGCTATCCCTACGCCCGTGTCACATACGCTGAAATGAAGCTGTTGTGTCCCCGCATCTACATCACTTAACGATGCTTGTAGCTTTATATGCCCTTTTTCAGTGAATTTAATAGCATTGTTCAATAAATTACTAAGAATTTGGTTGATTCTGTGTGGATCTGAGTTTATTTCCACGGGGGGAAGACCTGTTGTGTCAACAAGAAGCTGTAGTCCTTTAGAAGCTGCCTTAACGGTAAAGACCTTGGCGATAGACTCGATAAGTGCAAGCGGGTCAAAATATTGATTATTAATATCAAGCTTGCCCGCTTCAATTTTAGACAAGTCGAGAACGTCGTTAATCAGCACGCTGAGATTGTTGCAGCTAATTTCCATCATGGAAACAAGCTGTTCAGCTTTCTCATTAAGGGGCTGACGCTTAAGTAGCGCCAACGAGCCAACTACCCCGTTTAACGGTGTTCTCATTTCATGGCTAATATTGGAAATAAAAGAGCTTTTAACACTGCTCGCTTTTCGCGCCTCTTCCGTCGCTTCAACAAGTTCTTTCGTCCTGCTTACCACTTTTTCTTCAAGCTTCAGGTTTACCCTTTCTATCGCGTCTTTTGCCTTGCGTTCGTCGGTCACATCTCTAATTACAACAGCAACGCCTGAAAACTGTGACTGTTCACCCCAAATGGTAGATGCGGTTATAAGTAGCGTGTGCTCTTCTTTTTCGTCATCGGTGTAAGGGGTTGTAAAGGTACTTTGCTTTCCGCCTTTGGTGAGAACCGATTCAAGCCCTAATAGAGAAAGCTCCTCAAATGACGAATAGTGATGATTTAAAATAAGCTGGCTTGGGATCCCAAAAAGTGACTCGGCTGCCATATTCCAACTTTTCACCACGCCAGCAGAATCTACGCTAAAAATCGCATCTTTAGATATAGCGATAATAGCAACGGACTCACCGCGCACCTTAGCCAGCTCAATGTTTTTACTGTTACTTCGGTGTACGAAGAGTAAAACGCTTACAAAAATTAGCGTAACTACCCCAATTACACTGTAAACGCTAATCCTCTTCTCATTGATAAGGGCTGCCACTTCTGACTGAGACAATGCCGTATGAAGAAAAAACGGGGCGGTTTGCTGATTTCCGTTTATCGTAAAAGCACGAGTGACCGTATACAAAGATGAGTTTGTCTGTGCGGTCTGTTTAATTTTAGCCCTGCCTATTTTCGAAGGGCTTTCGAACTCGCTCGCCCAATTCACCATTGGATTTAAATCTCTGGAGAAGGACTTATCACTGTCTGGATGACTGACAAAAAAGCCTTCACTGTCGGTAACAAATAGCAATTGATTGCCGACAAGCGTTTGTTCCATTTGCGACAGTAGAAACTGAGCGTTTACATTCATGATTATAAAACCATAACGCTCACCAGAGCTGCTGAAGATTGGAAGAGAAAGGCGAATAACGCTTTTATAAGGAAACTCGAGCTTCCCATATTCACGATTCAAATTGATATCTGAAATATAAAACTCGCCCTTATTGCGCTTAACACTCTCTATGAAGTAACTTCTCGCTGCTTTAGGTTGTAAATCGTTGTCCTTAACTACTAAAACACTTCCCCCGTTTCTTTCCACCCGAATAAACTCACTTCCATCCTCATTGGCTTGAATGATCCTTAATTGGTCGACTTCTTCGTTATTTTCGATAAAAGCAACGAAAATCGTTTCTAGTCGCTGCTTCCACTGTTCCAACGTCGTACCGTCTTTGGGGTCTAGATTTTCACTTTCAGTCGCGCGGACGATGCCGCTTATAGGTGGTGTCTGATGTAGAAAGTTAAGCGCATTGATATACTTTCTCACCTGAGAGTTTGCAGCATTTTCAGCACTGGCGGCACTCTCTTCTAATGCCGTGAAAGTTTGAGATTCAGCCGTCGCTTTGATATTACTTTCGAACAAACCAACAACAAGTACAACAAGCACTGTTGCAAGTACTAACGCTAAGCCTAAAGTACTCTTAGCTTCACTGATGGATGAACTGGATTTAAGGAACGACAAACAGGCAATATCCGTATAAATTTTGATAACTTAAAGCTAGTCATCATTTTGTTAATGCGCAAGTTTCGCGTGATACATCAAAACGCAAAATACTCAAAAAAAGACAATGATTAACGCGTTTTTTTAAGTCTTGCCGATGGCGAACAAGTAAATCACTGTTCATATTAACGCCAGCATTTGGTATTCAATTTCTCGCGGTGTACACTGCCATCAATATTTCTCTAACATCGCAATAGTGGTTATGCACACACCTACATTTTTGTGGCACGATTTTGAAACCTTTGGCACCAGCCCACAAAAAGATCTCCCCTGCCAATTCGCTGCAGTAAGAACTGATATGGATTTAAATGTGATTGGTAAACCCATAAATATCATGAGCGCCATTGCGAATGATTATTTACCACATCCAGAAGCGTGTTTGGTGACCGGCATAACACCGCAGCAAACCATTCGCGACGGTTCTAACGAAGCTGACTTCGCCGCGCGAATTTATCAGGAAATGTCGACGCCAAATACCTGTAGTGTGGGCTTTAATAGTATCCGATTCGACGATGAAGTTTCCCGCTACCTGTTTTATAGAAACTTTTACGACCCATATTCACGTGAATGGCGAAATGGCAATAGCCGTTGGGATATAATCGATTTAGCGCGAGCGTGCTATGCACTGAGACCCGATGGTATTAATTGGCCAAGCCGAGAAGATGGTGCACCAAGCTTTAAACTTGAGGCGTTAACTGCTGCTAATAACATTGGCCACGAAAACGCTCACGATGCTTTGAGTGACGTCTACGCCACAATAGCCCTTGCTAAACTGATAAAAGAGAAGCAGCCTCGCCTTTTCGATTATGCGCTGTCGTTACGCAGTAAACACACGGTTATGCAGCAAATTGATCTCACTAAACCATCGGTATTGCTTCATATCTCGTCTAAACTCCCAGCCTCTCAAGGCTGTTGCACTTGGGTTATGCCTGTGGCAAAGCACCCAACCAACAACAATGCATTTATCGCTATTGATTTATCGCATGACATTGACAGTTTAGTGAATGACACACCAGAAGAAATTAGACAGGCGCTTTATGCCCCGTCAGATACATTTGACGATGCGTTAGAAAGACCAGGGCTTAAGCTCATTCACGTCAACCGCTCGCCGTTTATTACCACAGCTAAAGCAATGACAGAAGACAATGCCGCACGACTAGGACTGGATCGCGAGCGCTGCTTAGACAATTACAAAGTACTTGCCAGTATGCCCGAACTCGCCACTAAAATCGTAGATGTCTATGATGACGACATTCAAAGTGGTGAACTGGATATAGATCACGCGCTATATAGTGGTGGGTTTCTTAATGACGAAGACAGAAGGTGGTGTGAGCGTGTAATTGAAGCACAGCCCGATGATTTAGCCACTCTGAGTGAAAAAACACAGCACGAAGGGCTCAGAAAGCAGTTATTTCGATACCGCGCTAGAAATTATCCTAATACACTGACCGCAGATGAAATGACCAGGTGGCAGCATCATCGCCAAGCTCGCTTGACTGATTCAGCTTTTCACGGCTCAATCACATTAGAAAACTATATGATGCGGTTGGAATCACTGGCGCATGAACACAGCGACAATCCTGAGAAGCAGGCCATTTTACGCGCACTTTACCAATATGCCGAAAACCTTTGACGGGCGTTTTAGAACGCCTTAAATTAGTAGATGAAAAAAATAGACAGGCCGAGAACAAGTCAACGTCAAGTAATCGATAGATGCCGCCGATAAAAAGAATACACGTGCGCAAGGGAATAAAGAAGTTATGAATGGCGTAACAATAAGCTTCGACAAATCAAGAACCTACATTAACTTACAGTTAAATCCTTCTGATTTCACGTCAGAAGTTGATAGTAGGGAAATAAGAAAGCAACTAGAGAGCGGTGAAACTAAGCGGCTGTATGTTTCTGAAAAAGCGTTAAAGTCGGCCTGTGATACAGCTAATCATTATTTCAAGACGGGTGATAGCACTGTCGTTCAGGAACGCGTTGGCGAGCGCAAAAATGCTGAAATTGAATTTCGCATTCCCGAGGATGGGATGCAGGCGAACCTTGTGCTGACCACACCCTATGGCGGTAAACTTCCCTCATTAAGTACCGTTAAATCTCTAGCAGTAAAAAACAGAATCATTCGTGGCTTAAGCACCAAAACCATTGAATCTATGCTTACCCAAGCAAGGCAGTCTCCTCCAGGCACAGTACTAGAGCAAATTGTCGCGAAGGGCCTACCAGCTAGAAATGGCAAAAACTCAAAATTTATTCCCCTGGTACCAAACGCACTTGAAAGGGTGTTAAAACCCCAGACGGGTGATGGCGAACGCGTGGACATGCGTAATTTAGGCGAAGTAATTTGCGTTAAAGTGAACACGCCTGTGCTGAGAAGAACCGAGCCAACTCAGGGCCGTTCTGGCTTCGATATCAAAGGGAATAAAATTCCAGCCGTTGCGGGCGAATGGGTTAACTTTAAAATGGGCAGCGGCACCGTGGTGTCCGACAGCGACGCCAATTTATTAATGTCTGCAATTTCTGGTATGCCGAAATACCGAGACCAGATAATGAACATTGACGATACCTTCATTTGTAGCGGCGTGAACGTTGGCTCTGGGCACGTGAATTACGAAGGTGCAGTATTGGTAAACGGCGATGTTACAGAGAAAATGCAAATCAAGGCCGCTGGTGATGTAACCATTAACGGCTTTGTGGAGTCGGCGTATATCGAGTCTGGCGGCGATATCATCATTACCGAAGGCGCGATGGGTAAAGTTAACGATACCCAAGGTGAATTCCAATGCCAACTAGTCGCAGCCGGCAGTATCCACGTTCAACACGGTCAAGGCATTGATATACAATGTAGCGGTAATATTACCGTTGGTCGTCAGTTGGCGTATAGTCGCCTGCGTTGCGGCGGCGCAGTCATAGTTGGACAAATTGATAAGCCCATGGGAAATCTATTTGCTTGTGACATTATCAGCCAAGATCGCGTTGAAGCTGGCACTTTAGGCGCTGTATCTGGCAGTACGTTGAAAGTTGATTTTAGCCCAGGCTTTAACCAATTGTTAGAGCGCAAAGACTCTTTAGATGAATTGTTGAAGCAAATTCGCGAAAACAATCTAAAACACAAAGAAAAGATTAACCTTATTCAAGGTAAGAAAGTGCCTAAAGAGCTTCAACGTAAAGTAGCTGAAGCGTTAGAGCTTTTTAACAATGAGAGCGCATTGCTGGAGTGGCTTGAAAACAAAGCCAACGACGTCAAAGCAGCAAAAGAAAACTACCAGTCAGATATAAAACTTATCGCAAACAAACGTCTTTATCCCGGAGTATCGGCGAAGCTTAATAACCGTAACTGGCGTTCTGAGCGAGAATACGACAGGGCGCAAATTCGTTACGATTCGCACCAATGGCACTACGACCCTTTAATTTGACCTAACTAGTTCACTGAAGTTACTGTGCTACAGTTACGTTGCCATACCCTTGGCGCTTTGACTGGTACAGTGCCTTCATGGTGCGTTCAAACCACTCTGTGAATTCCTCAGACTCCCTGAGCTCAGATAAACCCATGGCCGTTTTAAAGCTCTCGACAAGCGAGTGATGGGTAGAAATGCAGTCTAACAGTCTGTCTGCAAGGTTTTTAGCTGCGTTTAACTCGGTTTGAGGGCACAAGATAATGAACTGTTCACCGCTAAAACGCGAAACAACATCGACTTCTCGAACGGTATTTAGACAATTCGTTGCCACGGCTTTTAGCGCCTCTTCTTTAGCCGAGGGCTCAATTGAATCTCTGTCATCGCTTACAGGGGTTAGTTCGATAACAATTAACGAAGCCGTAGTGTGAAATCGATGGAAACGTGAGATTTCTTCTTCCGCTCGCTGGATCATATGATTGCGGTTATATAGCCCCGTTACCGTGTCGTGAGCAGACAAGAAAGCAAGGGTCTTGTTCTTTTCTAACAAGGTTGCTTGTAACGCACCTATTTCCTCGTTTTTCTGGTTAATAATACGCTTGTAGCCGCTAACGTTTCTATTTCTAAAAGTAAAAAGCAAGAAAACTAAAATGACAATTGCGGTGCTCAAAACCATAACAACATAGTTACGACTATAGCGAACTTGAACATTATTCCACTGCTTATAAATTTCTACCTTTCGCGTTTCTGGAATACGCTCAATGGCAAAGTTGAGCTTGTCCACCAGGTGGCCATAGGTTTTATTCACACCAAAAGCTAATGAGTCGAAGGGCTCGGCATAACCAACAATATTGAGGTCTTTCAGCTTCAAATTATTGATGTGCATATTCACGCTCATTAATGAGCCCACCATTACATCAAACTCATCATTCGCCAGCTGCTTTAGCCCTTCTTCTTCAGACGGAATAAGCTTTAAACGTAACCCCGGATAGTGACGTGAAATATATTCAACTTGGCGATAACCCTGAACAATCCCTACTACTCGATTTCCCACTCCAGCATAGCCTTGTATCATTGGCATACCAGACTTAGCCACCAGCACATTGGGCGCTTCAAAATACGGCACGCTAAAGTCGAGGAACTGCTTTCGATAGTCGGAAGTATTTAGCATGGGGATAACTTGGCACTTCCCCTGCTGTACGTACTCTAGGCTCTGTTGCCAGCTCTCAGTGGGCACTAGGGTAAACGTTAACTCAGATATTTCAGCAATAAGCTGCATATATTGGGCAGAAATCCCCACATGGATACCGTTTCTGATTGCTTCGTAAGGCGCCCAGTTAGGATCTATACAGTACGTTACATTATTAGATTGTTCAGATGCCGCCTTTTGACCAGCTTCTGCTTGTAGGAGCGCGCTAAAACAACTCGCTCCTACAAACAACATGGTACAAAGCAGATATTTTCTTATTTTTTTCAACTGCACACCCAAAACATGTGAAGATATCGATGACAACCGCGAAGTATTAAGCGTAAATTCAAAAATTGCAATTATTTAGCTGATAATCTCTCTTTTCAGCTAGGTAACGCTCTGTCTTTGCTGAAACTCATCGTTTTCATAGCGCTTTTCATTCATAATTTTGGTCAGGCTTGCCACCGCTTTTTCAATATCGACGAAACTTAAATACAATGGCGCAAAACCTATTCGCAGAATATTTGGTGCACGGAAATCTGCAATCACCCCCTCAGCGATCCAAGCTTGGCAAATGGCGTAAGCGTGGTCGTGAGCGAAAGCTAGCTGACTTCCTCGATTATCAATATTGGGGCTTACAATGGAAAACTTTTCCAGAAGGCCTGCGCGCTTGGCTTCTGCGATGAAAAATGCCTGTAGCTTTTTGGATTTTTCATCAATGGCTTTAAGTGATACATCTTCAAATACGTCTAATGCCGCATCTAAAATGCTCATTCCAATAATTCCTGGCGTACCGCACAAGTTTTGCTTCACGGAATTGTCGCCAGCGTAATCAGGAGAAAATGAGAAAGGCGAGCTGTGCCCCATCCAACCAGACAAAGGTTGTTGATACTGTGCTTGATGTCGTTTAGCGACATAGATAAACGCTGGCGCACCAGGGCCGCCATTTAGATATTTGTAGGTACAGCCGACTGCAAAGTCCACATTACATGCGTCTAGGCTGACAGGAAATGCTCCAGCACTGTGCGCTAAATCCCACAAAGTTAAAATGCCCTTTTGGTGGGCTTGCTCGGTAATGATTTGCATATCGAGTTTATTGCCACTTCTGAAATTTACCTGTGTCAGCATCAGTACGGCAATATCATCAGTTAGCTGCGACCCAATGCATGCTTCGTCAACATAGCGAATACTGTAATCGCTGCCGAGTAAGTCAAGCAGGCCTTGCACCATGTATATGTCGGTAGGAAAATTATCGCGGGTAGTCGCTATTACCTTGCGGCTTGGGTGCATTTTCAACGCCGCACTTAATACTTTAAACAGATTAATAGAAATGGAGTCACAACAAATAACTTGGCCACTTTTAGCGCCAATCAGGCCGCCAATCTTATCACCCACTATTTGAGGTAGATGGATCCACTGATGCTTGTTCCAGCTTGTAATGAGCCCCTTTCCCCACTGTTCATTGACAACTTCGTCAGCTCGCTGTTTGGCTGCCTTAGGCAGAGGCCCTAGCGAATTGCCGTCTAAATAGACCGTATTAGCGGGAAGCGAAAACGCCTGCGCCTTGTCACGGAGTGGATCTTTAATATCAAGTTGTTCAGCTGAAAAAACCTTATTCATCATGTTCACTAATAACCTCAAGTAAAGCATCAAAGGATGTTGATTCAGGGTGAAGCCAATCGAAATGGCCACCATTTTTAATTATTTTTGGTTGGTTCCAGATAATACAGCGTGGCGCGCTGGCACAATACTATCAGCATCGCCTTGGAGTAGTGTAATTGGCAAACTGCCATGGGTTGGGCTTGGTGTCGCCCTTTGATACGCGGTTGGAACATCTTCAGGCGTTCCATTCATGAATTTCGCTGTAGCCGACTGGCAGCTGTTATGGCCCATGGCATAGGACTGGATGTCCGTAATTGCCGCTAACCCGATAATCCGTTTTATGTTTGCGCGCGATAAGTTCAAGGATGACGAAGAAAGGCGTTGCGCAGCAAGCAAAGCTAAGTGCCCACCAGCAGAATGCCCCGCAATGTAAATGTTAGTGTAGCGCCCTTCGTTCTCTATTCGTTTTAAGGCTGTACTTATTGCTTGTGTCACGTCGTCTAAACTACCGGGCCAGCCACCGCCTTCATCACCTACGCGCCGATACTCTGTTACGTAGACACCCATCCCAAGCTCTGCTAAAGCATGGTACATCCCTTTCGCATGTTCGTAACCGTAGGCATTAAGCCAACACCCACCGTGAATAAATATTAACGCTTTATCAGCATACTTTTCGTTCGTAGACGAACGTCCATGCCAAGTATAAATCGTTTGTAATGGGTCATCGCCGTAGCTGAATTGTTCATCAGCTTCGCTTGTTGGCAAGACACCCAACGCTGAATAAGGTACCTGGCTTATTTTCTTGGGGTAGATAGCTGACGATTCACTGTTGGCATGGGTGTCATCCGAAACAGCGTCGTCAGAACCATCAACGGTTGATTGAGTTTCGTGAAGCGCAGACAGAGTTAAGTCATCGTGGGTGTCTTCATTACTCGATAAAGAACGTGATTCCTCGTAGTGAGTGCCATTGTTATCGTGGGTGTCTGCGTAAGTCGAGTTTACTGAAAACGATGAGTCAGCTTGGACTTTCGCAACAAGCGTTAGAGTGGATAGGGCAACCGCAAGGGTTATAGAATTGATAACGTAAGTCACTGTCTTCATGCTTTTGCATTTTTCTTTATATTGAACCACAGAGCGAAATCAATGTGATTAGGCTCCGTGATTAAATATTTTACATATTTGCCATCTATAGCGGCTTAGAGCATTTCAACGGCAAGCGCTACACCCTCACCACCACCAATACATAAAGATGCGATACCTTTGCGACCACCGCGTTGCTTAAGCGCGTGAAGTAGTGTTACCAAAATGCGTGCACCAGAGGCTCCAATTGGGTGACCCAATGCACAAGCGCCGCCTTTTACGTTTACTTTACTTTCATCTAGTCCAAGCTTCTTGACAGCCAACATGGTTACCATGGCGAAGGCTTCGTTAATTTCGAAAAGATCGACTTCTTCTTTCGTCCAACCTGCTTTATCCAGCACTTTTTCCATAGCGCCAACAGGCGCAACGGTGAAGTTTTCAGGTTCAATAGAATTTGTAGCGTGAGCAACCACGCGCGCAAGCGGTGCTAGACCAAGTTCATTTGCTTTGCTTTCGCTCATTACAACCAGTGCCGCTGCACCGTCAGAGATTGAGCTTGAATTCGCAGCCGTGACCGTACCGTCTTTTTTGAAAGCTGGTCTTAATGTTGGAATTTTTTCAGGTCGAGCGGAACCTGGGCCTTCATCGGTATCAACAACAGTATCGCCCTTACGAGACGAAACTGTAACGGGTACTATTTCATCGACGAAAGTTCCGCTGTTTATTGCTTCATGCGCCTTGGAAAGCGAGCTTAGTGCAAACTCATCCATTTCGCCGCGAGAAATATTTTCTTCATCAGCAGTATCCTGTGCGAAGCAGCCCATTGCTTTGCCGTCATAGGCATTTTCCAGACCGTCTAACATCATATGGTCAAGCACTTGACCATGACCCATACGATATCCAGTTCTAGCTTTAGGCAACATATATGGCGCATTACTCATGCTTTCCATTCCGCCTGCCACGACTGCTGTCGCACTGCCTGCTTTAATTAAGTCGTGTGCCATCATTACCGCTTTTAAGCCCGACCCGCATACTTTGTTGATAGTTGTCACACCTGCACTTAGCGGAAGCCCTGCCCCCAGTGACGCTTGTCTCGCCGGAGATTGACCAAGACCAGCAGGTAATACACACCCCATGATGACTTCATCAATTACAGAGACATCCATCTCTTCACAGGCTGCTTTAATCGCAACTTCTCCAAGTTTGGTCGCAGCAAGCGAAGACAAATTACCGTTGAAACCACCCATTGGTGTGCGCTTAGCCGCGACAATAACTACTGATTCGTTACTCATAACCGTGCCCTTAAAATTCATATAAATTATAGAGTTAAGTGAAGAAAACTACGTAGATGTATACAAAAGTAAACACCACTAACACCTACAACGTCTTGCCTTCACCATGAAAAATTGACGTTAGCAAAATGTTACTTTACCTTAACGTAAAATGTAATTAACGTTAACGTAAACCTGTACTAAGTATGTGTCAACCAAACACTACGTTTTAATATAGCGGTATATAAAACCATCTACCTTAGAACGATAGTGCTATTGCAATGACACCCAACCTACTACAGAGAATTTAATTACAAAGACACCCACGTTAAAACAAGGGTGTTAAACAGCGCTGAAATACAAGGTACGTGTAATGAGCAAGTACGACGACGAAACAACATATGCAATAGGCGAACTCGCTCGAGAGTTTGACATTACTCCTCGTTCAATTCGTTTTTACGAAGAACAAGGCCTAATGTCACCGTCAAGAACGGGACAAAATCGCGTTTATCTGAACAAAGATAGAGTGCGCTTAAAGCTGATCTTGCGAGGAAAACGACTAGGATTTTCCCTTGCTGAAGTCAAAACACTGTTCGACATGTACGACACCAACCCCAATTCGGCTATTCAGTTAGAAGCCATGCTCGAAATGACTGAACAGAAAAGAGCGGTGCTTAAACAGCAGCTAGAAGACATCCAGATGTTAATGACTGAACTGGATGATGTTGAAGCACGTTGCCGTGAAGAACTCGCAGAACTCAAACGAGGAAATATCGCATGAACACCTCCTACCCTACTTTAAATTTTGGACTTGGCGAAGACATCGAGATGTTACGTGATCAGGTCTATCAATTTGCACAAAATGAGATTGCTCCTCTTGCTGAACAAGCAGACGCAGACAACCAATTCCCAAACCAATTGTGGACAAAACTTGGCGATATGGGCCTATTGGGCGTTACAGTTTCAGAGCAATATGGTGGCTCTGATATGGGCTACCTTGCGCATACTATCGCAATGGAAGAAGTTAGCCGCGCGTCAGGTGGTATCGGTTTGAGCTATGGCGCGCATTCGAACCTTTGTGTTAACCAGATCTTTAAAAACGGTAATGATGCCCAGCGTGAAAAGTATCTGCCTAAGTTAGTAAGCGGTGAACATATTGGTGCACTGGCAATGAGTGAACCCAATGCAGGTTCAGACGTTGTTAGTATGAAGTTAAAAGCTGAAAAACGCGGCAACAAATACATTCTAAACGGCAACAAGATGTGGATCACGAACGGTCCTGATGCACATACATTTGTTATCTACGCTAAGACCGACCCTAACGCAGGGCCAAGAGGGATCACAGCGTTTATCGTAGAGCGCGATTTCCCTGGCTTTAGCCGCGCACAGAAACTCGACAAACTAGGTATGCGCTCTTCTAATACCTGTGAATTAGTTTTCGAAGATTGCGAAGTACCAGCTGAGAACATTCTTGGCAAAGAAGGCGAAGGTGTTCGCGTACTTATGAGCGGCCTAGATTACGAGCGCCTTGTTTTATCAGGTGGCCCGCTAGGCATTATGCAATCGTGCATGGATATCGTAGTACCTTACATTCACGACCGTCAGCAGTTTGGCCAATCAATTGGTCAATTCCAGCTAGTACAAGGCAAAGTAGCTGACATGTACACGCATATGAATGCCGCACGCGCGTATGTCTACACCGTTGCACAGTCATGCGATCGCGGTGAATCAACGCGAAAAGATGCTGCTGGCGCTATTCTTTACTCAGCGGAACTAGCAACCAAAATGGCGCTGGATGCTATTCAGCTGCTTGGCGGTAATGGCTACATTAACGAATACCCGACGGGACGCTTATTACGTGATGCCAAGCTTTATGAAATTGGCGCGGGAACGTCTGAAATTCGCCGAATGCTTATAGGCCGCGAGCTATTTAACGAATCGAAATAGCACGAAGTTCTGGGTGGAAACAAACTTCGTTTGAAACAGTGAAAGCTTAGGCATTCCCTGTGTCATAGAAATTAGGAAGACACCCACCCTACTCTATTTAAAGTAGATTTAGAAACGCTGAACTTTATTAATAGGCTAATGAATTGCAAAGACACCCACCGCAGCGAAAGCGCTTAGCATGGGTGTCTTGCTAATCATCTTGCTAACTAGTGGCTAACGCGACAGCCGTCGCCTAGGCCCAACACAAGGAGGGGTTATGCCCGTTCTTCGCTCAAGTATAAATACGAAATCTGAAACATTTATCGCAAATGCTGAACACATGCAGGCTCAGGTAAATGATCTCCTCGAAAAAATCGAACAAATTTGCCAAGGTGGCGGTGAAAAAGCGGCGGAGCGCCACGTGTCTCGAGGGAAACTTCTACCTCGCGACCGAATCAACGCACTGATTGACCCAGACACGCCCTTTCTGGAAATAGGCCAACTGGCAGCATGGGAAGTCTACGAAGATTATGTACCTTGTGCCGGAGTCGTTGCCGGTATCGGTATTGTTGCAGGTATCGAGTGTATGATTGTAGCTAACGATGCCACTGTAAAAGGCGGGACGTACTACCCCCTTACCGTTAAAAAGCACCTTCGCGCTCAGACTATCGCAGAGCAAAATAACCTACCTTGTATTTACTTAGTGGATTCAGGTGGCGCTAACTTACCTCGCCAAGATGATGTATTCCCAGATAGAGAGCACTTTGGTCGCATCTTTTTTAATCAAGCGAATATGTCTGCTAAGAATATTCCTCAAATTGCGGTAGTAATGGGTTCCTGTACAGCTGGTGGTGCTTATGTTCCCGCCATGGCTGATGAAAGCATTATCGTTAAAGAACAAGCGACTATTTTTCTGGGCGGCCCACCGCTTGTTAAAGCTGCAACAGGTGAAGTTGTTACCGCAGAAGAGCTTGGCGGTGGTGACGTTCATACTCGAATTTCGGGCGTTGCCGACCATCTCGCCAACAACGACCACCACGCACTCTCATTAGCGCGTAATGCTGTCTCCAGACTAAACCGAAAGAAGCCAGAATGCCTAGATGTGGCCGAGGTAAAACCTCCACGCTACGACACCAAAGAAATTTACGGCATTGTGCCTGCTGATAGTCGTCAGACATACGATGTAAGAGAAATCATTGCGCGTGTTGTGGATGACTCAGACTTTGATGAGTTCAAACCGCTTTACGGCACAACCTTGGTTTGTGGTTTTGCGCGCATTTTCGGTTTCCCCGTAGGCATTGTGGCTAACAACGGCATACTTTTCGGTGAAAGCGCGCTTAAAGGTGCTCATTTTGTCGAACTATGCGCCATGCGAAAAATCCCTCTCGTGTTTTTGCAAAACATCACAGGCTTTATGGTCGGTAAGCAATACGAGCATGGCGGTATCGCAAAACACGGCGCAAAAATGGTAACCGCCGTTGCATGTGCGAATGTGCCAAAGCTCACAGTGCTTATCGGCGGAAGTTTCGGTGCAGGTAACTACGGCATGTGCGGCAGAGCCTATGACCCACGCTTCCTTTTCATGTGGCCAAACGCTCGAATCTCTGTAATGGGTGGTGAACAAGCTGCTGGCGTTCTCGCTCAGGTTAAGCGCGACCAAAAAGAGCGCTCAGGCGAATCATGGTCGGAAGAAGAAGAAAAGGCATTTAAACAACCTGTTATCGAAACGTACGAAAAACAAGGGCATCCATACTATGCGTCTGCAAGGCTTTGGGATGATGGTGTTATTGACCCTGCGGATACTCGATTAGTGCTTGGCCTATCGCTTTCAGCGGCGCTTAACAAGCCTATCGAAGACACCCAATTTGGCATATTTAGAATGTAGGAGTGCAGGTAATGGAACAATCAGTGATTTACAGCGTAGATGAAAGAAACATTGCCACTGTTACTTTAAACAGAGCTGAAAAACATAATGCCTTTGACGACGAAATGATAAACGAGCTTACTCGCGTTTTTAAAAAAGCGGGGGAAGATAAAAGCGTTAGGGCACTAATCCTGAGAGCTGAAGGCAAAAGTTTCAGTGCAGGAGCCGATCTTAACTGGATGAAAAAAATGGCCAGTTATACCGAAGCGCAAAATGAAAGTGATGCACTTGCATTAGCAACCATGCTGCAGACGCTTTACAAAATGCCGAAGCCCACGATAGCAAGAGTACAAGGTGCAGCTTTTGGCGGTGCTGTTGGTTTAATTGCATGTTGCGATATTGCTATTGGAAGCAAGCTCAGTAAATTTTGCTTAAGTGAAGTTAAAATTGGCCTTATTCCAGCAACTATCAGCCCTTACGTTGTTGAAGCAATGGGCGCACGAGTATGCCGACGCTACTTCCAGACCGCTGAAGTATTTTCTGCGCGCAGAGCAAGACGACTTGGACTTTTGAGCGAATCAGTAACAGAAGACGAACTCGATAGCACTATCGACAATATTTTATCAAACATACTGAAAAACGGCCCCCAAGCAGTGGCGAAAGCAAAAGACTTAGTGCAATGGGTGTCTACGCAAGAGATTAACGATGCCCTTCTCACAAAGACGAGCAAACTTATCGCACAAGTTAGGACATCTGAAGAAGGTCAAGAAGGTTTGGCAGCCTTTTTAGAAAAGCGCAGTGCTTCATGGGTGGAGGTTAAGAATGATAAATAAATTACTAATTGCAAACCGTGGTGAAATTGCATGCCGCGTTATAAAGACAGCCAACACTCAAGGTATAAAGACGGTAGCCGTTTACTCTGACGCCGACAAAAATGCCCTTCATGTACAAATGGCTGATGAAGCTGTTTATCTAGGGCCATCTCCGTCGAAGGAAAGTTATTTACGAGGCGAGTTGATCATTGAAAAAGCAAAGGAGCTTGGTGTAGACGCTATCCACCCAGGCTACGGCTTTCTCTCAGAAAATGCTGACTTTGCGAATCTATGTGCCAAAAACAATATTATCTTTGTAGGCCCACCAGCATCTGCAATTGAAGCGATGGGTTCTAAGTCTGCCGCCAAACACATTATGGAAAAAGCTGGTGTTCCTTTGGTCCCAGGCTATCACGGCGACGATCAAAGTGAAGCGGTATTGAAAGGCGCTGCCGATGATATGGGCTACCCAGTCCTATTAAAAGCCGCTGCTGGCGGTGGCGGTAAAGGCATGCGCCAAGTTTGGAGTGAAAAAGAGTTTTCTCAAGCATTAAACGCAGCCAAACGTGAATCTATGGCGAGCTTTGGTGACGACCACATGCTGGTTGAAAAGTACCTGACGCGCCCTCGTCATGTTGAAATTCAAGTTTTCTGTGACACCCATGGCAACGGCGTATACCTTTTTGAACGTGATTGTTCAGTTCAACGCCGACACCAAAAGATTATTGAAGAAGCCCCTGCCCCCAATATGCCTCAGTCAGTGAGAGAAAAAATGGGTGAAGCGGCGATACTCGCGGCGAAAGCCATTAACTACGTAGGTGCGGGAACGGTTGAGTTTTTACTTGATGAAGACGATTCATTTTACTTCATGGAAATGAATACACGCTTGCAAGTAGAGCATCCTGTGACAGAAATGATCACCCGAGAGGATTTGGTTCACTGGCAATTAACTATTGCCGAAGGAAAGCCCCTTCCCAAAGAACAAAATGAACTCACCTTAACAGGACACGCATTCGAAGCGCGCATTTATGCTGAAGATCCAAACAACGAGTTTTTGCCTTCTACTGGCACGCTGTGCCTTTTACGTACGCCAAAAGAAAACGACGTAGTTCGCGTTGACACAGGTGTCGTTGAAGGTGATGAAGTAAGCGTTTTTTACGACCCTATGATTGCTAAGCTCGTGGTTTGGGGAGAGAACCGTGAGATAGCGCTCAAACGCCTAATTAGTGCATTGGGTGACTACTATATTGACGGTGTAAGCACAAACATCGACTTCTTAAAGCGTGTGGCTACACACCCTGCGTTCGTTGCCGCTGAGCTTACAACTACGTTTGTGGAGAAACACCATGATTCGTTGTTTAGCGCGACAAGTAATGATGCAGCTAGCGATGACACCCAAGTAAACATTCCTGTGATGGCATTGCTTTCACTTTTAAATAGAAAAGTTTCTAGAAGCGATAAAACCCCATCTGTGTGGTCAACCGCCGGTGCGTGGCGCGCTAACGCAAATCACACAGAAACTCTTACATTGCTTTGCAACCAAGAAGAAGTGCATGTTGGGGTCAAACACCAGCGTCACGGAACTGAAGATGCTTGGGAGCTATCTGTTGGAGACAATTCCTATAACGTTAAAGGCAAGCTGGTAGATAGTGCTTTGCAAGCAACGATTAATGGGTACAAATCAACATTTACGTTTTCAGATAATGATGGCGTGTTTACACTCTTCAACAAAGACACCCATGCTAAGTTCACCCTAATCTCAGCATCTCTTGGTGATGATAACGATGATAATGGCGACGCTAATTTCAGTGCCCCGATGAACGGAACCATAGTGGCGCATTTGGTCGAAAAGGGTTCGTTGGTCAAAAAAGGCGAGCCTATACTTGTTATGGAAGCGATGAAAATGGAGCACAGCATCATTGCCCCGCACGATGGTGCAGTAGAAGAGTTCTTTTTCAATCCCGGTGAACTAGTTGACGGTGGCGCAACACTGTTGGCGTTCTCCACTAAAGAAGCTGCCGAGGTTTGATGTGATGTTTCCTAAAGAAGTGAGTATTGTTGAAGTAGGTCCTCGAGATGGCCTTCAGAATGAAAAGCAGGCCTTAAGCGCCGAACAAAAGATTGAACTTATTCAACTTCTTTCTAAAACTGGCCTTAACCGTATCGAAGCAGGAAGCTTTGTATCGCCCAAATGGGTGCCCCAAATGGCGAACTCGGATGCGGTTTTTAAGGCGCTTAGCCCCGAAGACAAGATTCATTATTCTGCATTGACACCCAACCTTAAGGGCTTGGAAGCAGCCATTGAAGCGGGTGCGAAAGAGGTTGCAGTATTCGGTGCTGCCTCTGAATCCTTTTCACAAAAGAACATTAACTGCTCTATAAGCGAGAGCTTAAAGCGTTTCGAGGCTGTGTTTGACCTGGCAAGCGAAAACAAAATCAAAGTGAGGGGCTACGTTTCATGCGTAATGGGGTGTCCTTATGAAGGTGAAATTTCACCTAGTGCCGTTACACAGGTGAGTAAAGAACTTATTGACATGGGGTGTTACGAAGTATCCCTTGGCGATACTATCGGCGTAGGCACACCAATGTCTACAAAATTGCTATTAGATGACGTATTGAAAGAGATTAATGTCAGCAAAGTTGCCGCCCATTTCCATGATACTTATGGACAAGCGCTAGTGAATTTATACACTGCCCTTGGATATGGCATCTCTTCCATTGATTCAGCTGTTGCAGGACTTGGAGGCTGCCCGTATGCCAAAGGTGCAAGTGGGAATGTTGCAACTGAAGACGTCCTATATATGTTGAACGGTATGGGTATATCAACAGGTATAGACATGACGAAGTTGTTAAAAGCGTCTTCTTACATTTCAGAACTTTTAGGCCGCTCTCCCGTGTCGAAAGCAGCTAATGCGCTTCTAGCAAAATAAAAAAACTGATGGGGGATGCGGCAATGCGCCCCCTCTAAGAAAGACACCCACCCTAATTGTGAAGTTTCACTTTAAATCACCGTTTATGTAATGGGTGTCTTTATAAGTTTATAGGCACAAACTCAAAAATACATTCTTTCACGCTCAGCTAGTTCGCTTTGCAATGGATGTCTCTTCAAATATTCATTACTTTTCAGCGAAAAGTCTTACGTTGGGTGTCTCTTCTCAAACAAAACAAGTCCATCGGTCAGGTCACAACTCAATGTTCACAATGCTAAGGTCACACAATGACTAATTACCTTGCATTTATCTAACATGGCTCAAAGCAGAAAATCCCTCATTAGTTTAAAAGATACACCCTACTATCATTGTATATCTCGCTGCGTGCGCCGTAGCTACTTATGCGGGTACGACCGAAACAATAGAATTAGTTACGAGCATCGAAAATCGTGGGTAGAACAACGGCTGTTATTTTTGAGCCGGGTATTCGCGATAGATATTTGTGCTTACGCTGTTATGAGTAACCATGTCCATATCGTTTTATGCGTGAATAAAGAGGCAGCGCTCTCATGGTCATTACAAACTGTGTTACATCAATGGCATAAAATGCACAAAGGAACCGTACTCACTCAAAAGTTTATGAAGGGCGAAATCTTGAGCGAAAGTGAGTATGAGACAGTTAAAAGTACTGCTGATGTGTACAGAAAAAGGCTCTACGACATAAGCTGGTTTATGAGAAATTTAAACGAGTATATTGCGAGAAAAGCAAACGAAGAGGACGATTGTACTGGCAGATTTTGGGAAGGTCGCTTCCGTTCACAAGCATTGCTAACAGAAAAAGCTCTACTGTCATGTATGGCATATGTTGACTTAAACCCTATACGCGCAAAGGTCGCAACGGACTTACAAGACTCATATCACACAAGCATTAATAAAAGATTGAACACGAGTATTTCACAAAAAAGACAATAAAAGGGTTAATGCCATTAAAAAGCCACCAACGATGTAGAAACACTCGCGGCTTAGATTTAACGTTGAATGACTATTGCGATCTTCTTAACCAGTCAATCGAACTGTTGCGCGACACCGATTCGACAGCCGCTCAAACGAGACCTATTCAACATGTAAAACCTCTTGGTGTATGCCAACATCATTGGCATCACATTATCAGTGATTTCGAAAACGTGTTTTCAGTTGCGGCAGGAGACGGTTCATCTATGCGGAAGTTCCAAGCAAATACTAAAAGAAAGCGAATGGCCAAAATATCTTCGGCAGCGATATGCTTTGACTAAACCATTCTACTTTTCGTCAGGTAAGATAACAGTAGTGATAATTGCCAGTAACAGCATACCAGCCATAATATAAACCACTGAAAAGGTTAAAACAGGGGTTAATGCAGCGTAAAGTGCACCGAATGCTAATAAAATCATACCTATAGCCGTGTTTGAGAAGCCAACCAGCTCTGTTCTTTCATGACCTTCTTTAACATCTAAACTATATGTTTTCCGTCCGGTTCTTACGCCAGCATGGGATACCGATAACAAGAAAAACAACAGTGCAGAGGTTACAATTGTCGTCGTTTGCAATGTAAGCAAACCAATGCATGAAATTATTGCGAGTAACCCTGAAATTTGAAGTGTTAACTTTGCGCTTTTGTCTGCAATCTTTCCCCAAATTATTGATGATAGAAGAGCAGCAGTTGCTTCGGCTCCTATATAAATAGGAAGCAGCTCTTTTACATCGCCATTTTTTTCTATCATGAAATAAGGCGCAACCAAGGCTGAGTGAACGAAAAGCCCTCTTACCAAAATGAATTTGTAAACCGTGGCGTCGAAGTCAATACTAAACGCTTTCTCCTCTTTATCACCCACATCTACCGTCGTTTTAACAGGCCATACACATATAAGGGTCAAAACAAATGATAAAAGACTTACGCACAAGACTATCAGCAGTACGTTCGAAGAAAGAGAGCCGTCATAAATTGCCAAAGGTATAGCGATAACAAGGGTGACCATGCCTGAAACGGTAGATGCAATTCCGATTAGGTTACCCCGCTCACCTTTCTTAGCTACATCAGCCTCCATATCTTTCACGGTAAGAGAACAGGCAGAGCGACCCAGGCTCAGGAAGACAAGCGAAATAAGTATCAAGGTACCCGCCAAGCCCCCCGAAAATGAAATGGCCGCGATCAGCATACAGAAAACTGAAAGCGTTTGTGTGAGCATACCGACACGCCAAACCAAGTGCCGCTGAGTATGTTTTCGAAGATAAATGCTAATAAGTACTTGAGGCAGAAGCGCGCCCGACTCTCTAATTGGAACCAGCCAGCCTATCATCCAAACTGGTGCGCCAATGCTAATAAGAAGTGCGGTCAAGGTTGTTTTAGTAGAGATCAGTAGGTCGGCTAGTTTATTAAGCGAAAGGCCTGTAATAAGTAAACTTTTTTGTTTCATGGAAGATAAGCATGCACCGCAATTCGATTGAACATATACGGTGCACTTATTCAGTCAGATCAGAAAATTATATGCCCTACCCAGCGTTTTCAGCGAGTATTTTAAGATTTTCTAGGCCCATTTCGAAATCCGGACCAATCATGCTGTCCATCATCAAAGCAAAATATTTGTTTATAGGGTTATTGTCTACCGAGCCTTCATCTCTCCAGGTTACAAGAGAACCATTTTCTGTGGGCTCAATTTCTACGACGCCCGATGAACCCATGTCAAAATCGGGAAAATATAATCGGTACATCACACGTCTGTTATGCTCTAGTTGAGTAATCTCCATTTCTCCATTTCCCTCGGTTTCACTTAACCACTCGGAACGCATCCCAATAGCCCTATCAGGCCCTGAATAATCAAGTTTCATATCAGGATCACGCTTGAACCATACGCCCCATTTCTTCCACTCTTTCAAATCAACGACATAGGGATATATTTCTGATGGCTGAGCATCAATATTAATTGTTCTTTCAACGCTGTAATCTTTAGGAATAAAAAAGCTTGTTGCGACAAATAATACGATAACAACACCTACGACCATTAAGAGTTTTTTTAACGCTCCCATCTGAGACTCCATAAAAGAATTGACTCTTCAAATATAACATTTAATTAACACTTGTCACTTAAAGATCTTTCTTGCTCATTTTACTGTTAGATAGACACCCATCCCGTCATGTTTAACGCAGTTGAAAGCAAATTTATACTCAACATAACTATTATTGAGCCTTCTCTTTTGCGTTACCGAGAAAGGACACTCAGCAATAAAACCTTATGATGCATGAAGTAACCACTTCGTTTATCGAGCAAAGTGTAGACTAACTTTCTACAGTTTAAAAATGGGTGTCTACACAGTGACTTGCTTTGATCGAGGGTCTTTTCTGGATGCGCATGATGAAATTGAATTGTATGTCTCACTAACTTTTTTATCGTCAAATTTACTAAGTAACTAACTCATAGTAGCGATGGGTGTCATGCTAATACTTTAATTCAAGAAGCCTATTCCAGCTTAATAATAAGAGATAAGGGTGGGTGTCTTTGTAAGAGCAACGGTTGAATGCCATTGGATGAGATTAAGGGAATTAGGGTGGGTGTCTCTGTAAGGGCGAGAGCCCCCCGACCTACAATTTTTTAAAAACATTTACCATTTCATCACAAAGCATGAAAATCGCGCTGTCATTCTAAATTATCTTGTGTAATATGGATTTAGGTTATCAAGAAAGCCTGTTCAATCAGGCCTATCATGCATAGCGCAGTCAATCGCAACACTTCGTTTTCTTTTTATATTTCTATCGATACACAGTTGTCGCTTTATTACAGGAGTTTATAGGAAATGGCAGATCAAAGTTCTCGTTACATCAGTAACCTTACTCGCGATACATATGCGCTCATCCTCGCGGGTGGTAAAGGTTCTAGACTACACGAGCTCACAAATTGGCGAGCCAAACCGGCACTTTATTTCGGCGGTAAATTTAGAATAATTGATTTTCCGCTTTCAAATTGTGTTAATTCAGGTATCCGTCGAATAGGCGTGGTTACTCAATATAAGTCCCATTCACTCATTCGTCATCTCGTCAGAGGTTGGGGTCATTTTAAAAAAGAACTTGGCGAATCTGTAGAAATCCTACCTGCTTCTCAACGTTTCTCCGACAGTTGGTATGAAGGAACCGCAGACGCGGTCTTCCAAAACATAGATATCATTCGTGATGAGCTTCCAAAATATGTCATGATCCTTTCGGGCGACCACATATACCGTATGGACTACGGTGATATGTTGGCCAAGCACAAAGAATCTGGTGCAAAAATGACGGTTTCATGTATGTCAGTGCCCTTGGAAGAAGCCGCGGGTGCGTTTGGCGTTATGTCGGTTGATGAAAACTATCGTATTAACGGATTTGAAGAGAAGCCAGCTAACCCGACTCCACTTCCTAATGACCCAACGCGCTGCTTAGCATCTATGGGCAATTACGTGTTTGATACAGAGTTTTTATTCGAGCAATTACGTGTTGATGCTGAAAATATGGGCTCGCAGCGAGACTTCGGGAAAGACATCATTCCATCAATCATCGCCGACCACCCTGTATACGCTTATCCTTTTGAGAAAAGTGGCGGAGACAACGCCTATTGGCGCGATGTAGGTACTATCGATTCATTTTGGGAAGCCAATATGGAAATGGTTGCTCCTGTACCTCAATTGAACCTCTACGATAGAAAATGGCCCATATGGACATACCAAGAGCAACTGCCACCAGCAAAATTTGTTTGGGAAGACCACGACAGACGTGGTGAAGCGATTAACTCCGTAGTTTCTGGGGGCTGTATAATTTCAGGCTCTACACTTCGTTCATCTATTTGCTTTTCCAATGTACGCGTACATTCCTATGGCCTTATTGAGGACGCCGTTATTCTTCCTGATGTGGAAATTAAACGCCATTGTAAGCTGAAAAAGGTGATTATTGATCGAGGTTGTGTCATTCCTGAAGGTACTACAATTGGTTACGATCACGAGCAAGACAAGGCTCGTGGATTCCGCGTATCTGAAAAAGGCGTGGTACTGGTGACGCGAGAAATGTTAGGTCAGCCCGTGGGTGGACTAAGCAAGCCTAGAAAGCACGACTAACTCATTTATCCTAATGTTATGGCGAGATTGATTTTGGCGTTAAAACGCTTAAATCAATCTACGTAATGTTTAATTCGCCTCATTACTCCACTGCGTTAAAGTACGCTCAATAAAGCTCGCTACCTGCTCAGGGTGTTCTAGTGGAAACATATGCCCACCATCGAGCACGCTATGCTCAATAGCATTATGCTTCAGAAGCCGCGAGTACATTTCTGGCTTACACACGTTACTTTTGCTTCCAGTCGCCAATACGGCCGGACACTTAAGCTTTCCTTTATATTTACCCAAATTGTGCGGAACATTGCGAAACAAATCTGCTTCTACTTCTGCACGAAATGTGAGTGAAATATTGTCCCCCTTCAAGGCGGTTACAGATTTTACATAGTCGCGCACGCATCGTTTATCCATATCTCTAAACAATGCTTTGCTGTGAAAGTACGCCACCAAATCAGTATTGCTTGGCCAACTGGTATTGCGTGTTTGCGCGAGTTTCGCTGGCGTTAGCTTGTTAATTAACGGCGTGTGTTTCGCGAATTTAAAAAAGTAACTCAAAGGGCCAACTACGAGCGGAGGATCAAATAAAATAATGCCTCTGAACAGCTCTGGCGCTTCGCAAGCCGCCATATAGGTGATGACTGCACCAAATGAATGCCCAATACCATACACGCCTCGCGGATCCTTGTTCTCTTTTTTTATGTGCTTGATTAGTTCTTGAACTTGATTGCGCCAGTTACCATTCACAGGAAGCTGAGGATCGTGTCCGAAGCGCTCAACATGAAGACGGTGAAAGTGATCAGGTAACGCTGAAAACATCGCATTATAACTACCTGCCGGAAATCCATTTGCATGGGCAAAATGAAAACTCAACTCTGACGACGTCACCAATACACTCCTTTATACTTAAACAACAAAGGGGCTTTAAATCAGCCCCTTAGCATGAAAGTTCGATAATACTACAAGCCTCTGGCTTCTGCCATTTCCCAATCTTTTACAATCTTCGTGCTCGTCCATAAGAACACGGCAATAGAAAGCGCGTAAGGAACTACTAGGTAGATGAGTGCCTGTCTTAATGCCTCTGTCTCGCCTAAAGATGGCACCAATGCTTGGCTAATAATACCAGTCAGCGTTGGGCCACCGCCCAGAGCAATGATGTTCAATACAAAGAAGAACAACGCTGTCGACATAGCTCTTACGTTTATTGGAGCTAGTGTCTGTGCCATCGCAAAACTTGGGCCTAGGTATGAACCACTGGTGAATAACAACAGCGCCATGAGCCCTACTGATAACCACAAATCTTGCACTTGTAACGATGCATAAAATGCCGGCACACCAATAATAAGTGCGATCGCGGGCAATAACGCATAAGCTTTTTTATTGTGCTTACCCCATCTATCAGCAATATAGCCTCCTAGCCATACACCGAGCGCATAGGCGGTGCCATTGATAATGCCAAAAACGATTAGCAACTGTGTAATATCTAAACCCGCAAAGGCGCGAACGTAGTAATCAATTACCCATGTCGATATGGCATAGTTACCGAATGATCCAAAGGAAATACCCAGTGCCATTCCCCACCACGTCGGAATTTTCAATAGCATCTTGAGGGACGACTTTACACTCGGCTTATTCGCATCATCTGCGCTTGGTAAAGAGACCGTTCTGGCAGGTTCCTTGACTGTGAGCTTAAGCAAAATAGCCAGTAACACCCCTGGAATACCCACGCTGTACATTACCGTTCGCCAGTCGGCAGAACCGCCCTGTAAAAAGAACGCTGATGCAAAAAACGCAAGCATGACGCCAAAAGGAATACCTAAAGAGTATATTGCGAGCGCGCCCGCGCGTTTTTCTTTAGGGAATAAGTCAGAAATAATACTGTGGGACGGTGGACTACCACCCGCTTCACCAATGCCGACACCAATACGTGCTATGGCAAGCTGCATGTAATTGGCAGCTAACCCAGATGCAGCGGTAAAACCACTCCAAAGCGTTAGAGAGATCGCAATGATATTAACGCGGCTGTACCTGTCGGCAAGCCATGCAATTGGGATCCCCATCACGGTATAAAGTAGCGCAAAGTAGATGCCTTTAAGCCACCCAAGTTGGGCGTCATCTAACCCCAAATCAGCTTTGATAAAAGGAGATAAAATCCCAATGATTTGCCTGTCTATAAAGTTAAAGGCATACACCAAGGTTAATATGAATAGAACGTAATTCCGGTAACTTCTAGATGCTCCTGCATCTGCAGAGGGAATACCTTCAACGTGAGTATGGGCCATAACAGTCCTTTTAAGTGACAATAGCCCAGTCTATGCATTAGGCAAAAAATAAACAACTAATTGTTACTTATTTGTTAACATAACGAAAATTTCTAACTGAGGCTTTTCGTTCTATAGCGCTTAAGGTACGATGACAAACACTTAACTCATCAGACCAGACAAGCAAATATGACAGTAGATGAATTGCTCAATATTCCTCAATTATCTCAAACTTCGGAAAACACATGGAAAGTTGATGGACTAGTTATCCCTAAGACGTGGGGACAGGGACGAACTGCATTTGGAGGAATTTCTGCCGGTATGCTTTACACCGCAGTAAAGCAGCAAGTCACTGATAACCGCGTGCTGCGCTCTTTTACCACTAACTTTGTTGGTCCCCTATCTCTTGAAACGCCTTTTTCTATCGAAGTAACGCTACTTAGAACAGGGAAAAATGTCTCTCAGTTCACTGCTCATGCTATTCAAGACGGCAAAAGCTGTGTTTTTTCGCAAGCCTGTTTTGGTGTTGCGCGTCAGTCAGGTATTCAAGTTGAGAATACAGATACACACGACATGCCTCAGCCGAATAAAGCAAAGTTCATCCCGCAAATACCTAAAGTTACGCCTAAATTCTTACGCTATTTTGATTTGGCAATTGAAGATGGCGGCATTCCATTTACGCGCAGAAAAACCAGCCATTATCACGGCTTTATGCGCTTCAAGCAGCCCCCCGAAGCCATCACTGATGCACATATTATTACTATGATCGACGCATGGCCACCTACACTTTTACAAATGATGAAGCTTCCGGCACCAGCCAGTACAGTAAGTTGGAACTTGGAATTTATCCATCCTCACAAGCCGGTAAGCCCGACAGACTGGTTTGCTTATAAGGCTCACACAAGACAAGCTGCAGATGGTTATGGCCATACTGAAGCGACGATTTGGGATAAGGATAATGAAGTGATTGCCATCAGTAGACAAACCGTAGCGATTTTCGACTGATCGCTACGGCATTTCGAAAAGCACGTTATAAACGTTACATTAATACAACATAAACGCGTTAGGGTTAAACAAGGAAATCACCGAAATACACTGCAGATTGGTTATATCTAGCGCGTCTTCTAAATCTTCGCGATTAAGCGACAATGCCTCATGCAATTCTGGCTTTAAGTTGTGATAACTCGGGTAGATCTCAGGGTTAACGTTATCGAGTGCCAACACATACGAGAGTTGTAGAATCTTCTCATCTGTAGAAGCAGACTCCTCCTCTTCTTTGTGGATACTGGCAATTGGCGTATAAATAGAGCTTGGAATATCCCACTTTTCAATTAATCTTGCCGATAATTCCGCATACGTGAACCCTAGCACTCCAAATTGAAGTTCAGCAGGACTTACTCTGGTGTTGAATGCCTGACAACGGGTTGCCGACTCAGGCAAAACCGAAACGGTTACCAGCTCGCCTATGTTGTGAAGCAGCCCCGAAACAAAGAGTCGCTCAGGCTCACGAATATTGCGCATATCGGCAAAGTATTTTGCCAGGAGACCGCACGATACACTTTGCTCCCAAAACTTGTCGAGATCGATACGTTGACCGTCTACATCACTGAATGCTTGGCTTACGCCATAAGCCAGTGCCAAGTCGTAAGTGGAGCGGGTCCCCACTACCTGGATGGCTCTTGTGACGGTGTCTATTTTATTAGGAAAACGATAGAGCGCTGAGTTTGCTACTCTTAGCAATTGCGTTGCCAATGACGGATCGAAAGCAATAATATCGCCGATGTCGTCAATGCTTGAAGCTTCATCATCCATACAAGCTTTAAGTCGAGTTACCGAATCAGGTAAAACAAAGAGGTTTTCCGCTTTCGAAACTAATTCATCTAAATTCATTCGTGCACTCTCTTTCATGCCGCCTTTGTCAATATAGCGTTGAAGGCACCTCCATTCGCCTTGTGTCCATTAAGGTATAGGCACAAAAATGTAGTTGGTCAATAAATATCAACTAGTAAAAAAGTATGATTTCTTTACTAATCATTAAGTTAACCTGAATCCTTCATAAGCCGTGATACCGCGGGGCTCATTTTCAATTTGAAAATCTTGCTTTACGCTGAACATCAACAATTCACGCAACGCCGCTGATACGCACTGCCCTCGTGTATTCAGCGCATCTCTGGAAGGCCTGTATTATAGCTTTTTGCCCCTTTTTACATACAAATAATTCTAATACACAGAAAAACTTAGGGTAATTACCTATAAGAATTAGATTTTCTAAGGAACACTTGCTTTTGTAATGACCAATTCAAATTTATGGTAGTATTTACATACTATTCACTATGCCCTTGATGGCAAAATTCTTAAAGCAAAAGTTGTAATCCATCCATGTTAAATGTCGCTGTTATCGGTTATGTGTGGCCTGAGCCAAATTCTTCGGCCGCGGGCCAAAATATGTTAGCTATTATTAAGCGTTGCTTATCTGCCGATTTCAATGTGACATTTCTGACCGCTGCCACCGATAGCGACCATAAAGAAGACCTTACAGCATTAGGCGTTGATGTGCATTCTGTGGCATTGAATTGTAGTTCTTTTGATAGCCAAATAGCACATATAAAGCCTGACGTTGTTATATTCGACCGCTACATGACAGAAGAGCAATTTTCTTGGCGAGTAAAAGAAGCGTGCCCAGATGCACTTCGAGTTTTAAACACTGAAGATTTGCACAGCCTGCGTCAGGCTAGACACGAAGCGGTAAAACAGGACAATGATGCTCGCCTTGCTCAGTTAAATAGCGAATTGGCGCAAAGAGAAGTTGCAGCAATACTAAGAAGCGACCTTACATTAGTAATTTCAAAACGAGAAATGGCGCTTTTGACGGAACATTACGGTGTACCTAGAGCGCAGCTCCAATACCACCCTCTTGTTGTAGGAAAAACGCCCCTCGTCACGCTTCCTTTTGAGGAAAGAGCGCACTTTGTTCATATTGGAAACTTTCGCCATGCGCCTAATTGGGACGCGGTCCTGCAACTAAAGCAAAGCATATGGCCTGAGATAAGAAAAGCGCTACCTAAAGCAGAATTGCACATATACGGCGCTTACCCGCCTAAAAAGGCCACCCAACTGCACAACGAAAAACAAGGCTATTTGGTAAAAGGTTGGGCCGAAAATGTGGAATCTATAATGTTGAGCGCAAAGGTGCTGATTGCTCCTTTACGATTTGGCGCAGGCACTAAAGGCAAACTAATTGATGCGATGCGCTGCGCTACACCTAGTATCACCACGTGGATAGGCGCAGAAGGTATCACCTCAACCAGCTCAATCATTGCTAATAGCAATATACAGGAAATCGATGCTACAAAGCAGCTAGCGCAATGGCCTGGTGCGCTTTGTAGCGCGAATACAACTGACGCAGCGGTTATTCAAGACTACGTCAGACAAGCTGTGGCACTTCACAATGATAAGTCTACGTGGGATAGCGCTAGTAACTTAACGGCGACAATACTTAGCTCATTTGAAAGCGAACAGCCAGAAGTGCCGTTAATTGAAAAAATCACTGGTTTAAAACAGTCGCTTAACACGCATAGAAACGGTTTATTTATGCAAAGCTTGTTGTGGCATCAAACACTGACAGCGAGCAAGTACATGAGCCAGTGGATTGAAGCAAAAAACAAATAACGGCAGCCACTAGTTTAGCGGCTAGATGCCCTTTAATTTAGCTATTACAGATTTAATCCCGTTTCCACGGGACTGACTTAAGTAGCGTTCCAGCTGACAGCGAGACAAATATCTCTCAAAGTCGAATTCACTGCGCTGCTGCGGGGTTAACTCGTTTGCTTTTTCTAACAATACTGCAAGCACGCCGCGAATCACTTTGCTAGGCGAGTAAGCCATCAAACTGCCTTGTTCGTCAGAAGTGGCGAGCCATACTGGGCTTTCACACCCTTCTACTTCTGTTTCAGTCAGACGTTTTTCCGCTGGAAGCGGGACAAGCGATTTACCCGCAAGCATCAGTGTACGAGTAAAATCGTCCCACCCTTTCGCGTTAGCCAAAGAAGAAGCCAGAGGAAGCAAAGTTTCGAGAGAACTCATGATCTCTATACCTTGCTTAATTTCCGCTAAGCTCTGAGGCTAAGTCATCTGCAGTCATAACTAGGTTTTCAACATCACTCGTGGTGGGGAACATTACTAGCTCAACGCCATTCTTATCAAGGCCTGGCAACCAAGTTTGCATAAACTCATCGAGTGTAATATTCACGCATTGGCCTTCAATTTCGTTTATATCTACAAACTTTTGAGCTAAATCGTGATGCGGGAATACCGGCAGCTGAACGCTTTCACCACCTTCAAACATCACAAAACCTTCACTACCTTGCACCATCCAAATTTCATTTGCTTTTGCTATATAGCTCACTACAAGCTCTTGTCGGTCTTCTGCACTTAGCTTCATCGCTTGCTCGATAACCGCTTCACTCAATTTGTCTGCAACTGTTTCTGGAAACACGTTATTTCACCTATCTAAAATTTTGCGGCAAGTATACCTGCCCCAGTAATAGGCGCAATGCAATAAGCGTTAAAAAAGCCCCCTCGGCTAACCCACTTACAAAGACACCCATCCATAGCTCTTCTTCATCATCAAAAACATTATTAAGAAGACACCCAAGTTTACCCCTAAAATTACGGGAATCATCTCCCAATTTTCACTCAATCAGCCATTACATTATTAACATTGACATTTTTCGCCCGTTACGAAGACACCCATGATAAAGTTAGAGCAAATCATTCAACGCTGTGAAAGCTTAAACGCAAAGACCTTTACCTCATGCGCAATCTATTTACTGCTCTTAAGCAAGACACCCATGCCAACCACGCTATCTTGGAAAATACCTTTCCCTTCTCGATGTACCACAAAGATAGTGAGTTTAACCATGAGGCCTATCTTGCCATCCTTAACATCATGAGGGTGTTTCACCAAACAACAGCAGAAACCGTAAAACAGGCTGCACTCCAGACCCCTTCCCTTAGCCGCATCGCCTCAATGCTCAATAGCGAGGTTGTTCTACTAGCGCTTAATAATGACACCCACGCGTTGTCGTCCGTAACACTGTCTGCTCAACAACGTTACAATGACACCCATGCCAAGCTCGAACCTACTACAAGAATAAAAAACAAAGATGAGCCAGTCTTAAACGCCCAGGCTATCGCACAGTTAATTCCTTGCTCTAATTCAACCACCAGCCAGGCTATCGCAGCCATCTATGTATGGTTGGGCTCATCAATGGGCGCCAACATTATTGTTAGGCGGTTAGAAGCCATGAAGTTAGATATTCCTACCAAGTATTATCAAGCGATGGCAGGGTGTGCCAAAGCATGGGTGTCTTTCAAACAAGAAGTAGAAACACTCTTACCCGAGCTCGGCCTAGATAATGAAAGCTTTGTTAAGAACGCGGTGCAAGACGCAAATGCTTGGTTTGAGTTCTTGATTTCACTCGGTAAGCGCACGGCACCAAATGACACTCCCTACCATGAGGCAAACGTGTGATTAAGGGATGACTAAATTTATGCTAATGACGAGCTTTTATACACAGCGATTTCACCATTAGCTATAAATAAACTTAATCTAGCCAATCGACTGAATGCATTAATATAGTGGCAAAACGTCGTTAAGCGGCCGTGCAGTTTCTGGTAAACTCTAGCCAAATTCGAAGCAACCACTAAAAAAGCATGAAAGTAATCTCATTTAATATAAACGGTATTCGCGCTCGTCTACATCAACTTCAGGCGGTTATCGACGCACACCAACCCGATATTATTGGCTTACAGGAAATTAAAGTTCACAACGAACAGTTTCCGGTAGAAGCCGTTGAGGCCATGGGCTATCACGTTTATTTCCACGGACAAAAGAGCCATTACGGCGTTGCTTTTTTGGCGAAGAAAGAGCCGCTTTCTGTGTCGATGGGTTTCCCAACAGATGACGAAGACGCCCAACGTCGCATGATTATTTTAAAAACCACCGATGATGCTGGCCAGCCCGTTACCGTTCTAAATGGTTACTTCCCTCAGGGCGAAAACGAAAAGCATGAAACCAAGTACCCAGCTAAGCGTAAGTTCTACAAAGACTTAATGACTTATTTAGATGATAACCACACACCAGATGACAATGTAATTGTTATGGGCGATGTCAACATCTCTCATACAGACTTGGACATTGGCATTGGTGAAGACAACCGCAAACGTTGGCTGAAAACTGGAAAATGCAGCTTCTTGCCGGAAGAGCGTGAGTGGTTGAACACAGTAATTGACTGGGGCTTTGAAGATAGTTTTCGAACACTCAACCCAGAGACAAATGACAAGTTTTCATGGTTCGATTACCGCTCAAAAGGATTCAACGATAATCGTGGCCTTCGCATAGATTTGATTTTGGCAACAAAACCGCTTCATACAAAACTACATGACGCCGGTATTGATTATGAGCTGAGAGGCATCGAAAAGCCGTCTGATCATGCGCCTATTTGGGCTGAATATAAAGGGTAAACAGTACTAAATACTGCTCCCCGCCATTAACTAAGGAGTAAAAGTGAGTTCACTACAACTGCTAGCATTGCTGATTTACGGTGTATTTTTACTCGGTGCGGTCAGGCATGTGGACTTTACTCATTTTGCGAGTAACAAGCAGCAGCAACATCTTATTTTTGGTACTGCTGCTTCGCTTTTCGTTCTCTGGTTGTTTAAAGCAGGCATCTTCGAGGGCCTAGATGTTCATTTTCTAGGCCTTTCAGTTTTGACATTAATGCTCGGCTTTAGAAACGCTATTATTGCATCGTTTATCGCGCTACTAGGCGCAAATGCAGTCGGCTACGGTAGTTGGGAAAACTTTGGCGTTAATGGGCTACTCGGCACCGTTCTACCTATTGGCATAACCTATCTATTTTATATGCTTTCTTTTCACCGTATCCCTCGACAACTTTTCGTGTACATTTTTGTTTGTGCCTTTTTCCCTGCCGCTCTTTCTATTGCATTAAAGACGCTAACGCTCGGTGCGTTTTATTACATTGAAGGTACATATACTTGGGACATCATTTTTGACAACTACGTTTTGCTTATACCACTTTTGGTCTTTCCTGAAGCTCTGTTAAACGGTATGGCGATAACGCTTTTAGTGATCTACCAGCCAACGTGGGTTTATACCTTTCACGACAAGTTTTACCTCGATAATTAAGTTCTCTTCAACACAGTTACTGTAACTCGTGTAACTCTTCAACTAATGTTTAATAAGCTTTTCCTAATTTCAATCTATTATTAAAGAGTATGGTTGAGTGGTAAAGGCCGAATGTATATACAAACATTTTCGTTGGAGTGTAACGACGCATCTAGTATGGCGTCCGAAATAGATAGGTTATTTAGTGAAAATACACCTTCACTCGTTATTGGCTACGGCAATGCAGACTTACCTTTCAACGAGCTTCAACATGGCCTTAGCGCGTTTACCGCGCCTTATTTCATTTCCAGCTCTTGTTTAGGAGCGCTACTTTGCGACGGCAGTACCGTTGACGCGGGGTGCCAGTTAGCGCTTTTTTGTGTGAATGACGATGGTGGAGCCTACGGCGTTGGAAGTGCAGACGCCTCCTGCTACAGCGCCTTTGAAGCTGGCGCCATCGCGTTACAAAATGCGCTAAACAATGCGGGAAGACCTTATGAAAGCCCAGCGTTAATTTGGTGTGCGTTGCCGCCAGGAGAAGAAGAAAGAATACTTGAAGGTTTCGCCAGCATTGTAGGGACTCAAGTTCCTATTTTTGGTGGTTCAATGGCAGACAACACGGTTTCAGGCGACTGGACAACCGTTACAAAAGATGCGTGCGGACCACACACTGTGGTAGTTGCAGTTATGTATCCCTCTACTCCATTAGGGGTGAGTTATAGCTCAGGATACAAGCCAACCGATACCCTATTTAAAGCAACGAAAGCGAAAGGACGCCAACTACAACAGCTTAACAATAGCGGTGCAAGCACCGTTTATAACAAAGCGACCAATAACCTTATCGCTCAACAGCTATATGGCGGTCAAATTTTAGGACTAACATCGTCAGCACCGCTAGGCAGACCAGTAGAATTAGACAACGGTGCGGTGAATTACCTTCTGTGCCACCCCGATTCTGTCGATGAAAGTGGTGCACTACATGTTTTTTCAGAAGTAGAAGAAGGTGAAGAGTTGGTGTTGATGGAAGGTAGCATTTCTAGCCTTACATCTCGTGCAGAGCGTGTGATAAACAATGCAGTTATGTTGCTGCCCGAAAATAGAAAGCCTGTTGGCGTACTAATGATTTACTGCGCAGGATGTCGCTTGATGGTTGGAGACGAAATTAATTTCATGCTGAATTCGCTGCAAGAAAAATTTCCAGCATTACCTATTTGCGGCCCGTTTACTTTTGGCGAGCAAGGGCGCTTTTTAGATGGCAAGAACAGACACGGCAACCTTATGATATCAGCGGTAGTGTTCTCTCAATGAATAAAGATTACGAAAATGTTTTAGAAGATCTAGCGCTTGTTTACCGCCTTAAACAGCAGGCTGAGGCACATAAGAAGGAAAGCGATGCTTTGCTAGAAGGCACTCGCGTATTACTTACCGCAGAGGACGAACAAGACCTTTATAAAAAAATGTTTAGTGTGTTCAAAGGACTGTATAATTATCAAGTTTGCTTTGTTCTTGAGAATGAAAGCGCTGGCAAAATGAGGTGCATTAACAGCACCCATCCACCGCTACTTAACACCGTATGGCAAATCGATGACACGCTCTCCCGCGCGGTAAAAAGTGAGCCTATAGCACTATTCAACATCAAGCAGCAAGCGACGTGGCAACGCCACCTATCCTTATTCGACACGCCCGTCACCTCTGTACTTTATTGTCCATTTAAAGTACATCAGCAACACGCAGTTATTGTGTTTTGCCATCAAGCTCTGGGTTATTACACCCAAGAATTTGTGGATATGGCTAACAGATACCGTACCTTTACCGAGCAAATGGCCATGGGGATGCAGGCTAAGCTAATGGCGCTTGAAACGGTGAGGTTGAAAGAAGAAAAAGCCATTGTAGAAAAAAGCCTTATCGATTCAGAAAAAATGGCATCGCTAGGTTTACTTGCCGCTGGTGTTGCCCATGAAATTAATAACCCTGTTGCTTTCATTAATAGCAACATTCACTTTTTACGGAACGTGCTGCCTGCGCTATCGCAAATGCAAGACATCGTCTTACAATTGGCAGCTAGCGCAACCGACGATGAGAGGCTGAAGGTAGCTGAAGCTGCGAAACAGTGGAAGGTTGAAAATAAGATTGATTCATTAAGCGACGAAATTGCAGATATTTGCAGCGAATCAGAGGAAGGCCTAAATAGAGTTACAGACATTATCACCAGTCTTCGCTCTTTTTCCCACGATGCAGATATTCCCGATGATGAAACCGTAAACGTGAACGACTGCATAGCTCATGCCTTGCGATTAGTAAACAGTGAATTGAAGCACCGAATAAAGATTCAACAGCACCTAAGCGATGTGCCTTTAATTAAGGGAAAAACAGGAAAATTAAACCAAGTATTAGTCAATTTATTCGTAAATGCTGCGCAAGCGATGGAAGATGGGGATAAATTAACTATTTCTTCGTTTGAAGAAAAAGATCACACCGTCATAACGGTAAAAGATACGGGCTGTGGTATAGAAAAGCATGCCCTTCAAAAGCTCTTTGAACCGTTTTACACCACCAAACCAACCGGCAAAGGCACTGGATTAGGACTTTATATCTCGTTCTCCATCGTTGAAGCGATGGGGGGAACCATTAGCGTAGAAAGTGAAGTAAACGTGGGCACCACATTTACCCTATCTTTTCCAGCGAAGTTGGAAGATAAAAAAACCGCACAAGAGTGCGGTTTAGATACGTTTAACAGCAACTCCTAGTCGCTTATATCAAGCATTTACTCACTACTTTTTGAACAAAATGTCCATAACGTCAGCCAGCTCGCCTTTGCCTTCACGAATTTCTTCTTCCGACAATCCCGCAATTTCGTGAGGGAAAACCAGCCATTCATCACTTTCGTTAACGTAATAATCTGGCACGATGTCTGTCGTGTTGTTTTGCGGTTTGTACCACGGACATGCAATGCGAATATCTTTAGGCATGTTCAAGCGCATTAGTTTATTAATTTGCTTAATAAGTGCATCTACACTGCGGCCTGAATCGAAAACATCATCAACAATCAACAACTTGTCATCAGCATTCGCGTTTTCTACCAAGTAGTGTAATCCGTGCACACGGATCTCTTTCGATTGTTTGTTTATTCCATAGTAAGACGATGTACGTACTGCGATATGGTCGGTTGATGTATTCTTAAATTCAAAGAATTCTTGAACCGCGATACCAATGGGAGCACCACCACGCCAGATACCAATAATAAAGTCAGGGCGAAAGCCGTCTTCATACACCTTTGCCGCTAGGCGAAAGGAATCCTGTAGAAGCGATTGCGAGGTGATAAAATTCTTGTTCATGACGTCTCACTGGGCAAAATTTAAAAGACCGCGAGTATAGTGAATTTTGCACTAACTTGCACGGTAAATTCAGCGATTTATTCGTTTTGGAGCGCTTGCGACGGTGCAATTTTCATCGCTTTGCGCGCTGGATAAACGCTGGCTAAAACACACAGTAGCAAAGACAGCAAAGCAATGCCTGCAATTTGTACAACGTCCATTTCAATTGGCAGCCCTCTACCGTCTGCCGCTAAGGCTAACGGCGACCCGATAAGGTCCAAAATGTTATTTAATTGGAGCGTAATCACTACGCCTAATACTAGACCAATGCCAGCGCCTTTGATGCCGTTAAACAAGCCGTTTAACACAAAAATCCACATTACCGAACTGGGTAACATACCTTGAGTTTGGAGTACTGCGATATCGCCTTGTTTTTCCGTTACCACCATTACCAGTGCCGAAACGATATTAAATGCCGCTACCGCGATAATAAGCAGCAACATGAGCGTCATCATGTTCTTCTCCATCTTGACGGCATCAAATAGCGGCCCCTGACGCTCACGCCAAGTCTTCATATTATTTACAGAGACACCCACCCTATCGGTGAGCGCGCTAACAACTGCTTGGTAGTTAAAAGCGTCATTTAAAAAGAGTCGAAGCGATTGTTCGCTACCTTTAGGATCTCGCATTAAGCGGTTCACATCCTTAAGGTTCATATACATCACTTTGTCATCCATCTGCGAGCCCATATCGAAGACACCCACCACGGTTACAAGCCGTTGACTTGGCATTCTTCCAAAAGGTGTATACACACTTGCGCCTGCCACCATAACCCGCAATCTGTCTCCAACCCGCGCTTCAAGTTTAATGGCAAGTGAGCGCCCAATAATGGCAGCAAAACTCCCCTCAGTTAAATCGCTAAATCGCCCCTGCTCCATGTGGTTTGCTACCAAAGTGTGCTCAATCATTACTTCAGGTTGAACACCGTGAACCTGAACACCACGCAAGTCCGAGCGAGACTGCACTACTGCTTCAGCTTCCCTGTAAGCCATAGTGGCAACAACGCCTTCGATGGGTGTCTCGCTAATTTCTTTTAAAGTAACTGTCTGCGTTTTTTCTGCAGTTTGCGTGGGTGTCTCTGTAACTTCGTTCTCGCTGGATGTCCTGCTAGGACTCTCGCTTATGATGGGTGTCTTTGTAATTTCAATATGGGGGACAATGCCTAAGATGCGCTGTTTTAGTTGACCTTCTAGGCCGTTCATAACAGACACAACGATAATGAGCGCCATCAATCCCAGTGCAATACCCGCCACTGAAAATCGATTAATAAATGAAACAAAACTGGTTTGGCTTGCTTTGTTAGACTTGGCATAACGATAAGCAATGAATGCAGAAAGAGGATAAAACATAGCGCCTTGCTTTTCAGTAATACGGTAATCTGCCTTATGTTTAGCTATGCTTAATGAATGAGAAATTCAGATAAGTAGCCCAAAGACGAGATGACGGGTTAACCCCAAAATAGTAAAGTGGGTATACTACGTGTGATCGGTATACTACTTATAAGTTACTAACTGCACAAGAATTAGTGGCAGAGGAATGATGTGAGCGAACTTAGCCTAGAACAAAAAAAAGCCCAATTCGATGAATATTTTTCTATCGCACATCGCATAAACGCCAATATGCGCCCGTTAGGTGAAGACGAAGTAGTGCCTGATGAAGAAAACTTAGAGGAGTCGATGCCGTATGCATTTCGCATTGCCAGCGAAATGGCCGCTATTGAAGCACAGGCAATTCGTCCGCTTCGCAACCTAAGTGACCACGCTGAGTCGCTGGCTGACTACTTAAACCATCAATCTCGAAAAATTGACTTGATGATGTCGTTCGTTTTGCACCAGCAAGACGAGCCAGAGTTTCGCTTCAAAACCGTAAAGCTCGGTGGTGGCGGTGTGGTCATCGAGTCAAAAGAAGCATTGGATGTGGGCGCCAAAGCGGAACTTAAACTTTTCTTGGATGCCGAAGCAGCAGCAATATTTTGTTTTGGCGAAGTAATTACTTGCGAGCAAGTAGAAGACCGTTACCATATCGCCTTTATTTTTAACACCATTCGAGAGCAAGACCAGGAGCTTTTAGTTCGCGCTAGCTTGCATATTCAAACGCAACAGCTAAGAAAGCGGGCAAAAGAAAAAAAGCGGGATCTGAATAGACCCTAACATCAGTATATAAGCCGTAAAACTCATCTTGCACTTAAAAAACAGGACGTCATGACAGCCACTTTATTATCGCTTCCATTACCTGCGCCTAAAAAAGAAGCCTCATCACAAGATCACAAACACTGGGGCCAACTTCAAGGCAGCAGTGCCGCACTATGTATCAGCCAAGCACTCAGCCAATACAAAGGCCCTATTGTACTGATTACCGCCGATACACCGTCGGCAATGAAGCTCGAAAAAGAAATAGCCTTCTTCTTAAGCGATAATACAAAGCATACACCTATTACTCTGTTTCCAGATTGGGAAACACTGCCCTACGATTCGTTTTCGCCCCATCAAGACATTGTTTCTCAGCGATTAGAAACCCTATTCCGCTTTACACAGCAAGGCGAAGGCATATTCATAGTGCCTGTTAACACGTTAATGCAGCGTTTAGCCCCTACCGATTATTTAGCAAAGTATTTGCTTATGCTAAACAAGGGCGACACCTTAGATAGAGATCAGTTCAGACGCAATCTCGAGCAAGCCGGCTACCTGCATGTTAGTCAGGTAATGAGCCACAGCGAATTCTCGGTGCGCGGCAGCATCATCGACCTTTTTCCGATGGGAAGCGACCAGCCATTTCGAATAGACTTGTTTGATGACGAAATCGACTCCATTCGCTATTTCGATACTGAAACCCAACGCTCTGGCGAGGCTGTTAACGAAATTCGCTTGCTACCAGCACGAGAATTTCCTACAGACAAAGAGGCAATCACGCTTTTCCGCCAGCAGTTTTTAGAAAAGTTCGACGCAAACAATGCATCTGAAAGCGTATTTTCTCAGGTAAGCAAGGGCACCATGCCGAGCGGTGTGGAATATTATCTTCCCCTCTTCTTTGAAAAAACCGCCACGCTTTTTGACTATCTTCACCCTAAAAGCCTGCTATTACTTCACGGTGATGTGCAAGACGCCAGCGAGTTTTTCTGGGCCGACGTACAAGAACGTTACGAGCAGTATCGTTATAACTTAGCCCGTCCACTGCTTGCACCAGACGAGCTATTTTTACCTATAAATGAGCTATTTGGTGCCATAAAACAGTGGCCTCGTGCATCTCTTTCCAGCAAGGTACTTGAAGAAAAATCAGGTACTAGCAACCTACAGTGTGAAAAGCTTGACGACATCGCGATTAACTCGCAGAAAAAAGTACCTGCTGAAAGACTCATTAAAACGGTAAATCAAGCCACTGACAACGGGGCTAAGGTACTGTTTTGTGCTGAGACCCAAGGTCGCCGAGAGGGTTTGCTAACCGTACTCGCAAAAGCAGGCATCAAACCAAAGATTGTTGATAGCTTTAGCGATTTTATCGCAAGTCACGACAACATTGGCATTACCGTGGGTATGGTTGATAACAGTTTCCGCTGGCAAACCCAGGAAGGCGAACTGTTATTTATTACCGAAACCGAACTATTAGGCCAGAAAGTAAGTCAGCGCCGTCTTCGCGATAAACGCACCGCCACCGACGAAAGCGCCATTATCCGTAATCTTGCCGAACTTTCTATTGGTCAGCCTGTGGTGCACCTCGATCACGGTGTTGGCCGCTATTTGGGTCTTCAAACGTTGGACGCGGGCGGCGTAGCAACCGAATATTTGTGCATCGAGTATGCTAAGCAATCTAAGCTTTACGTGCCTGTGGCCTCGCTTCACTTAATTTCACGCTACACCGGTGGCGACGCCGATAGCGCGCCAGTAAGCGCCTTGGGCTCAGACGCATGGACAAAAGCCAAGCAAAAAGCCGCCGAAAAAGTTCGTGACGTGGCCGCCGAGCTTTTAGATGTATATGCCCGCCGCGCAGCCAAGCCAGGTTTTGCGTATAAAATTAACTGGGACGACTACCAAGCGTTCTCAGACAGCTTCCCCTTTGAAGAAACGCCTGACCAAGCCCAAGCCATTGCAGCGGTTATGCACGACATGGGCAGTCCATCGGCTATGGATCGCCTCGTTTGCGGTGACGTAGGTTTCGGTAAAACCGAAGTTGCCATGCGCGCGGCCTTCCTTGCTGCTAATGCTGGTAAACAGGTGGCTATTTTGGTGCCCACTACCCTACTTGCGCAGCAACATTACGAGAACTTCAAAGACCGTTTCGCGGCATGGCCGTTTGAAATTGAAGTCATGAGCCGTTTTGTAAGCGGTAAAGCACAAAAATCTGTGGTTGAGCGGATCGGCGAAGGCAAAGTAGATATCGTAGTAGGCACACATAAACTGCTGTCTAGCGATATTAAATACAAAGATTTGGGGCTGGTGATCATCGACGAAGAACATCGCTTTGGCGTGCGTCAAAAAGAGAAACTTAAGTCCTTACGTGCCGATGTAGATATCTTAACGTTAACCGCTACGCCAATTCCTCGTACGCTTAACATGGCGTTATCAGGCATGCGCGACTTATCGATTATTGCCACAGCCCCAGCCCGTCGTTTATCAATTAAGACCTTTGTGCAGCAGCGTAATAAAGCCGTTATTCGCGAAGCCATTATGCGTGAGATATTGCGTGGTGGTCAGGTTTACTTCCTTCACAACGAAGTGGATAGCATTGCGCGAACGGCCGAAGAAATCGCTGAAATCGTTCCCGAAGCCCGTATTGCAGTGGGGCACGGTCAAATGCGCGAGCGTGAACTTGAAGGCGTAATGAGCGACTTCTATCACCAGCGCTACAACGTACTTGTGTGTACTACCATCATTGAAACAGGTATCGACGTACCAAGTGCGAATACCATTATTATGGATAGAGCCGACCATTTAGGTTTAGCGCAGCTGCACCAGCTTCGTGGTCGTGTGGGTCGCTCGCATCATCAAGCGTACGCCTACTTATTAACGCCTCATCCAAAGCGCATGACCAAAGATGCAGTAAAACGTTTAGAAGCAATATCGCAGCTTGAAGATTTAGGTGCAGGTTTTGCGCTTGCTACCCACGATTTAGAAATTCGTGGTGCCGGTGAGCTGTTAGGCGATGACCAATCAGGGCAAATAGCGAGTATTGGTTTCAGTTTGTATATGGATATGCTCGATAAAGCCGTTAACGCCCTTAAAGAAGGCCGAGAGCCTTCATTAGACGACGCGACTTCGGGCCATACCGAAGTTGAACTGCGTATTCCAGCCCTATTGCCTGAAGACTATATTGCCGACGTTAACACTCGCCTATCGCTATATAAGCGTCTGGCAAGCTGTACGTCGCAAGACGACATTGATGAATTCCAGGTAGAATGTATTGACCGCTTTGGTCTATTGCCAGAGCCAGCTAAAAACTTGATAGAAGTGGCTGAAATTAAACTAAAAGCCCAGGCGTTAGGCATTCTAAAAGTAGACTTGTCGTCCCAAGGCGGTACCATAGAGTTTAAAGAAACCACTAAGGTTAACCCAGGCTATATTATTAGTTTGGTGCAAACCAAACCAAACACCTTTAAGTTTGAAGGAAGCCAAAAACTGCGTTTGGTGAAAAAGACCGAAACAGCTAAAGAGCGCATCGCGTTTATTAGCGATATTATTGCCGATTTTGCAAAGGAGTCGCGGTAACATGAAGTTATCTCGCTGGTGCCCGTTAGTTGCATCAATAAGCGCCGTTTTCTTAACGACAATTTCAACTACAGCTAACGCCAATGACAACTGGTGGTTCGATGTGGAAGTTATTGCGTTTAAGCGCAACGTGGCACTAACTGAGTTAGAAGAGCAGTTTTCTTTGGCTGACAACTTGTCAGCCCCTCGCGCTCAGGCAGACATCATCAGCGATATCATTTCGCCTGATATAAGCTATCTAAAACAAGGGTTAGCCGTTTGCGGCGCTGATACATCGGTTAAGTGGCCTAGCAACGGACTTTTGAGCGTGCCCGCAAAAGATGTAGATTTCTTGTCGCTGCCTAAAGATAACAGTGCGCAGTACGGTGACATGTCTCCTAGCTCTTACTCTGAAGAAGCGGGCTATGGATATAATGAAACATCTGGTTTAACAGCCAATGAGCCAACTCCTACAGCAGACGTAGCGAGTCAGGCACAAAGCGAAAACATTAATGGCGATGAGTTTGGGGCTTCTTATTCGTCGTCAGACTCCGACTATAGCGATAGCCTTGACTACTCAAATGAGGGTATCATCACTGACGACGTCACACCCGCTCCTGATGCTGCAACCATCGCCAGCTATTGGACGTCTTTCTTCGGCGTAAAAGATTCCTCACCTGTCACGGTGCCTGTATTTAAGTACTGTGAAGAAGCGAAGCCATGGCTTAGCGCTGAGGTAACCACTGCACTGAACGTTGTTGTTCCAGGCGACGACGAACTAAACTCAGGCGTTTCGATAAGCGAGAGCAAGTCTAGAAGCAGCGCGCTTCAACCTGTAATCGTATGGAAGGTGAATCAGCCGGATAATAGGCTACCCGCTCCAGCAAGTTTACCTATTATCATTGAAGGACACGACTGGCCGCTTGCTTCAAAAGCGCATCTGCTTACCAGTAATCAGCAAGCACTGTCTTCAATTTCTCGCCAAATACGTTCTAATCGCGAGCTAGAACGTTTGTTCCACGCAACCTGGCGTCAGCCAGTTATGTTTGGTAAAAACAAAGCTTTCAACGTGCGTCTTTATGGTGGGCAAAACTACGCGCAGCAGTTTGACTTGAACGGTGATATGCGAGCTTCAAAACACGTTGATAATGTAAACAATGAAACTGACGATTCCACTCCAGAGTTTGGTTACGGCTCCACCGCCACTCTTACTGATAATGATAACCATAGAAATACATCGAGCACAGATGAAAACAGCCTAAGTGATGTAAGTACTGCTTTTGAAGCTGATAAAACTGCAGCGCAAGGCACTGATCAATTTCTTGCTGTTTCAGATATTTTTGCCGATTTGGACCGCCGTTTGTCAAACCCACAGGCTATAGAGTATGGCGCATTTAAAGCGCTTGATACGCCGATTATTGTAGAGCAAGGTGAAGATGACACTACCGACGCTTCGTTAAGAACCCCCATTTGGGAAATTGACGGCACTATCAAAGTATTTCTTAAGTATATTAACCGCGTACCTTACCTTCATGTAGATGGCGAGATGTTTTATCGCCAGCCGGTGCCAATGAGCTACTTCAGCAGTGAAGATGACAGCTCTGGTAATGCTGCTAAGCCCCGTCAAGCGACATCAACAGCGTACAAACTGGTTTCGGTTCCGTTAGCTGAGCAAAGACGTGTAATCAGTACGCAACTGCATTATTTCGACCACCCGCTGTTTGGTTTTGTAGTACAAATTCGTCGCTACAATCGCCCTGACGTTAGTGAGTGATTTAAGTAAACGCTTAGTGTAAGTGCTTTGGTTTTAAATACAAAAGACAACATTTGCGATTGATAGAGAGATATAGGTTTTTATGAAGATTTACACTCGCACTGGTGATAAGGGCAGCACGCAAATTTACGCTGACAAAGCCGTTCGTGTAGATAAGGATGATTTAGTAGTACAAAGCTACGGCGATATGGACGAACTCAATAGCCATATCGGGCTACTCGCAGCGCATGTTACTGACAAACATAAGCCAATGCTCCAGGACATTCAGCGCAACCTGTTTCAAGCTGGCTTTGCTATTTCAGCAAGCTCAACGCTGACAAAAACTGATATTGAGAACCTAGAAAGCCTTATAGACAATATTACCCGTCAAATGCCGCCTAATACGTCGTTCGTGCTGCCTGGCGGATGTAAGGCTGCTGCCCAGGCTCATGTTTGTCGCGCAGTATGCCGCCGAGCTGAACGTGCTGTCATTAGCCTATCTAAACATTATGACGTGCCAGAAGTGGTACATGCTTATTTAAATCGCTTAAGCGATTTTCTCTTCACTTTTGCGCGATTTATGAATGTAGAAGCTGGCGTAGAAGAAGTACCAGTATAAGCAAACGGCATTAAAAACAGAAAATGAAAAACGGTAGTTATAAAAACTACCGTTCGCTTAAACGCTTCACCAGCTCAACCGCACTGTCGTATTTATCATTGAGCCCCGCAGGCATGACACGGTCATAAAGCGCCATAACGCGCTCTCGCTTTTGTAAATCGTTGTTAGACGGATTAGCAAAGCGCATTTCCAATCCATCAAGGATAGTCTCAGCCCCTTTCGGATTGTTGCACGCAAGTACCATGTCGCAACCTGCTTCCAGCGCTGCCTCAGCACGCTCCACGTAACTTCCCGCAACACTTGCGCCGTGCATAGACAAGTCATCAGAAAATACTGCGCCGCCAAAGCCTAGATCCTGTTTAAGGATATCCTGCAGCCATTTAGTTGAGAAACCCGCTGGCTTATCGCACACCTGATTATAAATAACATGGGCAGGCATAACGCCATCAAGCAACGCACGCTCAATTAAGCGTTCAAAGACCACCATATCGGTACTGCGTATCTCATCAAATTCGCGTTCATCGACGGGTAACGCTACATGCGAATCTGGCGCTACACTGCCATGCCCAGGAAAGTGCTTTCCAATAGCTGGCATATTTACGGCTTTTAGACCTTGGATTAGATGAGCGGCAAGACGAATAACGTCGTCTGCACTGTCTGAAAATGCTCTGTCACCAATAACTTGCGATACACCATTTATATCAAGCACCGGTGCAAAGCTAAAATCGATATCTAAGGTTTTAAGTTCATAAGCCAATACTAATCCACACGCTTTTGCGTATGCAGCACTTTCATCTTGATGCTCTGACTGCCTTAAAATATCGCCCATTGCAGGTATGGCAGTAAAGCCTTCACGAAAACGCTGAACGCGGCCTCCTTCATGATCGACGGCGATCAGTACTGGACGCTTTGCAAAGCGTCTTATATCTTGAACCAGCGCAGAGAGCTGACGCTTGTCGTGATAGTTGCGGCTAAATAAAATAACGCCACCCACTACTGGATGTGTTAACTTTTCCTTTTCTTCAGGCAGAAGTTCTTCGGCCTGACAATCCAACATTAATGGCCCCACGGCACCGCCTTAGTATGTGTCATAAAACATCACTTCAATTTTGCAAGTTCTGTGGTTAGGATAGAGAAAAATAGGGAGTTTTACACGTGATAAATTGGTTCAAGTGGTTGGTTTTAAGTGTTTTAGCACTGCTTTTTTTAACGGTACTGGGATTGTACATCTCGCTTCGTATGAGTTTGCCCGCACTTGACGGAAATAGCGCCACCTATCACGTAAACGCACCTACTGAGCTAAGCCGTGACGAACTAGGCCAAGCTGTTATTAAAGCCAACGATATTTTCGACGCAGCCTATGCACTGGGTTTTGCGCATGCTCAAGATCGCTTTTTTCAAATGGATTTACAGCGCCGCGCCGCATCGGGCAGTTTGTCACAATGGGTGGGCGACATTGCCCTAGATATCGATAAAAAAGCCCGCTTTCATCAATTTGAGAAACGAGCAAAAGCCGTATTCGATAACCTTCCCTCAAAACAACAAGAACTACTTGTACGTTACGCCCACGGCGTAAATGACGCATTGTCTGAGTATACGTTGCCACCTTTTGAATACCTAGCTGCAGGCGTTGATATAAAACAATGGCGCCCCACCGACAGTATTCTTGTGATTTACAGTATGTATTTGGATTTACAAGGTAGCCAAGTAGAACTTGATTTAGCGAGAGAGGCACTGCTTTCAACATTTGGGAATGATGTATACAGCTTCATTACTCAGCCGAGTAATTATCAGGCAGCGCTTGATGCCAGCGAGATACCATTGCTTGAAGCACCTATTCCAGAGTACCCTGCATCGCTACGCCCAATTACTCACTCACCAGAAGATAGTAATGGCGAGAGCATTAAGCAAGAGCCTGAAGACGCGACTACTCAGTACTCAAACGATAGCGACAATACTGCTATTGCCCGTGCACAATATAACGGTACTGAACTTCCTGATATTGGTAGCAATAACTGGGCGGTGACCGGGAGTCACACCACTACAAGCGCAGGCCTTTTAGCAAACGACATGCATTTGGGCTTACGGGTTCCCATCATCTGGTATCGCGCCCAGCTAAACTATCAAGAATCGGGCAGCGATGTGCAAGTAACCGGGGTTTCCCTTCCGGGCATTCCTGGCATTGTTGTAGGCACCAACGGCCATATCGCTTGGGGTTTTACGAATGCAAATTTAGACAATGTAGATTGGATTGAGCTAGGCGAATCGACGGCCACAAGTACGGTAACAGAGCGTATTCCTTTACCTGATGGTGAGCACACATTTGAGTTTGAAGTAAGTTCGTATGGGCCAGTGAAAGAACTCAATGGCAAGCGCTATGCACTTAATTGGGTAGCGCATCATCCGTTTGCTGCTAACTTGGGAATAATAAACTTCGGCAATGCAAAAAATGTCCAAGCAGCGATAAAGATGGGCCAACGCATTGCTATTCCCACGCAAAACCTCGTGATTGTTGATGAAAGCGGCAATGCGGCTTGGCTTCCTGGCGGCGCAGTTATGGAAAGGCAGCAGGCTTCATTCACTGCTATAAAAGAACAAGAAGCAGTAAACACACCACCAAAGCGCGCATCGAAGCTTCCCATGGTTTTAAACCCCGATATGGGAAGAATATGGACTGCAAATGCTAGAGTAATTTCGGCTGATGACTTCAAAGTCTGGGGCGACGGTGGTTACGCGCTAGGTGCTCGCGGACAACAAATAAGAGACCGTTTATTTGAAAAAGACACCTTTACTGAGACTGACTTTTACGCCATTCAGTTAGATAATCATGCCCGCTTTCTTATTCCTTGGCAGCACCTTTTGTATGGGCTGCTCAATATGCAAGACATTGAATTTAAACCCGACCTCGCTTACCTAAACACATGGGACGAATGCGCATGTGAAGATTCGGTTGGCTACACGTTAGTTAAGCACTTTAGGCAGGAAGTGGTACAAACCCTTTTTGGAGGCGTACTTTCAACGTTAGACCAACAAGGTGTAAACAGCCGTACACTCTTACGTGGCATTGAACCTGCTGTGTGGCAACTTATTCATAGTCAGCCTGACTCTTGGCTACCTCACGATACTGAAAGCTTCGACGAGCTACTTGTAGACGCTTACAGGCGCGCCAAACACAAGCTGTTAGACAAGTATTCACCAGTAGAAGCTAATATGGAAACATTAGCCTGGGGCAAGGTGAACGCACTTTCTGTTAAACATCCATTTGCTGATCAAATTCCTCTAGTTGGTGATATGTTAAACATGCAACAAGTAGAAGGTTTTGGTGATACATACATGCCTGCTGTACAAGCACCTAGTTTTGGTGCCTCTGAGCGACTATTTGTCAGCCCTGGCCATTTAGAGGATGCCATTCTAACACTACCTGGCGGACAATCCGGCCACCCACTGTCAAAATTTTTTACAACTGGCTTTAACGACTACGCAACACACGCAGCTACTCCTCTGCTGCCCAGCCAGCCGATACACAGCCGAACATTTTACAAAAAAGAGGTTGAATGACACCTGCAATCACTTTGCTTACTAAAAAGCGTATCGCTCACAGCGTTTTAAAATATGAACACGACGCAAATGCGTCATCTTACGGGCTAGAGGCGGTTGAAAAGCTAAACCTTAATGCGGATACCGTTTTTAAAACATTGGTAGTGAGTACAGATAATAACAGGCTTGCCGTGGCCGTGGTCCCTGTAAACACCAAACTTAGCGAAAAGAAAATGGCTAAAGCGTTAGGTGTTAAAAAGGTAGAAATGGCGCAAGCAAACGCGGTAATGGTTGCAACAGGCTATGTGTTAGGTGGTGTAAGCCCCATAGGGCAAAAAAAGCGCTTAGCAAGCGTTATCCATAACAGCGCTGAAAATCTGCAAACTATTCACGTAAGCGCTGGAAAACGAGGTTTAGAAGTGGCACTCGCCCCTTCTGATCTAGCTACGCTCACTAGTGCTAAGTTTGCAGATATTTCAGTAGATTGAACATAGATTGAGAGAGTGCGTTACTTGGCTACTTGCTAGCCTGGGCTAACCATTGCTCACGTGCTTCTTTAAGCGCGGCTTCATCAGGCTGCTCGCTTCCTGCAATGGCTACAGCAATTTGTTGAATTATAGCGTCACGCTTTTCAATCAGTGCATCAGTGCGGGGAAACAAGTCTTTGGCTTCCGGATATTGCTCTTTAAGCGTTTCTACCTCTTCCAACGCATAATAACGCGCTTCAAACGCTTCGTTGTACAGCTGGCGCTTAGCATTGAATACGACGTAATCTTTCGCAGTTTCGGAATTAAGATAATCCATATCTTCAGATGACAGGTTGGCAGCCTGCCCTACTTCACGGGCTTGTATCATCCAAGAATCTACTACTTCGATATTCCCATCTTTCACAGCCTGCTTAACGCCTTCCTGCAAATCACTAGCGTGAAGAATTTCCATGACTGTGATTAGCGGAACTTGCGCTGCGTCTTGGTCTCGCTTGTCTGCATCTAGCGACAGATAAGCAAACCATGAAAACGTAGCAGCAACAATAATAGCAAGAACGACAAGTGCTTTCTTCACACTTTCCTCCAAAGAAATTGCATATGAAAACCAGTGCGACGGCACTGTATAAAAGAAGCAATACAAAAAGAGCGAGAGACCCCGCTCTTTTTCAGTATTGTAACGACCTAAAGATTATTGGTCGACAGGTGCAGAGTTTTCAACTCGGCTTTTCAATTTTTGACCCGGGCGGAATGTAACCACACGACGTGCTTTAATTGGAATGTCTTCACCGGTTTTTGGATTGCGGCCAGGACGTTCATTTTTATCACGCAGGTCAAAGTTGCCAAAACCTGACAGTTTTACTTGCTCACCAGATTCCAGAGCGCCTTTAATCTCTTCGAAAAAAAGCTCTACCAGATCCTTCGCATCACGCTTGTTAATGCCTAGTTTCTCGAATAGGTGTTCAGCCATCTCGGCTTTGGTCAATGCCATAGTTTACTCTCTTAACGCGGCCCCAAACTCAGATTCCAGACCTTTAACCACAGTATCTACAGCTTGCTGAATCTCAGCTTCTTCCAAGGTTTTATCCGGATCTTGTAAATGAAGTGACAAAGCAAGGCTCTTATAGCCAGGCTCAATTCCCTTGCCTTTGTACTCATCGAACAAGTTTAGAGCAACTAGTTGATTTACGCCAATATTTTCTATGTAAGAAAGAACATTCCCTACACGCACTTCATCTTTAACCGTAATAGCAATATCACGGCGATTCGATGGGAAGCGCGATACTGGTACGGCTGACGGTAACTTGCGATCAGTAATGGCATCTACCACTAGTTCGAACACAAATACACGGCCGTTAACACCAAGCAATTTAGTGAACTGCGGGTGTATAGCACCAATATAGCCAACTTCTTCATCATTAAGCAAAATTTTTGCCGTCATGCCAGGGTGTAACGCACTGTGTTGCCCTGTAACGAACTGGAACTCACCGGTTCTGCCTGTAAGTGCCAATAACGCCTCAACGTCGGCTTTTGCATCGAAGAAATCAACCGGGCTGTCGCCCAAGTCCCAGTGTTCTTCATTACGACGCCCTGCTACTACACCACCAATTACTTGCTGTTGCAATACACCATTTGGCGCATCTTGTTGAGGAATAAAGCGTAATCCGGTTTCAAACATGCGAACACGTTGTTGCTGACGCTTCTGATTATAAGCAGTAGCACCAACTAATCCCGGCCATAAACTTACACGCATTACCGACATATCAGATGAAATTGGGTGTGGTAACACCATACCTTTTACGTCTGGGAATAATGCGTTTTGAATTTTAGGGTCTACAAACGAATAGGTAATTGCTTCATTGTAGCCACGGCTTAGAAGCAATGACTTCATTGTGTTTAACGGAAGCTTGGCTTCTTGCGAAGGCAGCATTGCCAACGTCGCTTTTGGTGCCACGTTTGGAATGTTGTTGTAACCGTATACGCGCGCAATTTCTTCAATCAAATCTTCTTCAATTGAAATATCGAAACGATAGCTTGGCGCAACTGCTTCCCAGCCAGCTTCGGTTTGCGTTACGTCTAAACCAAGGCGGTTTAGCATTTCGGTTACTTTTGCATCGTCAATGCTAATGCCTAGTACGCGAGACAAACGTTCGCGACGAAGCGTAACCGTAGCCTGCTTGGGTAGCTTGTCTTCAGCCACTGCTTCAACAACAGGGCCAGCTTCACCACCGCAAATTTCTAGTACCAGTGCAGTAGCGCGCTCCATGGCTTTACGCTGAAGCTGTGGGTCTACACCACGCTCGTAACGGTGCGACGCATCGGTATGCAAACCGTACTGACGGGCACGGCCCATAATCGCATCACGGCTAAAGAAAGCACTTTCAAGTAAAATATCTTGGGTTTCGGTGGTAACACCAGAATGTAAGCCGCCGAAAATACCTGCCATAGCTAACGCTTTGTTGTCATCAGCAATAACTAAAGTATTGCTTTGTAACTTAGCTTCGGTTTCATCAAGTAGTGTAAGCGTTTCGCCTTCATTAGCCATACGCACGTTAATGTTGCCTTCAATGCTGGCAAGATTAAACGCGTGCATTGGCTGGCCAAGCTCTAACAATACAAAGTTAGTCACATCTACAATGGGGTCGATGCTGCGAATACCGCAGCGACGTAGCTTTTCAACTAACCAAAGTGGTGACGCTGCTTTAACGTTAACGCCCTTAACCACACGGCCTAAATAACGCGGGCATGCGTCATCAGCGCTTAGCGTAATTGATAATTTATCTTCAATAGTTGCGTTTACCGCAGCTACTTCAGGCTCGCACACGTCAAGGTTATTAAGTACGCCAACTTCACGGGCAATGCCGCGAATACCCAAGCAGTCTGCACGGTTTGGTGTTAGGTCTACTTCGATTGCGTTGTCATCAAGACCAAGATAATCGCGAATGTCTGTGCCAATAGGTGCATCGGCTGGAAGCTCGATAATACCATCGTGATCGTCGCTAATACCTAGCTCAGAGAAGCTACATAGCATACCGAATGACGGCTCGCCGCGAAGCTTTGCTTTCTTAATTTTAAAGTCGCCTGGCAATACAGCACCAACAACAGCAACTGCTACTTTAATGCCCTGACGGCAGTTAGGCGCACCACAAACGATATCAAGTAGCTCATCGCCACCTACGTTTATTTTAGTCACGCGCAGTTTATCGGCGTTAGGATGCTGGCCGCACTCCACTACTTCACCTACTAGCACGCCTTTAAAATCGCCTGCCACTGGCTCAACGCCGTCTACTTCTAGGCCAGCCATGCTCAACTGTTCAGACAGCTCATGTGCCGACAGCGACGGGTTAACCCACTCTCTTAACCATTTTTCACTGAATTTCATGTGTACTCTCTGCCTTAGTTGAACTGCTTAAGGAAACGAAGATCGTTTTCAAAGAACGCGCGTAAGTCGTTAACACCGTAACGAAGCATTGTTAAACGCTCTACGCCCATACCAAAGGCAAAACCTGTGTACTCTTCTGGGTCGATACCTACCGCTTTAAGTACATTTGGGTGCACCATGCCGCAGCCCAATACTTCAAGCCACTGACCGTTTTTACCCATTACGTCCACTTCAGCTGAAGGCTCAGTAAACGGGAAGTAAGACGGACGGAAGCGAATTTCTAGTGACTCTTCAAAGAAGTGATGTAAGAAGTCGTGCAAGATACCTTTAAGATCGGTAAAGCTGACATTCTTATCAACCATCAAACCTTCCACTTGGTGGAACATCGGCGTGTGTGTTTGGTCGTAGTCGTTACGATACACGCGGCCTGGCGAGATAATACGCAATGGTGGCTTTTCCGCTTCCATAGTACGAATTTGAACACCAGAGGTTTGCGTACGAAGCATCATGTCTGGGTTGAAATAAAAGGTATCATGGTCGGCACGCGCTGGGTGATTCGCAGGAATGTTCAGCGCGTCAAAGTTGTGAAAACCATCTTCAATTTCAGGTCCAGTCTTAACTGAAAAGCCAAGCTCGCCAAAGAATGATTCGATACGTGCAATCGTGCGGCTAACCGGGTGTAAGTTTCCTGGCTTTTCTGTGCGACCAGGCAAAGTTACATCTACTGCCTCTTCTGCTAGCTTTTTGTTAAGCTCTTCAGTGCGTAAAAACTCACCTTTTGCAGAAATAGCTTGCTGAATAACCTGCTTAGCTTGGTTAATCTTTTGGCCTGCGGCAGGACGTTCTTCGTTAGATAACTTTCCAAGCCCTTTAAGTAAGTCGGTAAGTTTACCTTTCTTACCCATGAATTCGACCCTAACTTGGTCTAATGTGGCTGCATCTTGTGCAGCGTCAATCTGGCTTTGTGCCTGATTGATAATAGCGTCAAGCTCCATGTTTTCCTCAATTTACATGATGACTGCATGGCCAAAGCATAGGAAGAATTTTTCTGTGCGCTAAGGCTTGCCTGAAATAAAAGCGATAGTTTACACGAGTGACTGACATTACCGCTACCCTATATGGCTGATAATGGCGAAATTTTGGAAAAAGCTATAAATGTGATGCAACAATCCGGCTGTTGTAAGGTTAATAGATACTTCGAATTTCTGAAAAATTGATAATTCGAATATTCAAAGTAGAAGGAAAGCTAAGTCAGTTAACACACTTTGATTCTTTTCAATCACGGTTATTGATAAATATTATTTTTTTGCCAAGACAAACAATGGCTTCGCGTTGACATTCGCGCATGATACTATGAAGTTTCTATTCCAAGGCTACAGAAAGCTTCTCAAGCGATTGATTAGTAGCGGAAAAGCCAAACAACCGCATTTTCTTAGAACAGTTTCGATTTATACTTATGGAGTTTTTTATGAGATTTATTGGTCTCGATGGACTGAGAGGGCTAATGTGTTTGTGGGTAGTCGTAGGGCATACTGTTACTATGGCTGGCTTCAACTTAAATGAGTCGCAATTATCAACAAAACTTCTCGGACAAGGATTAGCAGTAGAATTATTTTTCATCATTAGTGGTTTTGTAATTACCTTGATGTTTATGAATAAGAACTTACCATTCAAAAAGTATCTCTCCCAAAGAATTCTTCGCATATTTCCAGTTTATCTTTTGTTCTTACTTATCACCGCAGCGATGCTCCCAATAGCACTATATGTATTGCAAAATTTCCCTGTAGAAATAGAGAAAACAGCTTCCAGACTAGCTTTCACTGAAGTTTCAATTAATGATTTTGTTAAGCATTTCATTCCTCACTTACTAATGGCGCACGGTCTTATCCCAAACGCGATTTTAGACAAGACAGCTTATACTATAATGGGCCAAGCTTGGAGTCTCACTCTACAATTTCAATTTTTCATAATCGCACCATTTTTATTCGTTTGTTTTAGAAAAAACCAAGTGATTTTCTATGCACTTATCTTGATGGCTTTGTGTGTAGAGCCTGTTTTCAAAGCAACTATGGGTCACGGTTCCTTCATATTGGCAAACAGCAAAATGTTTATTGTGGGAATTCTAAGCGCAATACTTTTAAACCATAAGGTCTCTGCAAAAATCTCACACAAAAACTTCGCGATAGCGCTATTTTTTTGTTTATTATACTGTTTTTCTATCAATGGTTGAATTATCGCCTTATTAAAACTATCCCTATATTGATTTGGTTTAGTTTTATCTGTATTGAATCGCTCTTTCGCGATTCACTTCTTTACAGCTATTATCAAAGAGCACTAAACAACAGATACTGTAAATTTTTTGGCAATATATCTTATTCAATGTATTGCTCTCACATGGCTTTTCTATACGGTATTTCTGCAATACTTATCTGGTATGAGGTAGACATTAACACTTATAAGTATACGATGATTTTTCTCCCGTTCTTACTAACCTGTCTCGCCTCATATTACTCTTTTAATTATGTTGAGAAATACTTCATAAATGTAGGAAAAAATGCTAAGAGAGCCATTTAAATTTAGTTTCTAAATATGTCATGAGCTCTGTTGATCACAAATTGCACTTCAGCGAAATCTCTTTACATCTTAAACGATTGAGAAACCTTTTCTTTTCAAGAGCAAATATCAACGTAACTCCTATTGAAGCGTTCTTCGCGACGATTCAGTAGGAGTTACAAAGCCATTAGACGAAGCCCCATATGATTATCCAAATAAAATGATTCCACCGATATCAAACAAGATAAAGCTTATCAAGCTTGTGAACTGGTAAATGCACCACTAAACTAAAGATGTGGCTTTTTTCAACGTTTTTTTGACGGCCTTACTTCAGTTGTCTTCATCATGCACAATGAGGAATTTCTAATGAAAGTTCATTCTTTTCTTTTTTCTACGTCGAAACTATTATTTCCCCTCTACTGCCTAATAATTTTAACTTCTTGCAGTAACAATTTAGCATACACCAGTCAAAATGCAGAAAAGGAGCAGCTAGGCAGTAAGGTCATAAGAAGTTTAAAAAATCAAAAATCAACCTCCCAACTACTTGTACTTTCAGACTTAGCAGCAACACTTAATATCAACTTCAAAGATGGACAAAAAGAAGCCATTCTTGAAATGTTTAACGACGGTACTCTTGTAGATATTTTCAATAAAGACTATCGGAAACTTTCTCTATTGATAAACGACACTCCAAATAAAAAAGCAATAAACTACAAGCGCTATACACCCTTTTTCCAGACGACCTAGATTACCTAAACTATTACATCATTAACAATAATGTTCTTTCTGAAGAAAAGCTGGTGGCGTTATTAGTAGAAAATGGACTAGATCCATCAATTAATATGTTAGCTCCGGCCGCTGGGGTTGACTTTGACACTAAAAGAATCGGATGGGGCGGCAGTGGAGTATTCAGTAGCGTAGTTGAATTTAATGGCGATATATATGCATCGTCTGACGTAACAGGAGTTTGGAAACATAGACGTCCCCATTGGTATCCTGTGGTAAAAGGACTTACTAACTACAATATAACAGGGTTACTGGTTCACAATAGCTCCTTGCTTGCAGTAGCAAAAAATCAAGTACTCAAACTTAGCAGCGAAAATGTATGGGAGCCAATCGGTCTAACGCTTAGCACTTTTAGAAACACAAGTCTTCAACTCTATTCTACCTCTGTAAATGGAACTACATGTTTCGCAGCTTTAGAACCAAAATTGGCTTGCATAGATGATCGAGGTAGTGTGTCAGAAGTACCTCTATCGATAAGCAAATTGAAAGGCGTGTACTTTAGCAGTGATAGCGACCACCTTTACGGATTTTACGACAATGAGCTATATAGAATAAATCGTATTGATGGATATCATACCCTTGAGTATACGTTTCCCCACAAAATTTTACGAATTACTGAATTAAATAGAGAATCAGGTGCACTGATTTTCACTGAAAAAGGTGTATATGAATTAGGTTCTTTTGCAACAGTTAATATCGAATTAAAAAATAAAAATATAGTGAACGTATTAGTTGATTCATCTAACTTCGATAAGCACTTTGTCGCATTGGGAAGTCAATGGAATACCTCGATATATGAGCTTCGTTCGACCCCCTCTGGCTGGCATGTAGGGGAGAAAGTAAAAATTGTCTATGATAGATCACTTCCTTACAGACACTGGCGTAGATCTATGACAAAACCCATTGGTATGCCAAAAACTGTTACCGACAAAATTTGGTTCAGTGATTATTGGGGAATATATGCTTACGATGTGAATACTAATCAGTTTTATGAAAAATCTTACGATGCGAGTAATTTTGTTGGTACTGATATCCATATTACCAACGATAAGTTGTACATAACCGCAATGGACAATGGCTTGGTATCTATGCCATTAAATCAACTAAATAATTTTACGCCTGTTTTTCCACGTAAAGCGACTGACTGGCAGTTAGCCGGACACGCGTGGTCTGTTGATAGCAATCGAGAAATAGTTTTCGCAACGCTTTCACCTTGGAACGTACCAGAAGATTATGTTATTTCGATAAACAAAGCTGATAATTCTGTTAATACGAGTAAAGTTGACAACTCAACATCACGCAATAGCGTTGGAAGCTTCTGGGGTCAGAGTTATGCAAGAAAGCTTGTAGTTTCTGATGATATCTATGCCTATAAAGATGGTTCAACAGGCGGTTTATTCAAACTAACCTCAGCTAATAGCCCCAGTACCAACGGTACTGAAGGCAACGCTGGTCAACTTCTATACTCTACCGAGAAAAACCGTGTATATCGTGCGTTCACAAAGTTTAAAAATAGGCTAGTAAGCTATCACATAGATAATACAAAACGGCTACTTTTTCATGACTTGGTTTCAGGAGAAGTAATAAAAACCGTTGAAGCCCCAGACGGCTTGTGGGCATTTAGTTTAGAAGTTATCAACGACTCTTTATATCTGCTAGGTTCACGTGGGGGAGCGATTATTTATAAATTTGATGACAATGACGACACGTTCTATGAAATAGTAAAGGCACCATCGGCATCAGCATTTATGGTAATAAGAGAAGCGCCCGACCATTCGATAACACTAGCAGGGGCAATTGACTGGAGTAGAAAGCCAAACGGGAAAGTTTTACTACGACATGATAACGAAAATGAATGGATTGATATTACTTGTATAATGCCGAACCAAAGTGGGGCGGTCGATATTGAGTTCACAGAAGATGGTGAGTACGTGTACATTCTTCAGCAGGTTAGCTCAGTAATTAGAATAGAGGTTTCAAAGCTACAGAGTTATCAAGGGTGCGCGAACTAGCTTATTTTAAAAGTTGAGTTTTAATAGAAAAGTAGTCTTTGAGCTTAATGACGAAAAACACTTTCCACCACGTAAAGTAGTTCGATTATACTAAAAGATAATAGTAAGATATTCAGTACATGAATATCTGTGTAATGAGATGCTATCTAATGAAATGTATTGCCGAAAAAATTAGCCCTACACAAGCAGAAGAGCAAGCCTTAAAAGCAGTAGCTCTCGAACTAGAAAACGATAGTGTTAGCGTGATTTCGTTTATTAATGCCCACGCTTACACCATGGCAAATAGTGATAACAAGTTTAAAAACTGCTTGTTAGGTGCAAACCTTTTGTTTAGAGATGGTATTGGTGCAAAAATACTATTAAAAAAATACGGCAAGCCCGTTGGCTATAACGCTAACGGTACCGATTTAATACCGTTAATCTTAGACCGTTTCAAAGGGAAAACGGTATGTTTTATCGGAACAGAGTCTCCCTACATAGAGCAAGCTGCATCAATCTATAAATCAAACGGTCACAATGTTGAAGCTTTTATAGATGGCTTTCAAAGTAACGAAAGAATGTTTGAGTTTGTAGAGGCATATCAACCCGAAATATTAATACTGGGTATGGGTATGCCAAAACAAGAGTACTTTTCAGCTTTTCTACAACGCAACTATGAAAAGCCATTGGTTGTAGTGAACGGCGGCGCCATATTTGACTTCATCGCAAATCGTTTTACGCGTGCCCCCTCTATTTTTAGAAAACTTAATTTGGAATGGCTTTATCGTTTAATGAATGAGCCAATTAGACTATTTAATAGATATGCTATAGGTATACCGAAGTTTTTCTGGATATTACGAAAAAACATGAAACAAGAAAGATTAGGTTGATTTCAACCTAATCATTCATTGTCCCGCTTCGTTCTCACCCAGTTTTTTTCACGATTTGAAATAAAAGTGCGATAAACACTAAATTTGCTCAGAACAAAAGGTATCATGCCTTTTAATTGCGCTGGTGGTAATATTTTTTTTCCATATTTAAACCATACACAAACAATTGCTAAAGCAAAAAAAGAGATACACAGCCCTATGACTGCAGACCAATAAAAACCGTCGAAAATTGCAGCGATAAACGAGACAACTAATGTAAGAATTGTGAGTATTATCCACATAATAGTTGGGGGGATTGCAGCGTCTAATGCCTGAAAAAACAACCTGAAGTTTAACTGTTTCAAGCCTTGCAGCATCATACTTGGCATTTTCTTTACAACAGACAAATGGCCATGCTCCCAACGCTTTCGTTGGTTTTCGAGCCCTTCATTGTTCTCAGGAAATTCACTCGTCACTAAAGCACGGGGAACAAACGTCACTTTTTCCCCCCCTTGGACTATGTGCAAACCTAGTTCAAGGTCTTCAACAATACTAGAAGACGCTAAAGAGTATTTATTTAAGATTGACTTTGGAAAAGCCATACCAGAACCTTGAAGATGGCAGCTGATTCCTAGCCTTTTTTGGCCTAATGGTCTCACCCAATTCTTTATCAGCCAGGTAAACTCACTGATATTAAGCTTTATGTTGCCTTTATTCGGTGATCTCATTAAATAAAGGGCCTGCGCTACGCAATTTTTCATTTGTGACGCAGTTAGTAACGCGTATAAACTCCCTTCACCAAACAAGCAATCAGCATCCATTACAACAACGGTAGCAAACTCAACATCATTTTCGGTTAAGTAATCGACCCCGTATTGCAATGCATGCCCCTTACCCACTAATTCTAAATTAGTACGTTCGATGCAGATAGCTCCAGCATCTCGACTAACAGCAGCCGTACTGTCTGAACAATTATCTGCGACAACCAATATCAAGTCGCCCTCTTTAACCTCTTCTCTTGCAGACATTATTGTCTTTGCAATACCTAACTCCTCATTATGTGCCGGAATTAGGACCACGCATGGCAAAGTATTGTCACTGTTGTTTACTTCAACCGAGTTACTGTTTCGAAGACCTAAGAATAGCTGTAAAGAAAGAAAGGCTGATACAAAAGCCACGATAAAGAAAATAATATCTAGCAGAATCATTTATTCTTTTGCTCCAACCAGCACAGCTAACTTTTCAGCTTCTGTCGTTATATTATGCTCTTTCTTAACCGCTTCGAAAGCTCTTTTTCGAATCGCATCTAACTCAATTTGGTTCAATTTGGTAAATGCTACTAATGCTTCTTCGAGTGAATTAACGGAACCAGGAAACACCAAAAAGCCTGTAACCTTATCTACTACAAGCTCTGGTATACCTGCAATTGCAGTACTAATGACAGGCACACCTGTAGCCATAGCCTCCATAATAGCCACAGGTAAACCTTCGGCAAAACTAGGTAGCAGCATTGCGTCACTTTTACTAAGTAACTCTTTAATTTCGATGCTATCAACCCAACCCGTTATGGTTACATTACTCTGCAGATTGTGCTGCTTAATGAAAGACTCTATGGCTACTCGCATTTCGCCATCACCAGCTAAAGTAAGGTGTGCTTTAAAGCCAGCGTTAATAAAGCGAGAAAATGCCTCTAATAATAGTAATTGCCCTTTTTGCTCACATAAGCGACCAATACATAAAAAACGATATTCATCCCCTTCTCTTTTCGAGTTTAAAGTTTGCTCATTAAAGAAGTTATCCTCAAGACCGCAGTGAACAATCCCTACTTTTTGCCAGTCTTCATAATCAGCCCAGCGGAAAAGCTGCGATTTACAATAATTAGTTATCGCTATTACTCTGCTCGCGTATTTTATTTTTTGGTTTAGGTTTAGCGTTAAAGGTTTGTCAAACTCTTCAGGTCCATGAACGGTAAAGCTATAAGGTACGCCACTAATAATGCTTGTGTACATCGCTACTTCCGCCGGATTAGTACCAAAGTGCGCGTGTATGTGATCTACGTCACTTTCTTTGCAGACTTTCGCAACGTTGCAGCTTTCCACCAAATAAATTAGATGAATCAGCAAGCTCTGCTTCGATGCAGAATGCATTTTGAATAACACCTTTAAAGCTTTAAGAAAGCTCTTTGGATTTTCTCTAATTGCACTAAAAACGTGCTTTAATAATTCAAATTTGGGCTGTTTTAGCACGTAGTGCGTTTTTTCATATTCTGTGAAATCAACTTTGCTCATGTCGTTCGGATCATCAGAACGCATAGCAACCCTTAAAACTTCTATACCATTCTCTTCATGCGACAATATTTCTCGTCTAATAAAGGTATGGCTTACTTTAGGGTACTGATTAATAAGATAAAGAATCTTCATTTAAGTAAAGTCCTTTTAACGACTTGAGCGACCTTTCTAAAATGACCACCCATAAATATTTTAAAAAGTTCGGAAATCCTGATATCGATCTGAGGGTAACCACTATACATAGTAGCTAACAGATGCGACTCTTCTGAGCGAGTTAATGGCTGAAGCTTATTCATCAATCGATTAAATGCAAAACGAATCTTTTGAGCAGGTTTGCCGGTTATTCTCTCGCCTGCGTGGTTCTGGATTTGAATATAGGAACGAGAGTTTATATTCAAAATATCACCATATTGATTAGATAACCTTAGCCAAGTATCCCAATCTTGTAGTGCTGGCATCTGTTCATCGAAGCCACCTACCGCTTTCAAATAAGAAGTTTTAGTGAACACTTGGTTACCAACTACATTACCTTTTCTCAACTTTTGGTAAGTAGCTACTTTGGTATCATAACACGCTACTGGACCACTTTTTCTATGTTCTACAACACTATCAAACAGCGCAGAAAATACTTTCTTATTTACTGTATATTCTTGCCATTTTTTAATAAATGTTTCTATTCGCCATGGTTCAAAGTAATCATCGTCATCTAATCCAGATATGAATTCTCCTTTAGCGATTGAAATTGCTCTATTACGACCGTAACACGCTCCTTTTGACTTGCCGGTTGTATTGAGTATTGCGGTTAATATACCTTGCTGATGCATTTCCGTTAGGTATTCTTGACTGCCGTCTGTTGAGCCATCATCGGCAACGATAAGCTCGATTGGCGAATGGGTTTGATTCAAAACTGAATTAATCGCCCGCTCTAACAGCTTTCTGCGATTGTAGGTGGTGATATAAACAGTAACTAACAATCTAAATCCTTTTCAAATCAGTCTAACTAATAAATACTTTATTGGCACTATGGTAACAGAAAAACGTAATTAAATTACAAGATACTAGAGTGGTAATTTTAAGAAATCATCTACTGAGAACCGTAGCGTTGAATTACCCTTTCGCGTTTACTATGCGCCTTTTAATTTATGAAGCAATAATTAAACCATTAAGCAACCGATAGGAGTGGAAGTACGCTTGAGAGCAGTTTGATTTAATAATCATTTAGAGCTTATGCAATGTGTGCGCTTAGGTCTTTGATTACTTGAAGTTGTCATAAAGAAGTCCTCTTTATGTCAACGTATTTCAGGACGGGACAGTGGGCATAAAAAAGCCGCTATACTAGCGGCTCTAATTATTCTTCGAGAAAAAAGAATTGTTATTTGCGATTTCTCTTTGAAGCAAACATCAACGTTAATGACATTAGCATTAGTGTCAGAACGCCAGGACCGTTTACAGAAGCCACAAAATTAGAATCAGACGTTGCGATGCTATAAGATGACTGTGCATTTTCAACACCTTCATCTTTGTCATTGATGAACACAAGCTGACTGAATGTTCCTGTTAGAAACTTTCCGATTTCAACAGTAAAAGTCTCTATCGTGTTAGGAACTGAGTAAGTATTATAGTCTTGAACTCCGAAAGTCTGCGTACCAGCAAACTGGAAGTAACGATTTTCGCCATTTTGATAATCATCTACATTGTCAAAAATAACATCATTATCAAACCCAAAGCCGTGTAACTCACCTATTTGACTAGAAGAGAAAGTAACCTGAAGAATAGTATCTGCGGTTATGTTGTACACACCTTCAAATGCAACCCAGTTGTTACCAAACATTGATAATGTCTTGCCACCATTTTCGGCACCAACTGTACCAGAATCAAACTGGTTACCGTAATTTGCAAAAGTATCGCTAAAATCTAATTCTATAACCGCAGCATTTGCTGTAAGCGATAGAACGCTAAATATTGCTAAAACAAGCTTTTTCATTACTACAACCTTTACTAAACAAGCTAAAACTAACTAACTACTCGTACCATATACAAATAACATGCCAAACATTTAACCCAATAATTTCATATAGTTACAACATGAAAAACGTGAGTTGTAAATATTCCTGACACTAACAAGCTTATTTTTGAACTAATTCAGCGTAAGTCTTGGCAAATCTAAGTACGTCTTTATCGAATGAGGTTTTAACAGGGTCCTTTCCAACGTAGGAACCAGTAACAACATAGGTTTCGAAACCATAAGTCTGAGCAAACTGCGTTGTTTTATTGTTGTAAGCATAAATGATCTGCTTCTTTTCGAACAAAGCTGCCAAAACCATAGCATGAAATCTTGTAGATACTACAACATCAGCTTGGGCAATGGCTTTAACTATGTCTTCTCCCACATTCTTTATAATATTAACGCTTCCGTTTGTTTGCTTTATTAGAGATGCTATTTTATCTATCGGCTCTAAGTCGACTCGGTCTTCGAAGCTTAACAGGTTAACTGATTTACCCTGATCAATATATGACTGTGCTAATTGTGCGATTTCTCCAGCATAACTTTCTGCATCTATCAGGTTATTGTTGTCTTTACCGACCGAGGTTACAGAGATAGCAACAGAAGAGTCGCTTTCTTCCATAAAGCGCTCTTTATCAAACCCCATGACAATATCTGGCATTAGTTTCAAGTAACGAGTTCTTACCTTTTCTAGCATGTCAAATGAGACGTTATCTCTTACAAACCACTTATCAACCACGCTGCCAAGAGCGGATAATAAATCCAGGTATTCCTTTTCATCGTCATACGGCCCAAGGTTAGCACCTATTATAAAATTTCTTCCGCCCGTAATTTTGTTCCATTTAAACCATTCGATTTTTTGTCTAATAGCATCCTTTTGCTGCGGTGAAGCTCCCATCAGAACGCTACCGCCGATTACGGCAAAGTCGGCTTTGAGTTTCCACCTTAGCTTCATCAGACGCCCTGGTTTGATGAAGAATATTTCCTTATTGACAAAATTAGGCACCTCTCCGTGCCCTATGAAAAAATATCTTTTGTAATCCGTTTTATTGATAATCTCGGCAAACATCAGATCGTCGCCAAGGTTTTTGCAATTATATCCGTATATTATTAAGTCGTTTTTCATTTAAATTTTTCCGAGTTGACATTTTTCATATTTATAATGGTCACGTGCGTAATGAAGCATTTGCATTCGAAGGTATTCGCCTCAAATGCATAGCTTATATACACCATTACAGCTATGAGCGCTTAATTACGCCAAACGACGCAGTACGAATCACTTTTCTCGTAAAGGCTTTTAAAAATACCTTAAAACCGCGCAGGGTTTTTATTTTAAGAATTGCTTGAAAGTACTCCTTAAGGCCATTCTTAATAGATATTTCATACATTTGGTTGCAGAAACGAACTAAATACGTATCGTGTGATAGCATCATTTCGTACTCTACATCACCTCGATAATTGAAGCGTGTAAATGAGGAGGAGAGATCAATATTACTTTTAAGCGCGATATAATGACTCCAAAAATGAAGTTTCAAATCGCCTGATAAGTTGGCACCATGACTTCGTTTTACCGCCAAAGGGTCAGTAATAACGTACACACATCCATGCTGTGAATACCTCAGTATAAAATCAAAATCTTCTGAGTGATTGAGCCTATGATTGAAACCACCAATTTTCATAGCTAACTCTCGATTAAATATTACAGTCGATGCCGTACCCACAAAGTTTCGTCTGATAAACGCTAGCTGAAAATCTTCTTTTGAAAAGTTTGTTTGGGTGCACACATTGTAGTCTGTATACCCTGCTAAAGCTCTACATGTGTCATTTTCATCATCTAAATAATAATCTGTGAAAATAAATGCTTCATGATTTTTAAGTTCATCGTATAGGGCCAATTGCTTTTCTATTTTAGTAGGCTTCCAAATGTCATCTACATCTAAAAAAGCCACAAGGTCTCCTGAGCTTTTAAGAAGCCCCAAGTTCCTCGCAACAGAAACTCCAGAATTTTGCTGTCTAAAAGCTCTTATCGGAACTGATGATGATTTGCTAATTGAAATGGCAATATCAAAGCTTTTGTCTTTTGAACCATCATCAATAATTATTATCTCACTAACTTGGTGCGTTTGCTGAAGTATCGATTCAATCGCATCTTGAAGAAAACTTTCACCATTATAAACTGGGATTATGGCACTAACAGAGACGCTCATTAATATTCCACCCCTAAAAAAAACACTATTTTCATACCCAACTTAAAGCTCCGTAACCCAACTGGTTTAAGTTTAACTTTGTTGTTTAATAATTTTTGACTTTAAGTAAAGAGCTGCTGATATTGCGACAACAGCTTGCATGGTTGCGAAAGAAATGACTGTAAAGTTCTCATTTGTAAAACCTAAATTAGTTGCCCCCAAGTACAGGATGCCTAGTACAACTGTTAAAACAAGCATTGGAACAAATAGGTTAACACAATAGGTCAATAAGCTTATTTTCAAGACTCTACTGATAATTATGGGTTGAAGTACTCCCCTTGATAGACCCAAACTTATAGCCATCGAATAAGCTGCCCCCATGATCCCAAAAAGACTTACGAAAGGGTAAATGATAGAAAGCAGTGTTACTATCTCTAAAATACATAAAAGCATAATTGTTTTATTTTTATCTTTAGATATCAAAAATGATGTACAAGGGCCCTGAATCGTTGCGATACAAAAACCGACAGCTATCAGGTTAACAACTTCTGGAGTAAATTGCGGAACGTCGCCCAACCACAATGCTAAAAACCAGTCACCAATGAAAACAATGTTTAAAAAGATCAGGGCTGACAAAGTTGTCGCACAGTTAATGCTAATTAAAAACTTTTTATTAACAGAATCATTGTCGCCGATAGCGATACTGCTGAAATATGGTGTCAATATATAATTCAAAGAGACCGATATTTGCACGTAAATTTCCATCAACCGACCAGCTATTCTCAGTGGAACTATTGCTATTACACCTAAGATAAAACCACAGACGATAACCAATGCATTTTGTCGAACGTAATCGTTAACGCTAAGAAAAAAAGTTTGTAACCTCTCTCAGCAACATAATTAAATGATGATATTGAGCATGTACTGAGATCTAGATCTTCAAAAAAACCTGATTTTACGGATATCAAAAAGAGTAGCAGTAGCTCTAATAGCGAAGTCAATGCAAAAATATATGCGACGATAACGACTGAAGAATTGAATTGTAAAAAGCCAATTATCAATACACTTCGAAGGATGTTAATAAAAAGGCGTACGCTATTTAATCGGCCAACCTTAAAACTTCCAGTAAGGTAAGCATGAAATGCACCGGTTAGATAGAGAAAAAGAAAATTACAGCCCATGAGGAATAAAACTAGAGTAAACGCTTCTGTCCCTTGAAATTGAAGTGTTTCTTGACCACCTATTAGCGCCACTGCAATAAGCACAGCGAGAAAAGCTGCAAAAATGAGGGCCATAGCAACGATAGCTGTCGAGAAGTAAGAGACATTTTTGCTATCGCCCTTTTTCAATATAGGTACGAGTTTAGAAATTATAGAGCCGAGTCCAAACTCGAAAAGTTTAACATGAGCTAAAATAGCAAATAGAAGAGACCATGTTCCAAAATCAGCTTCACCAAAATGCAATAACATTTCGCGAAATACCACCAGGCCAAGTAGAATCTGCGCAACAATATTTACAATATTGTATAACGCGCCCGACACTAAGACTTTTAACATTCAAACCTACTCATTAATATTGATAATATATTAAGACTTATAATTTTTAAAAAAACAACCTGCATTTTTCATAGACCAAACTAAAAAAATTAATGCTTAAAGAACTTGGCGAGAAAAATGCCACCGTCATAAAAGACTCTGCTAATTTTGAACTATTAAAATTTGAAAAGACAGGAATTACCATTCTAAAATCAAATATAGAGTTTAAAGATCTTACTCGAGTAACTCTCATCGCCATCGGTACAAAAACTACACTTATCTCTCCAGTTAAGTTTAAAGAATTTGGTGTCTAAAGTTATTTTATCAAATTCTACTGAATCAAATTTTTTGTCAAAATTGTTCTGTAAAAAGTAAATATCAGGATTGTTTTGGGCTACAGAATCTATATCAATTGATACACTCGAAATATTCTCGTATGCGATATCAACTAGATAGTCCATTAAAAAATAGTCGACTAAACTATCATATTTACTGTAGTAACGTTTAAACGCATCTGACAAGAACATGAACAAAGGGTGTGCTTTTTCAGCTCCGATACAAGAGATTGACCACCTACCATTAGACACAAAACGAGTCTGTGCACCGTGTTTTAAGGTAAAGAAGCGTGAGTTCAACTCGGTTTCTAGGTCAGAAGTGATAAACATAGTAGCGTCTAACCATAAACCTCCATAGGTTTTAAGCAGTTCCACTCGCAATACATCAGAAAACTGCTGTATCGGTATAATACCTTCTTTAAATTTCTTTTCGATTACAGGGTGAATTTTCACGAAGTCTCTGTAGTTATTTTTATCCACAAAAATAACTTTTCTTTCACAACAATTCATTTCAATTGATTTTAGACAGTGTAAACAAACATCGGGTAAATTATCTTTACCGTCCCACCAAAAGTACCAAATAGCCGGACGTTCAACAATTTCATTTTGCTGCGAGTTACTATAGCTATCAAAATCGAAATCTAATGAAGAAATTAGTTTATTTTTAATCGCTGTGTGCTTTTTAACTTCCAATACCGATTGCGCATTAGAATTTTTACTTACTCTATTACTAATAAATTGCCAGAAAAACACCGGGAGCCCAAAATGCTGTATTCTCCTTAAGATATTCCTAATCACTTTTCATTATCCGTTTCACAAATAAACAAGACCAACTTGTTTAATTCTAACAGTTGTCATCTAAAAAAATTACAACTTATTTATCCAATCAATATGGACTAGTAATCTTTTTTTTGACGCGCTTCTCCAATATCGCACAAGTAGCACCCAAAAGTAGCCACAAATACCAACAGTAAGAAAGGTAAAATAAAATATTGTCCGAGTAACAAACAACCATATATGAAGCTATTAAAGCTAAAAGCACACTGTTTCCTTTGGGGTCTTTCGCAAAGCTTTTTAAATGCTTAAGCAAAATTCCAACTAATAGCACAAGGTAAAAAAAGAGCCCCACGAATCCCATATCAAATGCTATCTGAACATATGCATTATGCGCGTCAAAACCATGGCTTTCTTCCATCGTGAAGAAATCTAAAAAGTAGTAAGCGAACGTATTATAACCGTGTCCAAAGAAAATCTTATTCTGTATGAACTCCCAAGAAGAGAGCCATACCACCTTTCTCCATGCATAAGAGTTAAGCTTCTCGCCACCCGAATCAGTCAATTGAGAATCAGATGCAAGGTCAGCTATTCGGTCCTGAACGAATGGCAAAAACAATGCCAAAACACCAATACAACACATTAGAACAACGTATTTACGTTCGTACAGAACACCGTAGATAAAAAATATAGCGAAGAATGCAACCCAAGCGCTTCGTGTTTGAGTAGCTATCAGGCAAATTGCACTTAAAGGTATAAGTGCAATACATAACCGGATAAACCTTTTCGAGAAAAAGACCGTGTTTGACTTAATGCTATAGAATGACACAGCTGCAATAAGCACTAAGTAAAATGCATAAATATTTGGATGGCTAAAGGTACCGTGAAGCCTGAAACCATGCCTAGTTGTACTGGTTTCTGGGAAGATAAATTGAACAATGGATACCGCAAACGGTATGGAACTCGAGTAAATGATCAATTTTATTATCGATTCAAGATCTTCCCTGGACCGTACGAATGTGTAGGCTAAAGAAAAAATTCCAAAATAGGTAAGAACAGAAACGTACGAGCGAAATGAAGTTACTGGTGTAGGTGAAATAACAATAGAAATTAACCCTACCACGAGGAAACCAGCCCAAAGTTTTAAAACGCTTGCCGGTATAGAACCTCTGTTTTGCAGCAGTCCACCAAAAAAAATACAATTACCGCAAGATTAAGCAGCGCACCGAAGCTTATACCGCCAAAATCCGTCATTTTTAATATAGGGTCAAGTGATGCTCTTGTAAGCAATAGCAAGTAGATGACGGGTGAAAATATGTAAAGTGGGCTTTTACGAATGATCATTAGTGAGCACTGTTTTTAATAGTTCCATAGCAGCGTTGATTAACAACTCCATCTTAGCGGGTGCAAAATACAAGTTATGCGAGCGGGATGCAAAATTATTTAGCAAGTTTCGAGCCGTAAGCAAGTTCTAAGCAGTTGAAGTGCTTCATTGTGGCAGTTTTTGTGTATTTTCAATGCACTTCATTTTTATTATCAGTATTATTAACTACAAGTACGTAAAATATAATAAAGCTTTGCACACTATTGAGGCACTTTTATTAAAGCAAGTTTTTATCAGATAAACGCGTTTTCTCGTATAAAAGGGCTACATGTATCCCTCGCGTTTGTATGCGCGCTATTTGCCTTATATTTTTTGCTTGCACCAGTATTGGTTGCACAACAAAGCACAGTATTCACTGAAGAAGTTTATTCAAGGATAAGCTCTGCTTACGGTCCTGAAGCTAGCGAAGACGTCGCTAAATGGCGACAACTTCTAACTGAGTTACAAAGCGAAGATCTAGACGAAAAGCTTTACGAAATAAACCGTTTTTTCAATCGTTTTGATTTTGTCGATGACCTTGTTCACTGGCAACAAAAAGATTATTGGGCAACGCCAATTGAATTTATTTCCACGGGTGCGGGCGATTGTGAAGATTACACTATAGCCAAATACTTCTCTTTAATTGAACTTGGCGTTCCTGAACAACAGTTGCGATTAATGTATGTAACCGCCTTAGAATTACGCCAACCCCACATGGTTTTGGCGTATTATGAAACCCCAACCTCTATTCCACTTGTTTTGGATAATATAAATAGGCGTATATTGCCCGCTAATAAAAGAAGAGATTTGTCACCCATTTATAGCTTTAACGGTAACGGCTTGTGGGCTGCAAAAGCTATGGGAACGGGCCGTAAGCTGAGGGGAAGCGGCCCGATGAAGATGTGGGACGATATGGTAGAGCGGCTTGACCGCGTTATGTACGGAGATAAAGAAGAATAATGAGACTATCTACCCAACTAAGTACAAGCTTACTCGTTTTTTTGATAGTAGTTTTTGCTGGTTCTTTCATAATAAACGTTAAGTTAACCAGAGAATATGTAAACGAGCAGCTTGCCACCCACGCGCAAGATACCGCGACTTCGTTGGGGCTATCTATCACCCCATATTTAAGTGAAGACAACGGTATTGCGGTAGCCGAAACCATGGTAAACGCTATTTTCGATAGAGGGTTTTACCAATATATAACCATTACCGATATGGAAGGGAATTTACTGATTGAAAGGCGTAACCCTAACACTATTGATACGGTGCCAGACTGGTTTACTAATATTGTGGAAGTTACACCACCGGTAGAAAAAACCGAATTAAATAACGGTTGGACGATGGCGGGTGAGCTTGCGGTTCAAAGTCACCCAGGGCTTGCCAATGAAACTTTGTGGGAAAGCGTAAAGCAAAGTGCGTTTATGTTTTTTGCAGCCTTTGTTTTTGCCTATATTGCCCTTCTCTTTATCATCACTGCCATTACAAAACCGCTTCGTATTGTGGTAAATAAAATTGAAGATATACAAAACCAAAAGTTCTCTCACATTAACTACAAGCCTTTTACGAAAGAACTTTCCTTTATAACTCAGGCGGTAAACAGGCTTTCTTCGTCTGTTGAAGTAATGTTTAAAGAATTAACTCAAAAGGCCGAGCAGTTTAGAATTCAAGCTTTTGAAGACAGTCTTACCGGTGTGCAAAATAGAAACGCTTTCACCCGCCATATGAACGCGCTACTAAGTAAAACTGCCACCTCGGATGAAGGCTATGTAATTTTAGTACGTCTTGCACAACTAAACGCTATTAACATGACATTAGGCGCACAAGATGGCGATAAATATGTTACTGGTGTAGCTGACGAGCTTAAAAACTTCTCATCTAGCATTCAAGAAACATCTTTTTTGTTTAGGGTATCGGGCGCTGATTTTGTTTTGGTTACAGAGGCTATAACAAAGCAAGAATGTGAAGCGCACCTGCAGGTACTTAATACCACTTTGTCTCACTACAACCCGCTTAAAGATGGCAGTAAGGCAGTATGGATAGGTGCAGCGCAATTTAATGACCAGCAATCTTTTTCTGAAATTATGGAAAACGCTGATAGCGCGCTTATGGCCGCTACAAAGCAACCCAATGGCTGGCAATTTGCGTCTGAGCTTTCTCATATTCACAGCAATACGGCGTGGAAAGAGCGTTTAAACCAAATATTACGCCAGCAGTACGCCGATATACTAATTCAACCTGTAATGAACGTTGACAAAAACACGCCCGCTTATTTCGAGGCGTTTGCACGATTTAAAGATAAAGATACTGACAACCCGATACCAATGTCTCAATTAATTCCGGCGTCAGAGCGCTTGAACTTAATTCCTGAGGTAGATAAGTTGGTGGTAAGTTTAGTGCTTAATAAGCTAGCAAAAGACAAACGTAATGTTGCAATTAACATTGCGAACGCATCGCTAGCCAACGCTTCATTTAGACAGTGGTTATTAGGTGTACTGAACCAAAATGAAGCGCTGTGCACTTATTTGATCTTTGAATTAGAAGATTCTGCATTAATACACCATAAAAACGATGCGGTATCATTTTGCAAGTCGCTGGTTAATTTAGGCTGCAAGATTACCATTGAACATTTTGGAGACAATCTTGCATCATTAGTTGGGTTGAGGGCTATTCAGCCTCATTTTGTAAAAATTTCCGGCAAACTTACGAAAGATATTCACTCAGACAAAGACAGTCAGCTGTTTGTAAGTAGTTTATTGAGTATCGCTCGTGGGTTAAGTATTAACATCATTGCTGAACTTGTTGAGAATGAAGCGGAATGTGTCGCTTTGTCAAAGTTAGATGTTTCGTATCAACAAGGTTTTTATTTTGCGAAACCTTCGCTGTGGCAGTTTTGATACACGCGTAAAATGAGCATAAATGAATAGATGTACAACAAAAGCGAGATCTTGTACGTTCACTTGTTGTACAATATGGCCATATGGCGTTAGCAAGAAGCTAACCCGACGTCTTTAATCTAAGGATAAGTTATGCGTAGCAACGTTTTTTTATCTGTGCTTTTAAGCGCTTTAATCGCTTTTTCGACAGTTTCTTTTGCACAAGAAGGTAGTGTACCAGGCCTACAAGTTAGAAACCTTTTGATTACTGAAATTGAAGAAGGTGCCGCGGTTGAGCAAGCAGCAAGTGAAGTAAGCCAGACCGTGCTTGATGAAGCACTATTTTTTGATGTATCAGCTGTGGCCTATTTAGGCGAAAATCAGAATGCTTTCGAATCATTAGTGGGCCTTTTGAATGATAACGCCACCGGCTTTGAACTTGCTATAGCAGGTTTTACAGCACTGCCAGAACAAGCTTCGCAGGTTGTTACTATTGCTATTTTGATGTTTCCAGAAGATGCTAATGAGGTTTATAACATTGCCCTTCAGATGCAGGTTATCAGCGAAGAAGACGCGCTATTAGCGGTTATCAATGCGGGTGTAGACCCTAGCACTTTAACTGCCACTGCTGCAGGTGCGGCTGGAAATACGTTTTCTCCGCTAGGTGTAGGTACAGGTGCTGCTGGCGCTGGCGGCGGCGATACTACTATTTCAGCGAACTAAAGCACATTACATTTAAATTTTGCGCTAGTACGTTGTAAGTGCCTATTTTTAATACCCAGAAAACCGAAAAGTTTCTTTTCGGTTTTCTTTTGTTTACCTTGTTCTGGCTGCCTTTATCACTAGGTGCCAATCGCCCGTGGGCATGGGCACTAATGCAAATGTCGGTTTTCCTTCATGGCGGCATTTTATTACTTACTCACAAATCTTTACTTTCAAAGCTATACGAACAACACAAACTGCTGGTAATTGTTTGGTTAGTATTTTTAACCTGGCAGCTTATCAATATAGTTCCCCTGCCCTTTTCTTTGGTTGAAGCTCTGCGCCCCGAACGCGTTCATTTTCTACTTAATGAAAATGTCGAGGACATGGAGAGTATAAGTTCGCAATGGCTACCTCTTAGCTTCGATGTGGGCCAAAGCGACGTAATATTTTTTAAATCTCTCGCCTATTGTTTTTTATTTTTTATAACGCTGACGTTAGTTAATACAGGTAAGCGACTTAGATATATACTAATAGTGATAAGTGCTGCTGGCGTGTTTCAGGCTATATATGGCTCATTAGAAGTATTGTCTGGTCTGCAATATAGCTTGGTGTTTAAGTTACCTGTTTCGCATATCGCCACTGGAAGTTTTGTGTATAAGAACCACTACGCTAATTTTCTTTTGCTTTGTTTAAGTGCTGCCATTGGTTATATGATAGCTAGCTTGCGTGTCCGAAGTGGTTCTAGCCCTAGAGAGCGTTTACGTAGAATCGTGCGTTTTTGGCTAAGTAATAAAGTGCTGTTTCGTATTGGCATTATTATTATGGTTATTGCGTTAGTTATGTCTCGCTCTAGAATGGGTAATAGCGCCTTTTTCATAACTATGACTATTACCGCCACACTAGGCTTAATTTACTTTAAGCCGCGCCAAAAAAGCTATGTCGTGCTATTTATCAGTATGCTGATCATCGATATTCTTATTGTAAGTAGTTTATTTGGGCTTAAGCAGGTTCAGCAACGCATAGAGCAAACCAACTTAACCCAAGAAAGCCGCGATGAAGTTGTTACTGATGCCCTACCCCTTCTCTCTCAATATGGAGTTATAGGTACAGGTGGTGGCACCTTTTATACGGTATACCCTCAGGTTCAAAGTGAATCTATTCAGCACTTTTACGATCATGCTCACAACGAATACCTTCAGTTTGCTATTGAGTTTGGCATAGTAGGCGCAGCCGCTATAGCTTTGCTCGTTTTGCTGTGCGCTAAAAGCGCCTTAAGCGCAATGCGACACCGCAGACATCCACTGCCTAGGGGAACAGCCTTTGCCACTGTTATGGCGGTTATAGGGATGGCATTACACAGTACGGTAGACTTTCCTCTACAAGCGCCAGCAAATACCGCTATATTTAATATTCTGTTAGCGCTAGGTGCGTTAAGCCGCGATATACACATGGGAAAGCAAGATAAATAACCGACATTGGTTTTATAACACAAGGGGATTTGTGTGGTATTAAAGATAAAGCGACCGATAAAAGAAGAGCCTAACGTTCAACATATGCTGGAACGTATGCCTAAAAATGTTGCCGATTCGTTTACTGACGACCAATTGTTTCACTTGAACACAGCCCTAGCTGGTCGGCGATGGGGTAGCCACAAAATTGATGTAAGAGGCACTATAGGTTTACTACGAAGCCGATATTACTTCGTTTTATTGGCAGGCCGAGATAAGCGCGACCTATCGCGTACCGAGAGCCGCATAGGTAAGCTAGTGATGGCAGCGGTTATTGCTTTATTCTTATGCGTATCTTTAATGCTAGGCTTAGTGCTGCTGTATATTTTAAAGAGCTGGTTGGGTATAAACCTTTTTGAAGGGTTTTCGTTAGGCCTTTGGGATTGGTTAAAAGGGAATACTTAAAAGTTCAGATCCTAGTTTTGTGCACAGTTTAATAAGCCTGTACTTACAGCAAACGTAGATGGTCCAAGCCAACGGCACGCGGGTTCATTAAGATTATTTTCACCAATAAGCCTCAAAATTGATTTTCTACTCAATGGGTTCTTTATACCTAAGTCTAAGTGGTGTCTTAGTCGTTTCAAAATTTTAGCGTAATGCACTGACCTGTTAACATACATTGTGATACCGAATTCTGCTATAAACCTATGCACTATAGCGTCTTGTGGCCCAACACTAACCGCGGTATCTAAATATTGATAAAACTGACTATCTAGCTCGCCAAGCTTCCATTTTACAGATGCTAAGCCTATCCAGCCCCCACTCCAATTAGGCCTTAGTTTTAAGCTTTTTTTATAGCTTAGCATCGCTCTGTGCAGTTCATCAGGTTCTCTATTCGCTTTAGCTACAGTTTCTAAATCATTCTCTAAATTCGTACTGAAATGTAACCATTCGAAAAGCTGCCCTTGCAATTGATAATAAAGTGCATTGTTAGGTGCTTTATCAATCACTTCTCCCATCTTTGTAAGAGCTATTTCAACGTCTATTTTAGAAACTGAAGAAGGAGTACTACTCCAACTGTCCAAACTATTTTTAACGCCATAATAGGTATTGCTAACGAAAAACTGATTTGCACTTCCCAAAAAGCTAAATAAAGCTATGGAAGCAACTAGAAACGTAACCGCATGATGCCATTTAAGCTTTTCCTTCCAATGCGCGAACTTATTGTCAACTTGCATGCTTTCTCTCCAGTGCTATTATTACACTAGGAGTTTCTACAAAAGCTTTTTTTGCATACGTATAATCATAACTCGCGACTACTTCATAGGCAGCTTGCATATCATTGGGTCGTCTGACTAAATCGTGAGTGTCTGACGCTACTACATGAAATGCCCTTTCCTCTAATAACCTAAATGCAAACTCTTCTACTTTATCACCAAAGCGACCGACGAAAGCTCCCGCGGTTGCTTGAAACAAACACCCTTGCCTTTGTAGCCAATTAAATTTCTGATTTTCGGCAATTAATTCTCTATTACGTTCTGGGTGAGCAATCAGTGGTTGAATATTATTGCGCAATAGCCATTTTATAAGTACATCAAGACCTTGTGGAATATGGCTGTGTGGCATTTCAAGAAGGAGTACGTTTTTGCCGTCGTATTTACCTAGAAAAGGTAATTCACCATTTTTGTACCATATAGGTATAAGCTCGTTAACGCGAACTTCAGCTGCAAATGAAAGCGAAAGGGGAATTAACTCACGTTTAACGTGCTCTTTGAAAGAGTTGAAAGCGGCTTCTATTGAGCTTTGAGAATTATCAAAGTAGCCCCTATGTATGTGCGGGGTACATACCATATGGCTAATACCGCAGGTTACAGCCTGCTGAGCCATTTCAAGAGCAATGTCTAAAGTCCTGGCACCATCGTCGATGCCAGGAAGTATATGACTATGAAGATCTATCAATAATTTTCTTAGCTGCTTTTCTGACTGGTATATCCGTATTGGTCATAAAAGCCTGCGTACCTTTGTGCTACATCTGATTTGCGCAAGTTTACTTGATTCAGTACCACTCCATCAAGACGGTGGCCCACTTGCAGGAATCTAGATAAGCCATTATTGATTACCTTGTCACTTGTACTGTCAGCCCTAACAACGTAGATAACCGAGTCACAGGAGTTTGCTACGATCATAGAATCGCTCACTGCCTGCGTAGGTGCCGTATCTACAACCACATATTTATACTCAGACTTAAGCTTGGTAATAAGCTCTTCAAACCCTTTGTCTGCTAATAGCTCCTGCGGGTTTGAAGGTATAGTCCCAGCCGAGAGAATATCAATATTTGATTCTTCATCTCGAACCAAACACTCCTCAAAACTATGCGATTTCAATACTAGATTCGCTACACCAGGTTGATAGCTAGGAATATTAAATTGTTTACCTATACTCGGGCGACGTAAATCAGCATCAATTAAGATAGTCTTATCTAGCTGCCCCAAAGCAAAAGCTAAGTTAATAGATACTGTGGTCTTACCCTCTTTGGGAACACTTGACGTAACCAGAATTGCTTGGTTTTCTTTTTCAATGTTCAATAGAGAAAGGCTTGTTCGCAATGTTCTAACCGCTTCGGCAAATTGATGTTTTTTACCATCGAAAAACGTACGAATAGGTAAATCCGTCTTTTTCTTATGGGCAAGCCAAGGGATTAACCCAAGCATACGCTGCCCTATCTTCTTCTCTACATCGTCTACAGAGCGAATACCACTATTAAGCGTTTCCATAACAATGGCAAGCGCGATACCAAAACTTAAACTCAGCACAAAAGCAGCAGCAATAAATAGCTTTTTATTGGGTTTAGAAGGCGTATAGCTAGGTAGCGCAGTATCAAGTACGCGCGCATTGGCTGATTCTAAGCCACCAAGCTCATCAGTTTCTTTTAATCGAGTAAAAAATGAATCGTAAAGCTGCTGGTTAATATCTACTTCTCGCTCTAAAGCCTTACGTTTGTTATCCAGTTCGGCCAGTGACCTGAACGCTGCTTTAGACGTTTCGACTTCTCTTTGTAATTGAGCAACTTTTTGTTTCGATGATTCGTACTGGGTCGTGATACTGCTGATTAAATCTGTTATTTGGGTATTTAGCGTATCTCTAATTGCTGTCAATTCAGCATTGGCCGCAATCATTTTAGGATGCTTCGGGCCATAGACCTTACTTAGCTCACTTACTCTCGTCAGTGCTTTACCTTCGTCTCTTCTAACGTCCCTTACAGCAGGGTGATTCAAGACTTCAGGTATTCTGGCAACATCTTCAATCGCTTTACTATCTTTAATCTGGTTAAAAATAACACTGTTTAACTTAAGCTCTACTTCCGCTTCAGAAAGCTGGATATTGAGTCTTTCAAGTTCGTCGGACGCAAGCCCTACTACGCCATCGATATTAACAACTTGGTTAGTTTCATAGAACCTGACGAGATTGCGCTCTGCAACATCTAGCTTAGTTTTCAAACCGTCAATACTGTCAGTAAGAAATGATGTAGCCTTAGCTGTCATATCTAGCTTAGCTTGAAGGTAGTGTTCTATATAAACTTCGGCAATAGTGTTAGCAATAAGCGCAGATAAAGAAGGCTTTTCAGTAGTTACGGATATTCTTACTAACTGAGTACCTTTTAATAAAGACACGTCTGTAGCACTCATAAGTAGGTGAGTGGCTTTTCGCTTTAACTTAGCAACTTTTTGCTCTTCAGTTAGTTCCACTTTCTCTTTTTGAGGTAGAAATGGAAACATCTCGGCTAAGTCGGAAACGAAAGGTGTCTCATTTTCCTCGGGCATAAAATCAGCGTTGTCATACAGAGACAGACTTTCGACCGTTTTCTCAGCAATTTGACGCGACTTCAACACTTCAAACTGAGTTGCCATGTAGTCTTTGCTTTTAGTATCTATCCCATATACTTCTTCGATAGATACTACGTTGGCTTTTTCAGCTTCTATTAACAGGGTTGTAGAAGATGTATAAAGGGGCGTCATCTTCATAACTAGGATCGTGACTAATACTGTAAAAGCAATAGCCAACAGTAATATTCTTAAGCTGTACCGTTTAATAATCCCCAGATAGTGCCCTAAGTCAATGAGCTCGTTATTATCTGTATCTTCCGTAATTTTTACTGCCATTTAGTTAGCTCACAAAATAGTTATATTTTAAAAGAAGCGCTGGTTTACAGTTACGATATCACCTGGTTGGATCATATCTGTAACCGAGACACTAAATTCAAACTGTTGTCCATCGCTTTCGCGTACTATCGTTATTTTATCCCTATTAGCACGCTCTGTATAACCACCTGCCAGTGCAGCAGCTTTATTAACAGATAGGCCGGGCTGGTATGGATACCCGCCGGGGCGCTTTACTTCACCATCTATAAAGAATGGGCGATACTCAACTATTGAAACGGAAACGGATGGGTTTACTAAATAATCTCCTAAGAGGCCTTCGTAAATTAAGCTCTCCACTTCCGCAGCGGTCATACCTACAAGCTTTAATTCTCCAAGAAATGGGTAATTTATAGTGCCGACATCGGGCAAGCGAATTTCCATTGAAAGGTCATCCTGACCAAAAACGCTAATGTTTATTCGGTCGCCAGAACCAAGCTGGTATTGGCTCATGCTTAAATTCCCTTCTTGAGCCCAAGCAAAAACACTCCAAAATATGGCTAGAGTAAGGAAAGATATTTTTTTTATATTGCTTATCACAATGTAACCTCAGCTGACACACCGACCACACTTTGGTCGAAATTGATTGCTTCTCTATTACTGTCTCTGTCTTCAATTCTGTAAAACAGTGAAAAGCTTAACCACCTTCTAGCTTCATAATTCAAAGACGCCGCGTAAATAGACAATTTGTCATCTCGATTGGTAAAGTCTTCATCATCAACAATATATTCATTGTTTTCTCTTGCGTACCGCAAGCTACTACTTAAGCGTTCAAGCCATTGGTGTGTCCAAGATAATCTGTAGTTTCTACCGCGGATTAAACTACCCTCACCATTCGTTTCATTAGTATCTGCGGAGGTAGAGAAGTTTACGGTTGAGTATGTGAGTGGCTGCCATTCAATACCTACTTCCCAGTCAGTTCCATAAAAATTATCCCGGTTGCTTGCTGCAAATTCTTTTTCTTTATATCCAATTTTTGCATAGCCAGAAGTTGCAGCTGTGTTCTCCCACGCAATACCAACTAAAAGACGGTTCTCGTTACTTTCTAATGAGTTCTCAAGCAAATTATTGTCATAGCGTATAAATGAACGTGTGAAATCAAAAACTAGTTCGGTTGAAGGAGCAATCTGATAATTGAATTCTGCCCCAACTCTATTCGTTGCTCTGTCTCTAATGAGGTACGCAAATTCACCGCGATCGTAATCGAGAGTCGTTCTATCAGCCTTTACTACAACTTCACCGACAGAAGTCACGCTCCCATATATGTACTCAGCTCCATAGAACATACTTTTATAAGTATCAGGTGAAGTTAAGCCACTTCCCCCGCCTAATGAAAAGCCTGTACCTCGGTCCTCATGTCCATCTTCATACCGTAAAAGCGCGTTGATTGCGTGCCGACTGTTTAACTCGTAATCAGTTAATGCTTCGATGAAGTGATCCGTGTAGTCGTCAGCGCTACTTGAAAAGTAGGTACCGCGTTCTAATCGATAACCGAATTGTACAGGGTTTCCATCAACCTCTGTGGCAGCAATAATTTCAGGAGATAAAATTGAGCGCCAACTGTATATTTTCGCTTGCCCGTCGGCTGCACGAGCAACATTGTCTACGTAGCTCATAGAAGTGTTAAGAGAAGGTATAATGTCGAATCGTCCTGTTTCAATCCTTCCTTGCTCTTGAGCTGCTACACAACTGGCAACGCACATGGCCACCCCAGATAGCAATAGCTTATTCTGATTTTTCATTTCCTTTCCCTACTCTCATTTTGCTAGTCAAAATAGCTGAAATTGACTTAGATGTTTCTAAATATCGTTATAAGGGTCGGCAAGGACCTCGCAAAATACATCGTGAACGCAAGCGTACGGCCAAGAAAACCTTCTGAACTTTAAAAGGTATGCATATACGATATAAGAGATTAATTAAGCTTCAATACAGCAGAAGCTAAATTCATGCCATAAAGAACGAATACTTTAACAACAAATTATTTCAACTTTATTGACTCAAAGTTGAGTTTCAAGGTTGCGTTTTCCAGTACTCGATAGTTGCCACAATGATACCAATATTAAAAAAACCATAAAGCTTATTTTGTAATAAAATTACAATGGGGATACAATATCATTAGTATATTACGATTTGAGGGACGGAAGTCACATGCGGAGGGTATAGCCTCAAATCAGAAGCCAAGCGTTTTTTAAACCATACTTTTTCCTTTATGGGCACATTCTTTGCTTAAATTACTTTGCTAGGTGTTAATTTGCAACTTTTTAGATTCCGCCAGAAGTGCTTTTTTTTGGAGTTATAGCCAGTGAACCTAGTATCTTTCATCATATCGATTTAGAGACTCTTCCAATGGACAATCAAGTAGAATCTAATAAAGCTTTAAAGTCACACCCTGTTGATTCTAGCGCCAGTGACGGCCTTGTGGTACGAAATAAGAGCGGATTTTCAACGATTTATCGATTAATTGATTTGTCGTTGGTTACGCTACTATATTATTCTTGTGCTGCCTATTTTGAGTCTACTATAGACCCAACTAGCTTAATTCTCTTATTCGTAAACGTTATCTGTTTTCAAATATCCGCTGAAGGTGTTGAACTTTATCGTTCTTGGCGCGGTCATCGCACACCTGAAATGCTAAGAGCTGCTGCGATAACGTGGGCTCTGAGTATTCTAGGCACATTAACGATAGGGTACTTTTTTGTTCAGAATATTAATACCCCTCCTTTCATAGTCTTGGCATGGTTTGCGACATCGTTTGTAGGCCTGATTGCTTGGCGGTTCGTAATGCGTAAATTTCTATTCCATATAAGAAAAAGTGGGATGAACTCTAGGCGCTCGATTGTTATTGGTGCAACGCACCTTGGTGCAAATGTCGCTCTTCAGATACAGCAGAACGAACACCTTGGTATCCGCTTCAACGGTTTGTTCGATGATAGAGACGCGAGTCGTCTTCCTCACGAAATGCAAAATTCTGTATTGGGAAACATTGAACAGGCCATAGAAATGGCTAAACGAAATGAAGTTGATTATATATACATTGCACTGCCGATGAGCGCAGAGAATAGAATTCGCTCAATTTTAGAGCAATGCAGTGACACCACAGCAAACGTTTATGTCGTGCCAAACTTCTTCATGTATAACCTGTTGAATGCTCGTTGGCAAACTGTTGGCAACGTACAAGCACTCAGTGTTTACGATACGCCATTTCAAGGGGCCAATGATATATTAAAACGTTTTGAAGATATTGTTTTAAGCTTGTTGATATTGATGATGATATCTATGCCAATGCTTTGTATTGCAGCAGCAGTAAAGCTTACTTCAAAAGGACCCGTAATTTTCAAACAAAAGCGTTACGGATTAGATGGTAAACAAATTACGGTTTACAAATTCCGATCTATGACTACGCAAGATAATGGTGCAGTTGTAAAACAAGCTACTAAAAACGACGCGCGTTTAACAAAAATTGGTGGTTTCTTAAGAAGAACCTCTTTAGACGAACTTCCACAATTTATAAATGTTCTACAAGGCCGTATGTCTATCGTCGGACCACGCCCCCATGCAGTTGCCCACAATGAACAATATCGCAAGATAATCACAGGTTACATGTTACGCCACAAGGTTAAACCTGGCATTACGGGTTGGGCCCAAGTTAATGGTTTACGTGGCGAAACTGAAACAGTTAACAAGATGGTTCAGCGTGTAGAATACGACCTAGATTACATTCATAGGTGGTCAGTGTGGTTTGATATCAAAATTGTGTTTATGACTGTATTCAATGGCTTTATTAATAAGAACGCCTATTGATAACGTAAACTAACATTTCCCAAAAGCGGCTGTCTGCCGCTTTTTTTATGCCCGTAACTAACACTACACCGTCAAACCACTTAATTGCGGTTTGCAGCAGCGCCAGTGTCACTATCGATGACGACATACAGCTAGTTACCGGCCTGTCTTTAATGCAATTGAAACCACAGTAACTGTTTTTCCACCCGAGATAAGAAAACCTCTAAATGAGCCTGGAGGGCGTTGCTGTTTAGAAAAAGGCGCTATCGCTTAAATTAATCGTTAACTTATCCGTATCGGTCGTTGTGATTTACTTTATTGCTATGCCCTTGCACTTGCCGCTTAATCGCAATTTCTTCCATATAAGATCTTATATAGAATTTTTGCTATACTGCGCCGCTTTATATCTAACCTAAAAAGACACAAAATTGCGCTTATTTATTTCTCTAATTCGCAACGCACTTGGCGGTGTTATCGCCTTGCTTGATTTAATTACTCGTGGCAGAAAACTTAAGCGATTGCCACGAGAGCAACAGCAAGTCGAAAAAGCCGTACAAGAATTAACACTTTATCAATTTTTTGCTTGCCCTTTTTGTATTAAAGCACGCCGCGCTATATACAAAATGAATTTGCCTATTAGTAAACGCAACGTATCGAACGGGTTCCCGTATCGTGATGAATTGGCGCAAGGCGGTGGAAAAGTGCAAGCCCCTTGCCTACGCATACAAACCCCTGAAAAAGATATTTGGTTGTACGAGTCGCCGGAAATTAGTAAATATTTGCAGCAACGCTTTCAGTAAGTTGTTTATATTCGCCGACTGAAGGAATACAAGATTAGCGACAAGGTAAATTTGCTTTAAAGAGAGTGTTTTATCTAAACCCCAAAAACGAAAAAAGGCGAGCATCCTGCTCGCCTTTTTCCGAAAGAACTTAAACTTAATTAGTTAATAATTAAGCTAATGCGCCTTTAGCCGCTTCGACTAGTGCGCTGAAAGCTGCTTTGTCATGTACTGCGATGTCGGCAAGGATCTTACGATCGATTTCAACAGACGCTTTCTTCAAACCGTTAATGAAACGGCTGTATGACATACCATTTTGACGAGCAGCAGCGTTAATACGTGCAATCCATAGTTGACGGAATTGACGCTTGCGCTGACGACGGTCACGGTAAGCATATTGACCAGCTTTAGTTACAGCTTGTACCGCTACGCGATATACACGTGAACGTGCGCCGTAATAACCTTTTGCCTGCTTGAGGACTTTTTTGTGACGAGCACGTGCGATAGTGCCGCGTTTTACTCTAGCCATTAATCAGTCTCCTAAGTCTTATACGTAAGGCAACATGCGCTGAACCAATTTGGTATCAGAGTCATGAACCAGTTTTTTGCCACGAAGGTGACGTTTACGTTTAGAGCTCTTCTTAGTCAGAATGTGACGTAAGTGAGACTGTTTGCTTTTAAAGCGGCCAGAACCCGTTTTCTTAAAACGTTTGGCGGCACCGCTTACAGTTTTCATTTTAGGCATTGCTAAAACTCCGCATTGTTTAATATCGGCATTTTTCGTGTTGCAGTCACTTCATACCGGTTAATGTTTAGCAGCAAGGTGTTTAAGGGTGCAGATTCCTTAAAACTTTAGACCATTACTACTTCTTATTTGGGGCTAGCACCATGATCATCTGACGGCCTTCCACACGGCGTGGGAAAGACTCGCATGTAGCGATATCTTCTAAATCGGTTTTAACGCGGTTTAGTAGATCGATACCGATGTCTTGGTGCGCCATTTCACGACCGCGGAAGCGGATCGTAACTTTGGCTTTATCACCACCTTCAAGAAAGCGACGCAGGTTGCGCAGTTTGACCTGGTAATCGCCTTCATCAGTGCCAGGGCGAAATTTAATCTCCTTGACCTGAATTTGCTTCTGTTTTTTCTTCTGCTCTTTTTGAGCTTTACTTTTTTCGAAGAGGAATTTGCCATAGTCCATAACTTTACAGACTGGCGGCTCGGCATTCGGACTGATTTCTACTAGATCTAGGCCCGCTTCTTCTGCGTTACGAGTAGCTTCTGCTAGAGAAACCACACCAACCTGTTCACCGTCTTTGCCAATTAATCTTACTTCTCTGGCTTTAATCTCATCGTTAATGCGGGCTTTGTCGCCCTGAGCCTTGTTGTTAGCGCCTTTAATGTGCTATTCCTCCAAACATTTAATTCTTTTGTCTGCTTTTGGGAGGTCGGTTGACCCAAAGTAAAACCAAAAGCAGACACCTTAATTGTGCATTATACACAATTTACTCAACTACTTAATCGTCTTTTCAACAACTTCTTGTTGAGCCATGGCAATAAAGTCTTCCAGGCGCATTTTGCCTAGGTCGTCACCGCGACGAGAGCGTACTGCTACTTCGCCCGCTTCCATTTCTTTATCGCCCACAACTAGCATATACGGAATACGCTTCAAAGTGTGCTCGCGGATTTTAAAGCCGATCTTCTCATTTCGCAAGTCAGACTTTGCTCTAAAACCTAATTCTTGCAGTTTTTTTACACAATCTGAGGCATATTCAGCTTGTTTGTCGGTAATATTCATTACCACAACCTGCTGAGGTGCCAACCAGAGTGGGAAGAAACCTGCAAATTCTTCGGTCAAAATTCCAATGAAGCGTTCTAGTGAACCTAAAATAGCGCGGTGAATCATAACCGGCACTTTGCGTTCGCCATCTTCTGCTACATAAGTAGAGCCCAAGCGACCTGGCATTGAGAAATCTAGCTGTACGGTTCCGCACTGCCATGCACGGTCTAAGCAATCGTGCAGTGTAAACTCAATTTTCGGCCCGTAGAACGCACCTTCTCCAGGCTGATAATCGAACTCGATGTCATTGGCTTTAAGTGCATCTGCAAGCGCAGCTTCTGATTTGTCCCAAATCTCGTCAGCACCTACGCGCTTTTCTGGGCGAGTAGACAACTTAACTTTGATGTTTTCGAAACCAAACGCAGCGTATGTCTCGTACACCATCTTAATACAGCCACTCACCTCTTCTAAGATCTGTTCTTCAGTACAGAAAATGTGAGCATCGTCTTGCGTAAAGCCACGAACACGCATTAGACCGTGTAGTGCGCCCGATGGTTCGTTACGGTGACAGCAGCCAAACTCAGCCATACGAAGAGGCAGGTCGCGGTACGATTTCAAACCTTGGTTGAAAATCTGTACGTGGCCTGGGCAGTTCATTGGCTTAACGGCATATTCACGCTTTTCAGATTCAGTCGTAAACATGTTTTCAGCGTACTTGTCCCAGTGACCTGATTTTTCCCAAAGCGAGCGGTCCATCATTAATGGGCCTTTAACTTCGTCATAATCGTATTCACGAAGCTTCTTACGCACGTAGCTTTCTAGCTCGGTGTAAATTGACCAACCGTCGTTGTGCCAAAACACCATACCCGGCGCTTCTTCTTGCCAATGGAAAAGGTTAAGTGCTTTACCAATTTTACGGTGGTCGCGCTTTTCAGCTTCTTCTAAGCGCTGTAGGTAAGATTTAAGCTGCTTCTTATCTGCCCACGCAGTACCGTAAATACGCTGAAGCATTTTGTTGTCGCTATCGCCACGCCAGTAAGCACCTGCCACTTTCATCAGTTTGAAGTGATGGCAGAACTTCATGTTTGGCACGTGAGGGCCACGACACATATCTGTGTATTCTTCGTGGTGATACAGTGCTGGGCGGTCGTCCTTGCTGATGTTCTCATCAAGAATTTCCATTTTGTAGCTTTCACCGCGCGCTTCAAATGCATCGCGTGCTTCTTGCCAGCTCACTTTGTTCTTAACCACGTCGTAATTAGTTTTAGCCAGTTCAAGCATACGCTTTTCTAGTTTGGCTAAATCTTCCTGGGTTAGGCTTTCTTCCATATCAACATCGTAATAGAAACCGTTGTCGATAACTGGGCCGATAGCCATTTTGGTGTTAGGCCAAAGTTGTTTGATAGCGTGACCTAACAAGTGCGCGCAACTGTGACGAAGAATTTCTAAACCTTCATCGTCTTTTGCAGTAATAATTTGAAGTTGTGCGTCCGCGTCAATCATATCAACGGCGTCAACTAACTCACCGTTTACTTTTCCTGCAATGGTTGCTTTGGCTAAACCAGGGCCAATATCATTTGCAACATCTAGTACAGAAACAGCGTTATCGAAAGCGCGTTGGCTTCCATCAGGAAGGGTAATTACAGGCATTTTAATTCCTTTACAGTGGTGACGCCTACTCTGCGCCACATGCATATTTTTGAAAATTTAATCGTGCTTTATAGCACTCGAAACTTGCTTTATTTGAAGCAGCATAAAAATACAGCGCATTGGTACTGCAAAACTGCATACACGTCGAACTTACTGAGTTTTCTCAGTATTAAAGCAAGTTGTGGATTATAACCAGTGTAGGGGCAACTTCAATATCGAAAAGCCTTTATTGGCTAATTTGTGAAGGTTTGATTTCGTTTAGGAAGATTTTGAGTAGGAATTTATGCATTTCACCGTTTTTATCCCATACTTTAGTGTAAGGCGATAAAGGTTGCTGGATTGGCTCTTCGCTGGTGTTCTAGTGTGTCATAGGAAAGTAGTCACTCAACACTCCAATCGCCTTGAAAAAAGCATTAAAACAAGCAGAGCGTGCAATATGTGGCATTTTATCAGCGAGCATATTTCAGATGAAACCCAGCAGTTTTTTAGCTGCCAAAAAGCCGAACGAATAAGTGGCGGAGATACACACGAAAGTTACATCATAAAAGATACGACCCATCGCTACTTTGTTAAAACCCGCAAATATGATGATACTCAGCAATTATCTCATGAAGCCGAAGGACTAGCGGCCATCGCTAACACGCAAACCATTGCTACCCCGCGAGTCATTTGCCATGGAATTACAGCCAATGAAACGCCCAATATGGAATATTTGGTACTTTCTCACGTTCGATTTATTGAACCTACTGAAAATGACTATTTCATTTTAGGGCAGCAACTCGCTGCACTTCATGCGGTTAACGCCTACACCAGCTATGGATGGCCGCATGACAATTACATTGGTGCCAGTGTACAAACCAATGGAAGAATGGCGTCTTGGGCTGACTTTTTTGCAGAAAAACGGATTGGTAGCATGCTAGAACGCTTGGCATCAATTGGTACATGGAAAAGCGGAGATGGCAATATAGACGATATTGTTACTCGAGTAAGACATCTCTTGAGCTTACATCAACCCCACCCTTCACTACTTCATGGCGATTTGTGGGCGGGCAATGCAGGCTTTAATAAAAAAGGACCGGTGTTATTTGACCCCGCTGTGTATGTTGGCGATGCGGAAACCGACCTTGCCATGGCCGAATTGTTTGGTGGCTTTCCCCAATCATTCTTTGAGGGTTACCATCAACACACCCCAATTGAAAAAAATTACCGATTAAGAAAACCAATTTACCAGCTTTACCATATTTTAAATCACGGGTTATTATTCGGCGCGCATTACATTACGCAAGCCAAACAAATAATAGATGACATTTACAAGCGTTGATGTAACAAACAAATTCGCTTGCATTTGTTTGTTACATCAGCCGTTTTACCTGCGGATTAAGAAAGAAAGCACCGCAAACTGTAAATAGATATAAGTCGATTTAAAATAGAGAGTAGCTTTTATTATGACAAACTCAGGCCCTGTAGCACTCATTACCGGGGCAGCAAAGCGAATTGGCGCCGCCATGGCGTGTCAGCTTCATAGCGAAGGCTATCGCGTTATTATCCATTATGGGCATTCTAAAGACGAGGCACTTGCACTGGCTGAAAAGCTAAATAGTCAGCGGGAGGACTCTGCTACCTGTCTTCAAGCCAACCTTTGTAATTCAGACGAAGTAAGTGCACTTGGGCAGCGAGCATTAGGCATTTGGGGTCAGATAAACGTTTTAGTAAATAATGCTTCTAGTTTTTACCCCACTCCGGTGGGCGAAATTTCAGAAGACGACTGGGTATCTCTGATAGGCAGTAACGTGAAGGGGCCATTGTTTTTGTCACAAACATTGGCACCCGCATTAGCGGTAAGTAAAGGCTGCATTATCAATATGGTCGACATGCATATCGACCGCCCACTCCCCAAACACAGTGTTTACCTCATTGCTAAATCCGGTCTTGCCTCATTAACCCAATCGTTAGCTATAGACTTAGCCCCCAACGTTCGCGTAAATGGTATTGCGCCAGGGGCAATTTTGTGGCCAGAACGGGAAATGGACGAGGACGAAAAAGACAAACTGATATCGAGTATTCCACTGGGTGAACTAGGTACACCAAATGACATTGCTAAAACATTGTCGTTCTTGGCATCAGCCCCTTACATCACTGGACAAATCATTTATGTCGATGGCGGGCGCGGACTTCATACTGGTGCCTCCGCGTGAATATTTCCCTAGTAAAACCATGGCACCCAAAAGTTTCGCAACTAAGAAACGCTTGCCGCGCTGGTGTCATCAGCGTTTCCATGTTTGCTTTGCTAGGCTGTTTTGGCGGAAGTACCGTAAAGCAGAGCATTGACGATTACGCCGCACGACTCTCGCGTGTACTCGATACGCCCCTCCCCGATTCGTTTAACGATAAGATTACTACCCCGCTTCCCAAACTTGCAGACTCTGCCACGCTTAAACACGCTATTGAGGGCGTGAATATAAACCTGCGTGAGTTTTATGCGCTGCAAGATTGTGAGTTAGGCACAGTGGTTGCCGAACGCAATACGTCGCTAGGAAAAAGTCAGCTGCCATCACAGCGGCTTGTTTATGAGAGCAATCTGCTTAATGTACTCAAAAGCTGTGAAGCAGCGCTCGCGAAAGAAAACGAGTCTAACCAGAGAAACGCGGCACTGGCAGCAACCATCGCATCGTGGCGTGAACAAAAGACACAAGACTACAGTAAAACGTGGGCAAACCTAGTCCAAGGGAGCCAAGAGTTGCGTCTGGCGCTTAACACACCTGAACGTCTTTTCTCAGTTGAAAATAATAAAGACGCACTTTCTAGCGTAAACGCGCTTTATTACATCAACAGCTTAAGTAACAAAGAATTGCTCTTGAGCGATATGTATTCTTCCAATACAGCATCGAGCGATACAGAAACAGAGGCTACGAATGAAAATAATAGTGAGCGTATTATTGAGAGCAGCGAGCTTGAACAACAGTTAAAAATTATACGCTCAGCCAGGTTACCCGCTACACTTTGGCATACACAACAAACCTTAACGCAAAACCTCTCATTGCTTACGAACATGCTTGAAACCGAGCTTGATGCTGTAAGCTGCCCAGAAGGCCGCGCCAGCGACAAAGCAAAAATATTGCGTAATGTATTCTATCTTTTCTTTATTGAGGAAATACAACCTGTTGGAAGTTTGGTAAATCAATACCATTACAAACTAGCGCCATTATGGGAAGACTGGCTTGCGCAGCCGTCGCTGCACGAGGAATTCAAACGCTACATCAGGCAACAGTCACAAGACGGATTCAACCAATACAGCAGCGCCATGAAAGCGCATGTCAACTTATGGCAAGGATTCCTTGGTAGATGTAATCTATCGCCCGTCGCGCCAGTTTAATAGCGCGACGAGCAAATCCACCAGCCCAGCTTTTGCTTAACAACTCCTCACCTCTGGCTAGCTATGCTGCAGCACGTTCAATATGTTCGGTTCCCTTCTAGATTTGAAAAGAGGGCAAATGACACATTCCAATAATCCTTCACATAACAAATGTTAAAGAATATTTTCTCCTGCTTCCGGATCTCTCGAATTCCGAGCCTGCTCTCGTATCTCATGGGCTTCGGAAGACACATCATCATTAATTTTCGATTCCTGTGGGCGCGTATTTCCAGCCCCTTTAGCACTTGACCTTTCGTTTCGATTTTCTGTGGCTCCACTATTCTTTTCGCTATCCAAGCTTTTTACGTTCTTTTGGCCTGTTGTTATTTCACTTAACTCATTTGCTTCATTTTCAGAAGGGCGAGCGCTTGAAGCGTCTTTCTCGGAAGCCTGGTAAATATGCATACCCTCAGGGAAAATGCGCTCTCTCGCATCATCAGGCATACTGATATTCGCCTCTAAGAAGGCCTGAGTGATTTTACGCATCAGCACCGATGCCATTTTTAGTACACTCGTTTTCTCTACATCCACCCAAAAATAAACCTTGATGTTGTAGGTCGAGGGGCCTAGTTCGTCGATAAGAATTTGCGGTTCAGGGTCGATTAACACGTTGTCTTGTGCTGACGTAATTTCTTGCGCCATCTGCTGTGCGTGTTGTATATCAGCATCGTAACCCACACCAATAACAAACTGCCCACGCATTAGCGGGTTGGCCGTAAGGTTTTTGATTACCCCTTTGTAAATAGTCGCGTTAGGTATTTGAATATGGTTGCCGTCAAAATCCACCAGCGTGGTCGCACGTGCCGTTACTTTCTGAATGATGCCGGTGAAATCGTTGATTTGTACGATATCCCCTATTCTAAAAGGGCGTTGAATAGTAAGCAGTAGGCTTGAAATAAAGTTCTCGGCGATGTCGCGAAAGGCGAAACCAAGAATAAGCCCTACCACACCTGTACCACTCACCACCGCGATTGCAAAACCAGTGAGCCCAGCTAAGAACAAAAATAGATAAATACCGAGTAAAATTAAGACTAAACTGACACTTCTTTGAATGACTGAGCGCAGCAGTGGAGATGTGGTCGTACGGGTTAACGGTTTAACTAAAACCTTGGCAATATATGGCGCTAAAAGGATAAACGCCGCCATGATAACTAAGCCTAGCGCCAACCCCGGTAATCGATAAACAAAGTTCTCCCAAAGCTGAGAGAGTAGCGACTGTGCACTTGATAAACTGCTTATTGCGCCACCTTCGTCACTTTGTTGAAGCAAAGTTTGTATGAAAGGTTCGCTGTCGGTTTGTGGGAAAGAAAGCCCCGCTCGCTTATTTAAAATAGAGAGTTGTAATATTTGTTGCGCACTGAACATCACCTCACTCCTTGGCGTTCATGTGTTTCGATTTTTAATACAAATAACTACGACGCGATAACTAAATAAGATCCCAGCCCGATGGTAAATAAAAAACTGCCCCATATAGCGTGTTCTATAACCACCACGGGCGTCGAGTTAGTTTGCATATACCTATAACCGAAAATGCCACCGCCAATCCAAGAAATGACTACAGCAATCCAGTTACCGTACACTAAGTGGGCTAAACCAAATAAAAAAGTACTTAAGGCCCACCTTGCATATTTCGAAGGCAGTATTCGCTTGTAACGGTGGAAAAAGTACGTTCGAAAAATGATCTCTTGCGGGATGACCGACACTAACGGATAAATCAATAATGTAGCTACCCACATCCATGGCTGGTTCATAGGCCAATGTAGGAACAATTCCGGTTTAAAAAAGTAAACTACCAGCGCCAGTAAGCTCGCCCAAGGCAAAAATAACCTTAGCGTACTTTTTAAATGCGTTCGATAGTCTTCCCAATGCCACAATTTAATGCGTTTAAATTGCTTATCTGCTAACAAGATAGCTAAGCAACAAAGTCCCATAACACCTAAAATAGGCATGAGATAATTTGCAAAATGCTTTATCCAGTAGAGAACGGCAAAGGGAATCACCACAAAGAGCAAGATCAATTCAGACCACAGCTTTGCCACAACTCACCTCTTTCTCTCGATCATGCTAGGTTCGCTAATCGATTCCCCAAACGTCTTTACTAACTAGAATCGATGCTAAACCAACAAGATAATTACCAACCGATGACACTTTTGTGAATTTTTACGGTTTATGTCTATGAAAGTGTAGTGCCAATTTGCAAAGCATGAGTGATCAATTAAGTGCTACTTTAGCCTTATTCTTTAATGCGCATTCGTAACTCTTTATATAGATAAGATTTTTTAAGAGCAGTGGAAACTTGTAAGCGTTTTTTAGTAATGAGCAACAACGCTTATTATAGTGATCTACTTCAATAATCGGCTTCGAAAAACCTATTTTAAAGTACGTGAACGCGTTGAACTCTGGTAGTGTTTGTATATCGCACAAAAGTCGTGAAATAATTGCACAAGATGTATAAGGCGATACCAATGACAAAAAATAGCCCTAGCGACGTTTTACAGCAAATTGAAAACCACTATGCCTCTTTGTCCCCTTCGGGCAAGGCTATTGCGCATTATATTCAGCAGAATCCTATCGCAGTATTAAGTCAATCTACGTCTTTAATTGCAGAAAAAACGGGGACGTCAAAGGCCACAGTCAGTCGCTTCTTTCGCCAGCTGGGTTTTGACTCGCATCAGCAAGCTAAAGAGGCGCTTGTTCAACTACGTGAGCAAGGCGTGCCTGTTGTAAGCCCTTCAAGTGGCGTACTTCAGCATGAGAATGATAGTAAGAATTTGGCCAATACATTTGAAAGCACTTCCTCAGAGGCGTTGACAGATATTGCTAAATTGCTGGCATCAGCAGGCCAGGTCACCTTGATTGGTTTTAGAAACGCCTACCCCATTGCACTTCATTTTAGGCAGCAGCTCAAACAAATTCGTGCGTCGGTCCGTGTGCTTCCCCAGCCCGGTCAAACACTTAGTGAAGATATTATCGACCTAACCGAAAATGATCTTGTCGTACTTTTGGTTTTCGTCGTAGAACCCGACAATTCAAATTTGTTTTAAATAGCATTAAACACTGTAAAACCGTATTAATTACCGATCCAACGGGCCAAGGATATCGTCACGATGTCGACCACCTGCTCATTACCCACATTGGCAGTGACTCGCCTTTTGATAGTTACGCGGCTCCAATGAGTCTGGTTGCATCACTGTGTAACCTCACCTACGAATTATTAGGAAGCCAGGCCGCAGACCGCGTCGACGCTATTACTGACATCTACATTCAAATGGATGAGCTAGAAAGTCCAAAGCGTTAATCCTTCCCACAGAACACTTTTTAAGCAATACTATAAAGAGAGCAGATAGCAGAGAATTGTTATTTTGCAAGCGTAAAGGGAACTAAAGCGCTTAAAAATGGGTATAAGTATTAATTCACAACGCTTATTTTGGGTTTTAATGCATAAAAACGTACCTATTAATTTAATTTCACTGCTAAAAGCGTGTGGTTGGAGTTGATATGGATAAAACGCAAGTAGTCATGGAAGAAGCTAACGGTGTGCTAGACTTTTGGTTTGGAGAACTCTCCCCAGAGCAATGGTTTAAGGAAGATGCAGCACTAGATAAAACGATCACTTCGCGATTTTCAAAATTGCGTGCAGCAGCCATAAAGGGCGAGTTGTGGCCTTGGCGAGCGACGGCTACCGGTCGTCTTGCCGAAATAATTCTTCTCGATCAATTCTCGCGAAATATTCATCGCAATGACAAAGATGCATTCAGTGCAGACAGCATTGCTTTGGTTCTTGCGCAAGAAGCGGTCAGTGTTGAAGCCGATAAGGTACTTACACCGCAGCAGCGCGCGTTTCTGTATATGCCGTTTATGCATAGTGAATCACTCGCAATCCACGACGTCGCATTGGAACTATTTTCACAAGAAGGCCTTGAAAGAGAATTCACCTTTGAAAAGCGCCATCAACAGATAATTGAAATGTTTGGCCGCTACCCCCACCGCAACCGAGCTTTAGGGCGCGAGTCGACACCAGAAGAAATTGCATTCCTAAAGCAAAACCCTCAAGGCTTTTAGCAACTTATTTAGTGTTCTTTAACGATTTACTCAGCGCTTTACCAATTATGTAACTCACAGAAAATAATGTACGTACTAAAATGCCCAGTGAAGTAACGTTCGTTTCTCTTGACTTTTTAATGAAACAGTTGTTTCATTAATCTAAAGACGAATAAAGAAACAATAACGAATAAGTAACGCGCTGTGAGCTCTCCTTTTGTACTGAAGCCCTGTGATGTCAAGTTCACACAGGCAATTAAAAACCTAGAAATCGCATTCAGTCTTGACGGTAGTGTTAAAGATGACGCATTTTCGGCGTCAGGAAAAGCGCTGAATCAGGCAAAAAGTCAAAGTAAATTGCCGCTTAGCGGATTAGGTCTGGCAGTAAAAGATTTGTTTCACATTGAAGGATTGCCAACCGCAGCAGGAAATCCTGATTGGTTAGCCACACACGCGATTCCGAAAAACACAAATCGTTGCGTAGCAAAGATGCTTCAAGCGGGTGCCGCGTTCAAAGGCAAAACCATCACTGATGAACTTGCCTACAGTTTACACGGGCAGAATAAGCACCACGAAACACTGGTAAATCCAGTGGCACCAGCTCATATACCTGGTGGTTCTTCGTCAGGTTCAGCGGTGGCCGTTAGCGCGCACCTTGCCGACATAGGGCTTGGCACCGACACCGGCGGCTCTATTCGCGTACCGTCTAGCTATCAAGGGTTATGGGGGCTTCGCACCACGCACGGCGTTGTGGCCTGCGACAATATGGTGGCACTTGCCCCGTCGTTTGATACCGTGGGCTGGATGACACGCGACCTAAACACGCTGACTAAAGTTGCCAATGTCTGCATAGATAGCGCAACACAAAGTGAAATATCAGGTTCGCCTCGATTTGGCATAGCAGCGCATTTATTTGAGCAGGCCGCTCACAAATCGCTGTGCAAAACATGGCTTGCAGCGCTGGCTGATAACAACGACTGTATTGTATTGTCAGAGACACAGCTAGATTTAAAAACCTTACAAACTGCCGCTACCTTTCGTACCTTACAGGGCAATGAAATATGGCAGCAACACGGCGAATGGATTGAATACACTCAACCCGATATCGCCAAAGATATAATGTTGCGCTTGAATTGGTGTAAAACCATAACAACGCAAGAAGTAGAGCAAGCTAAAGCGCAACAATCTGTGGTAATCAATCATTTAAACACGCTGTTTGAAGAAATAGATGTATTGATTATTCCCACGACACCCGGTGTAGCACCTCGATGTGATGCCGATGAAACAACGCTGGCAAATGATAGAAACGCTCTGCTCGCACTCACGGCGATAGCTGGGCTTGCGGGATTACCCCAACTTCATTTGCCGTTGTTTACCCTACACAACGCCCCATGCGGATTATCGCTAGTGGGCAAAAAAGGCAACGATCTTGCACTTCTCGCGTTAGCAAAAAACGCTAACCACTCGCTAAACGTGTAAAGCGCGCCTGTTTTTTTAAGTTGCACTTAAAAAAAACATTAGCGCCCTATCGCATTCAAGTTGAAACTAGAAAGCGGAAGTAAGACCTAAGCGCCCGTCATTTTGCCTGATTTGGGCTTAACCTGACTGCGCGGTTGCCGAGTTTTTGAAGGAATTAAAAATGAGTGAAAAACCAAATATAGCGTTTACTGCCCCTCACTTTGCGGCATCGCAAGTGGGCTTAAACATATTAGAAAAAGGCGGCACCGCTATTGAAGCTATGGTAGCTGCTGCAGCATCTATCGCGGTTGAATACCCGCACATGAATGGCATGGGTGGTGATGGATTTTGGCTAATCAGTGAACCTGGTAAAAAGCCGATTGGTATTGATGCATCTGGCGTAGCAGCAAAGGGCGCGACACCTTCTTTCTACGAGGGTAGCGATGCCATACCGAGTCGAGGCGGAAAGTCAGCATTAACCATGGCAGGCGCAGTTGCTGGTTGGCAAGCCGCGCTTGAATTAAGTCACAAATGGCAAAGCGGTTTACCGTTAAGTACATTGTTCGATACGGCGATCAGTCAAGCTAACTGGGGGATTGAAGTTACCCAAAGCTTGGTGGATGCCAGCAACAAAACCTTTGACGAGCTAAGTGCGGATGAAAATTTCGCTCAGTTTTTGATTAAGGGGAAAGCCCTTAAAAAGGTAAAATTTTAAAGCTAACAAAGCTCTCTGAAACTTTGAAGCATTTAGCAGAAAAAGGGTTAGATGATTTTTATCACGGTGAGTTAGCTTCACAGCTGGCTGAAGACTTAGAAGCCGCCGGCTCCCCTATTCGTCTTGAAGATTTTAACAATTACAAAGCGACAATTGTTGAGCCATTGTCAGTGTCCACCAGCAAAGGCAAGCTTTATAACTTGCCGGCGCCCACACAAGGTGTGGCGTCGCTCATTATTTTAGCCTTGTACGACAAAGTTCAGCATTTAGGCAGCACCGATGCTGATATGGTGCATTTACTTATTGAATGCACGAAACAAGCTTTCATTGCGCGTAACGCGAACGTAACCGACCCATCTCGTACGCCTGTTAGTCTTCAAAGCCTGTTAAGTGACGATGTGCTTGATGAAATGGTGAAGAACATCTCATTAGATAAAGCACTTCCTTGGCCCCATGAAGCCAAGCACGGCGATACTATTTGGATGGGTTGCTGCGATTCTGAAGGCCGAATGGTGAGCTACATACAGTCACTTTACTGGGAGTTCGGCTCGGGCGTAGTGAGCCCGCAAACAGGCATTGTTTGGAACAACCGTGGCACTTCGTTTTCACTCGACCCAAACAGTAACCAATATTTGACCCCAGGCTTGAAACCATTTCACACACTTAACCCCGCTTTCGCTGAGCTTGTTGACGGTCGACGCATGAGCTACGGCACCATGGGTGGTGAAGGTCAGCCTCAAACCCAAGCGGCGCTGTTTGCTCGTCATGTGTACCACGGCCAACCTATCGCCAAAGCTATTTCCCTAGGCCGTTGGTTACTTGGTAGAACCTGGGGCGATCAGAGTCACAACTTAAAAGCAGAGCGTGACTTAGTTGAGTATGTGGGGGAAAGCTTACTGGCACGGGGCCACGATATGGTGACGGTAGATCCTTGCAACGAACTCATGGGTCATGCTGGTGCAATCATTCGCGACACAGAAGGTACGGTTAGCGGCGCAAGCGACCCAAGAAGTGACGGCAAAGCCTACTTTGGACATCGCTAGTTTATTCTTAGTGGCTAAGACGCAACACTGACAAATAGTTAAACCAACAAACGTTAAAGAGAAAGAAATCACATGCAGTTTTTAATGGATAACCTAACGGTTATATTATCGCTTGCGGGAACAGGCGTTTTCGCAGGCATATTAGCAGGTATGCTTGGCGTAGGTGGCGGTATTGTCATCGTGCCGGTACTGTTCTTCTTGTTCCAAGCCCTTGGTGTGTCCCCTGAGAGCGCTATGGTTATAGCCACGGCAACGTCTCTGGCAACCATCGTTCCTACTTCAGTAAGCTCTATTCGTGCTCATCACAGTAAAGGCAATGTAGACTTTGCATTGCTAAAAGCGTGGGCAGTATTCATTCTAATTGGCGTGCTTGCCGGAAGCTATGCGGTGACGGCTGTTAACCCGACGTTCCTTACCTTACTGTTTGGCATTATTGCAACCTTGTCTGCCATTAATATGCTCATTGGCAAGAAAGACGCGCTATTTAAAGGGCTACCGGGCCGCGCGGGTCAGTCGATTATGGCAACCTGCATTGGGCTATTCAGTTCTATGGTAGGCATTGGTGGCGGTACGTTAACCGTGCCGACTCTCACATTTTGTAACTACCCAGCACACAAAGCGGTGGGTACCGCTGCTGCAGTCGGTTTAATTATTTCGCTTCCAGCGGCGCTCACGCTGCTATTTGTTGGTACCACTCCTGTTGATGCGCCCTTCGCTACGTACGGATATGTAAACTTGCTGGGGTTTGTCTGCATTGTTCCGCTTACCGTGTTATTTGCGCCTGTCGGTGCAAGCATAGCCAATAAGCTAGACGCTGGCTTACTTAAGAAAATCTTCGCCGTTGTTCTCATCATCACTGGCTTGCGCATGCTAGCGCAAGTGCTTATCTAGGAGTGCCCACATGTCTAAAGAAGCTTCTAACAGAACGTTTGCTCCACTATCGCCGCCGCCTCGCTTGCTAATGGGCCCGGGCCCAATTAACTGCTATCCCCGTGTGTTAAGCGCCATGTCTACCCAGTTAGTAGGTCAATATGACCCTGTAATGACTGGCTACATGAACGAGGTGATGCAACTTTACCGCGATGTTTTCAATACGAAAAACCAGCAAACCTTCTTGGTTGACGGTACGTCGCGCGCTGGAATTGAAGCTGTATTGGTATCGGCAATTGAGCCAGGCGATAAAGTCCTCGTACCTATCTTCGGGCGTTTTGGGCATTTGCTTGCTGAAATTGCAGAGCGCGCCGACGCTGAAGTTCACACCATTGAAGTGCCGTGGGGCGAAGTGTTTACGCCTGAACAGATTGAAAAGGCGATAAAAGACGTAAAACCAAAACTGCTTGCCATTGTTCAAGGGGATACGTCCACCACCATGCTGCAACCGCTTGCAGAAATTGGCGCGATTTGTGAAGCAAACGATGTGTTGTTTTACTGCGATGCAACAGCGTCAGTAGGTGGGAACCCGCTAGACGTTGATGCATGGAAATTAGATGCGGTGTCAGTTGGCCTGCAAAAGTGCTTAGGAGGCCCATCAGGCAGTGCTCCTATTACACTAAGCGACAAGTTTGTTAAAAACGTGCGTACCCGTCACCACGTTGAAGCCGGCATTCGCGATGCTCACCATGAAGCCGCGCGTGGCCCTAAAATTCGTTCTAACTACTTCGACTTGCCCATGATCATGGATTATTGGGGCGAGGAGCGACTAAATCACCACACCGAAGCGGCCAGTATGCTCTATTGCGCCCGTGAATGCGCGCGCCTGCATTTAGAAGAAGGCCAGGAGAACGTGATTGCTCGTCACAAAGTAGCGGGCGACGCGATGCTAGCCGGTATTCAGGCCATGGGACTTGAGCCCTTCGGCGATCTGAAACACAAAATGTACAACGTTGTAGGTGTTCATATTCCCGAGAGTGTTCATGGCGAAGAGGTACGCGAAACCTTACTTCTGCGTTTTAACATTGAAATAGGCACTAGTTTTGGTCCGCTAAAAGGAAAAATTTGGCGCATTGGCACTATGGGCTATAACGCCAGAGAAGATGCCGTGTTACATACCCTCCAGTCCCTTGAAACTGTGCTTCGTATGCAAGGGTTTGCGCTACCTGCTGGTAAAGGTGTAGATGCTGCGCTTAGCGTTTATGCTAAGGCTAAAGCGGCGGGAGTCACCAATGGGTGAATTCGCAGAATTTGCTGAATTGGCTACGCAAGTCATGGCAAGGTGCGAAACATTAGGCACCTTAAGCCAGGACCCAGCCTGTTTAGACCGGCGCTATTTGACCGAACAACACAAGCTTGCAAATCAACTAGCCTCAGGGTGGATGATTGAAGCCGGAATGACCACCTGGCAAGACGCCGTTGGTAATATATGGGGGCGCTATACATCAAGCGTGCCCAACGCACCGCGATTAATTCTAGGTAGCCACCTCGACACTGTGCCTAACGGCGGAAAGTACGACGGCATGCTCGGCGTGGTCGCCGCTATTTCACTGGTCGCTATGTTTGACGGCACGCAAACCAAGTTCCCTTTTCATATCGATATTGTGGGTTTTTGTGATGAAGAAGGCACGCGATTTGGCACCACCCTTTTAGGAAGCCGCGCGCTCACCGGTAAGTGGCAAGAGCAATGGCGTCATTTAAAAGATGAAAATGGCGTGAACTTAGAGCAAGCCATGGCAAACTTCGGCCTTAATTTCGACGCAGTAAACAGTGCCGCTATTTCCCGTACCGACATTTTGGGCTACATAGAGCTTCACATTGAACAAGGCCCTGTTTTAGAGCAAGAAAATCTGCCTGTTGGCGTTGTCAGTGCTATTGCAGGTGCAAAACGTTTTAATTTTTCAGTAGAAGGCATGGCGGGTCACGCTGGCACTGTGCCGATGTCTATGCGACGAGATGCGCTGTGCGCAAGTGCAGAGATGCTATTGGCTGTCGAGAGCATTAGCTTGCAGCGTCCGGGCGTTGTGGCCACGGTAGGTAAAATTGAAAATGCGCCAAACGGCGTTAACGTCATTTCTGGTCGCACACGTTTTTCTCTCGATATCAGAAGCGAAGATGATGAATTGCGAGATTCTGTCTTGGCAGAAATATTGCAAAAGTTTGATGCCATTGCGCATGCAAGACAAATAACGCTAACACAGGAGCAAACCCACAGCGCGCCCGCGGTACATTGCGATAGCCAGCTGAAAGAAGCACTCGTTCGGGGGGTAGAAGAAAGCGGGATTAAGCCAAGAGTCCTTGCCTCGGGTGCAGGTCATGACGCTATGGCCATTGCAGATATTTGCCCTGTGGCCATGTTGTTCACACGTTGTAAGGGCGGAATAAGTCACCACCCTGCAGAATCTATTACCATTGATGACGTGGCCGCAAGTTTGTCAGTACTTTATAAAACCATTAGCAAGCTCAAGCATACGTAGTGGTCAAATCAGTAAAGTTTCAATGAAGGGTTAATAATGAAAATAACAAGGATTTACAACGATGAAGCAGGCAAAAGTCATTTTGGCGAAGTGGAGATTGCGCTAAAAGACGGCGGTCCCATCGGCATGCTTTCAGAAAAATTTGGAGCCGATAAGATCATTTTTCGCGAAACGCCTGCAGATTATGATTTTAAGTGGCATCCAGCGCCGGCGCGACAACTCCTTTTCATAATTAAAGGGCGTGCTGAATTTACGGTGTCTAACGGTGAACGCCACGTGTTTGGAGCAGGTGACGTACTATTGCTAGAAGACACAGAAGGCGAAGGCCATTGTTCCCGCGCAATGTACAATGAAGTACGCCACTCAATTTTTGTGACGTTAGATGAAGGCGTAGTCCTATAAAACGACCGTTCGCACTGCTCTGAAAAAATGCGCTAATTTAGCGCATTTTTTTGTTTAGGCACCAAAATGGGGCTTACGAATTGCCTAATTATTTGTTCCTGACCCAAATCTACATAAAAAACACTTTAAAACAACAACTTAAAAACACATCACCAAGCAGACCAACTGGTCAATATCTTGCAACCATAGAGCAACTATTGCTAAGAAAAATTGCTCATGTCATTTGTTGTACGAACCCTGTTCATTTTGTCTTTATCCTTTGTTGGTCTTTATTCCGCCGCAAGCCCCTTTCCTACTGAAGAAGACGCAAACAGTTGGTTTAAGCAATATACTCAGTCATTGACCGATTCACAGACCTATCAACTACTTAAACAGTTTCCAAAAGGCGGTGACTTGCACCATCACTTATCAGGCTCGGCGTACGGCAAATGGTGGTATGAGCTAGCAACTAATCAAGCACTAAACGGCGGCTATCAGTACTTCACTAAGATAAATCATAGCGAGTGTGACTCGGCGCCGTTGTTTCATACTATTTCTAACACTACCCACTCTAAACTAACGAAATGTAAGCAAAAGCAATATAAAGCGCTGAATGCCCTAAGTAACAAAGAACAAGAAGCGTTTATCCATAGTGTTGAACTTGATAAGCCAGAAGAAGGTCGAGAGGAGTTTTTTGAGTTTCACTGGCAGCGTTTAAGCGAGCTTACTCAAAACCCCTATATTACAGCGCAGGTTCTGCTTAGAAACATGCAGCTGTATCAACAAGAAAATGTGCGCTATTTAGAAACGCAAATGAACGTTAGGTTTATGAATCGCGCAGATGGGAACCGCTTTCCCCCTGCTGAAGCGCTCAAAGTTATTACAGACATGCTCGATAGCGAACCAGCGAAAGCTACTGGTGTCACCGTTCGTTTTCAATATGCCTTGGTTCGTTTTACTGACAACATTGAAGCTCAACTAGACTGGATCTTCAAATTCGTAGACGCCAATAGAAAATGGTATGTAGGGATAAATTTGGTTGGCAGGGAGGACGATCCCCGAGGTCAACCCACGCGCTTTTTAGCGCCCATAACGAGACTTAGAGCTCAATATCCAGCCATTCGCCTCTCCTTTCATGCAGGTGAATCTGAGCATGCAGATACCAATATTCGCGACACCTTATTGTTAGGCGCAGAGCGAATAGGCCATGGCATTAATCTGCTAAAAGATCCTTCAACGTATTTGCTCATGCGCCATAACCGCTATTTGATTGAAACCAATTTAATTTCAAACCTAAAGTTAGAATACATCGATGATTTGAGCGCTCATCCCTTTCCTCAACTTTTAAGAACCGGTGTACCCACTGCACTTTCAACCGACGACCGAGGGATGTGGGATGCCACACTCACAGATGAATATTACCTGGCGTTTACCCAGTTCAATCTAAGCTGGAGTGAGCTAGTTATATTAAGTCAATACAGTATCAAGTACAGCTTTTTACAAGACGAGAAAAAAGAGCAACTACTTACTGAGCTAAACCGAGATCTAACACAGTTTTTAGCCTTAATAGCGGAAAACGCTAACCAAATACCTTCTGCAAACAGCAAAGTACAACCTCTTAACAGCAACGTGGAACGCTACAGTGATTTCATCTGCGAGTTTGCCGCCTCGGTCTGCACCAATGAAGGAAATAACAAGGAAATAACAAGGAAATAACCATGTCTTCAAATCACAGCGAACTACTTTACGATTTACATGATAGTCCGGCATTTCTTCCTTCACTTACCGCGGCATTTCAGCATTTACTTGCAAGCTTTGTCGGTGTCATTACCCCGACTCTTATTGTTACATCAACACTGGGCCTTACTGAATACACGCCTTATCTTATCAGTATGGCCTTGTTTGTAAGCGGCTTAGGCACGGCAATTCAAACAAAGCGTATAGGCCCGGTAGGCAGTGGATTGGTAGCCATCCAAGGTACCAGTTTTGCGTTTATTAGCGCGTTGATACTGGCAGGAAATCAGGTCAAGGCGGATGGAGGAACACCCGAAGATGTCTTGTCTTTGTTGTTTGGATTAACTATGGCGGGTGCCATGGTCGAAGTGGTGTTTAGTCTATTTGTACATAAACTCAAACGTATCATTACACCATTAACTACAGGAATTGTGATAACCGCTATTGGGCTAAGCTTGATAAACGTAGGCATGACTGATCTTGCGGGCGGCTTTCACGCTGCTGACTTCGCCAGCACAGAAAACTTAGCCGTTGGACTTGGCGTGTTGCTCATCATTGTTTTCTTGAACGCCTCAACAAATCATTGGCTGCGTTTAAGCGCCATCTTTATTGGTATGGCAATTGGCGCAACCTATGTTGGCATTACAAAAGGATTAGATTTCAGCGGCCTTGCTACGCTTTCTGTAGTAGCGATCCCCACCCCTTTTGCCTTTGGCATTGCATTTGATATCACTCTCTTTTTACCTATCGCGCTCATCTATTTGTTTAGTGCAATAGAAACGGCCGGCGACTTAACCGCAAATAGCCTTTTCTGTAAGCAGCCTGTGAGCGGTCCGATTTATCTTGCAAGAGTGAAAGGCGGGATTTTGGGCGACGGCGTTAATTCGTTACTTGCTGGCATGTTCAACACCTTTCCAAATACTACATTTGGCCAGAATAACGGGGTTATCCAATTAACCGGCATCGCCAGCCGTAAGGTCGGCTTTTTTGTTGCAGCGCTATTCGTTGTTATTGGGTTCTTCCCCATTGTAGGTGGTGTGCTGCAGGCTATTCCCAAGCCAGTTCTTGGTGGTGCTACTCTGGTTATGTTTGCCATGGTGGCCGTGGGTGGCTTAAAGCTATTAGCCAGCTACGCACTTGATAGGCGCAGTAGTTTGGTGACAGCGTGTGCGCTAGGTATGGCGATTGGTGTAATGATGGTACCAGAAGCCCTTTCTGAATTGCCTTCATGGCTTGAAAATATCTTACTTTCCCCAGTAACCTCGGCCGGCCTTACCGCCGTCATCCTTGATTTAACCTTACCTGGAAAAAAGCCCCTTGCTTCCCCACACGCTAGTGCACAAAAAATTGAAAGCAGCACTAGCGTTGCTCTGGACAACCCTGCTTACGAGCCTATTCACAACCCAAAGCCAGAAGGTAACCGTAGGGCGCCGAAAGCACTCAATGAAAAAGCCGTTGTAAACCATGAGGTTGTTAAGCACTCAGCTCACTCGACACACATTTTAAGTATAGACGGACAACCGGGCGTAACCTCTGCTCTTTTTAGTGCAAAAGCTCGCTAAAAATCACCTTATAAGTGCATGCATTTATGCGATTGAGTTTATTTACATAAAAATAACAATATAAGAACAACATTATATATTTTTATCCCTATAATTCAGCAACTTAAGAGAAGGTTAAAAGTTGACCAACTGGACAAGTAGTTGGCACTCATCCTGCTAACTCTCTTGCCAATAACAAAACGCATATAAAAATGCGTGAAAAGAGCCCTAAAAAGGGGCAACTAAAAATAACGAGGAAACCATGAAAAACACTACATTCAATTTATCTCCTCTAGCAAAAGCTTTTGCAATGACTACTGCGGTCGCGCTATCGTCGCAAGCTTTTGCTCAAGAAGAGACAGAGGTAAAAGAAAAAGACGTTGAAAAAATCCAGGTAACAGGATCCCTTGGGAGCCTTCCTGGTCAAGACGTTGAGTCAGTTTTTGGCTTTGGCAAATCTATTCTCGAAACGCCTCGCTCAGCGTCCACGATTTCTCAAGAGCAAATGGAGCGCTTCAACGTTTCAGACATTGATGAACTCGTCGCGTTCGCACCAGGTACATTCACACAGTCGTTCTTCGGTGTTGCGGGCTCACTAGATGTGCGCGGCACACCTGGGGAAGTGTATTTTCGAGGTGTACGCCGTTTAGATAACCCCGGAAACTACCCTACACCCATTGGTGCGTCGAGCAGTGTTGATATTGTACGTGGCCCAGCTTCGCCAATTTACGGCCCAGCTAAAATCGGTGGCTACTTAAACTTTAACCCGAAATCAGCGAAAGTAGGCAGAGGACAGTATTTAGACAGCCCAACGGGACAGTTTTCTTACACCACTGGCTCTTGGGATAAGAATGTTCTCACTGCCGAAGTAGGAGGACCAGGCAAACTTGCAGGAAAGGAGCTTGGTTACTATATCTACGCTGAACAAGAAAACTCAGACTCTTATTACCGCAACAGCGAAACTGACCAAACTGTGCTCCAAGCCGCTTTCGATATGGACTTGACTGAAAACCTAAGTGTTGAGTTTGGCGGTATGTATCACAAGTACGATGGTAACCAAAATGCAGGATGGAACCGTGTTACGCAAGATTTGATCGACAACGGCACCTATATTACCGGAAACGCTAAGCCACTTGATGCGGACGGCGACGGAAGCATTAGTCATTTTGAATATTTTGCAGCAAACCTGTTTGTAGAAGTAGATCCACTGACTGAAGATGGTTCAAGTTTCAGCGATGATATGGCCTTGGTAGATGTAGCCACCGCACAACTTGGCCGCGATCAAACGCTCATTGCTGCCGATGACGTTTTGGAAAATGAAGTAACCACGCTTTATTTTGATATGATTTACTACGCGGATGAATGGGAAATCAAAAACCAGTTTTTCTATGAAAGTTATGAAAACTTGAACGAAAATGCTTACGGCTTCTCACAATTTCATGATGCTTATGTAATAGAAGATAAAGTTATTTTTGCAACTGAATACGAAAGCGACAGTCTATTCGCACAATTTCAGTTCTCCCCATCAATTCGATACACAGATTTTGAAAGCGGCGATGATTTCATAAACGAATTTTTTGACCGCCGTGACTTAACAGGTCCTTCAACGGCGTTAGATAGACGCCTTCTCGCAACTAGAGCTGGATTTGGTTACTCAAATTATGACGTGGGCAACTATCTGAACCTAGGTGTTGCAGCTATGACAGACCTAACTTGGGAAAATGGTTGGAATGTCGTACTAGGATTGCGTTATGACTCAGTAGACGTAGAGAGTACAACACCAGGTGGAATTACTCTATTTGGTGGCGACGAAGATGTAACAGCTGAGGACAAAGAAGATGGCATTTCATGGAATGCTAGCGTTTCATATAAGACAGACTTTGGCTTAATTCCTTATATTACTGTAGCAGAGCAAGCTACGATTGTTGCAGGTCAAGGAGCAAATATAGACGTTGAAAATATTCCTGGCGGATTCTTCGATACGTCGGAGCTTTTCGAGTACGGTGTCAAAGGCTCATTTTTGGATGACAGCTTATACGTTGCGTTATCTATTTACGAACAAGAACGTACTGACATCAACGCTCAATCAACTGTAACAAACAACACTACCCTGAATGAAGGCACAGAGTTTGAGCTTCGTTGGGTAGTAAATGAACAACTTGTATTAACAGCAGTTTACACCAACATTGAAGTTACTAATTTGACAGTACTTGACGGTGGTGGTTTCCAGTTTGGTTTCTTTGGTGCTGAAGACTTTGCAAATATCGACGATCCTTCAATCTTCTTTGGGGGCACGCCAAACGGTAATACGGCATATGGCAACCTTTCTGCCATCAAAGCGGGTATTCCAGAAAACACCTATGGCTTAACTGCAACTTATGACTTCTTAAACGGGTATGCTGCAAGTGTTAGTGTCGTGAATGCTGATGAAGTATCTTCTGGTTTCTCGGGTTCAGTGACTCTACCTTCGTACACGCTAGTGAATGCAGGTGTATCTTACCAAGCCGAAGATTGGAGTGTTAATCTAACCGTTAAAAACTTAACTGACGAAGATTATTTCCGCTCGAACTTCCCTGATCTATTTGGTAGTCAAATTGTATTACCTGAACTTCCGCGTCACTGGAATGCTAAATTTACTTACTCATTCTAAGTTCGCATAGTCTTTGAGCGTGGTCGTGCTTCATGTGTAGATTGAACGTTCGACACACGCTCTCAGGCCTGTAAGTTTTTTCGATAAGAAGCCCAGTTTGATAATGCTGGGCTCTTTTTTAGGAGTACTAAATGCATCTTTCTTTTTATCCACTGCTTAAACAAAAACGGTCTGCCTTTTTCAACGCTTTGCTTATTTTGGCTATGTTTTTGGGTTGCTGTAGCAATAGTTATTCTGGCAATCTAAAGGCCAATGACGCTAAGCCACCGATGAAAGTGAAGGTTGTTGTAGTAAGTATGTTCGAAATTGGCAACGACGAAGGCGACGCGCCTGGTGAATTTCAATTGTGGAAGGCTCGCCAGAAACTCACAACCCAATACCCTTTGCCTCATGGCTTTCACGATATTTACGCCAATCCTGATACAGGTGTAATCGGTATGGTTACGGGAATGGGCATTGCGCGCGCTTCAGCAGCAATAATGGCACTAGGTCTTGATCCTCGCTTTGATTTATCCCAAGCCTATTGGTTGGTTGCAGGGATCGCGGGAGTCGACCCAGCGGATAACACCATTGGAAGTGCAATTTGGACCGATTATGTAGTCGATGGCGACCTAGCACATCAAATTGACGCTAGAGAAATTCCGTCTCAGTGGAGTACGGGTTATTTCCCCCTCTTCACTCATGCGCCCTTTGAAAACGCTGACGCTGTAGACGTAAACAACAGCCCAAATGGCGAGGTGTACGCGCTGAACTTACCATTAGCAAAGTGGGCCTATTCGTTGACAAAAGACACCAAGCTTTTAAACAACGAAGCGATGGATGCATTGAGAGACAAGTACACCAACTCAGCTAATGCGAGGGCACTTCCAAATGTATCTATGGGTGCGCATTTATCTGCTTCTACTTTTTGGCATGGCGAAAAACTAAATGCGTGGGCAAACGATTGGGTGGCATACTGGACGCAGGGCAAAGGAAATTTTGTTACCTCGGGCATGGAAGACTCAGCAACACTTCAAAGCTTGAGTTACTTGGACAATGCAGGGTTAGTCAACAAAGACCGCTTGCTTATCCTTAGAACCGCAAGCAATTTTACCATGCAGCCACCATCGTTGAGCGCAGCGGAGAACTTAAAGTTAGAGAGTTCTGGCGATGGATATGCAGCAATGGGAGCTGCTATAGAAGCCGCCTATAATGTCGGCTCGCAGGTTACAGACTATATTGTAACGCATTGGGAAACCGTAAAAGATACGTCCCCTTCAGCGGAATAAACGCACTTTAACCTCTACGCTGTCACTGATTTAGCATTTAGTGCATGGCGCACCTGAAGGGTAACGTCATTTTGTACCACGGGCTTGGCAAGAAAATCGGCCATGCCCGCATTGCTACAATTAGTTTTATCTTCAGGTGTAGTATTTGCCGTTACAGCCACAATACGACCGTGTTTGGGCAATAAGTTTTCTTGGACAATAATCTTAGTCGCACTTACCCCATCGAGCACTGGCATAGCGCAATCCATAAAAATAATGTCGTATTTTTTAGCTCGGGCCATTTGAACGGCCACTTCGCCATTTTCGGCTTCATCTGGAAGGTAATTAAACTTCTCTAGCATGGATGCAAGCACGAAACGGTTTATATCGTTGTCATCAACAACCAAAACGTTAAGAGGAACGCTAAGCAGGTCTGAAGAGAGGACAACGTCACTCTGCTTTTCTTTATCTAAAACTGCCATTTCTACAGGTATAGCAATATCGAAACAGGAGCCTTTCCCTGCGCTTGAACGCACTTCAAGCTCGCCATCCATTTTGCCAACAAGTTGATTGACGATAGACAACCCCAAACCGTTTCCATTCAACTCTTCAGAGGCACTGGCGGTGTCGTTTTGAAATGGTCTAAAAATACGTGATAATATTTCATCACTCATGCCCACACCAGTGTCTTCAATTGACGCAAGTAAGATAGGCACATCGCCTTGGTGCTTTAACGTAACTTGCACCGAAATATACCCTTTCGGCGTAAATTTAACCGCGTTCGATAGTAAATTTGTAATGACTTGACTGATTCGGGCGGCATCTCCGTGAACATAAGTGTTTTCGTCAAAAGACAGCACCGCGTAAAGCCTTACGCCTTTCTCTGCACATTTTGTTTTAAATACATCTAGGATATCCTCAATTAACGAACGCGCACAAAAATCGCTATATTTTAGTGAGAATTCGCCGTTAATGATGGAGGTGTAATCCAAGACATCGTTTATAAGAGACAATAAGCGGTCTGCGCTATGAAGCGCCACATCCGCTTTGCGCATTCGCACATTTTCTTTATTTTCGAACTTGAGCGCCTGCAGCATGCCGGTAATGCCATTAAGCGGCGTCTTTAATTCGTGGCTTATACGGGATAACAACATGCCACGTTCTTTAGACGCAGCTTCGGCTTCTCTTCTTCTCTCATCCAATTCGAGTCTAAGTTGCACCGACTTGTTTACGTTTTGGCAAGTCCCAAACAAACGAATACACTTTCCGTGCTTCATCTCAGCCATGCCGTGGGTTTCTATCCAAACTGAATTACCTTTGGCGGAGACAAGTTCAAGCGTTGCACTCCACGGTTCACCCGTAGCGACCGTGTGGGAGACAATGCGGTTTATCTCATCTCTATCAAACCCCTCTTTGTAGAAGTTGATAGCTGTTTCTAATGTGGGTACAAAGTCTTCTGAGACTTCGTGAATAAGCCGAGTTTGTGAAGACCAGCTAAGTGCATTAGTGGTCAAATCAACTTCCCATGTGCCTATGTTCGCTACACTTTGTAACTTTTCGTACAACGTGTTTTGATTGGTCTCTGCTTTTTCGAGATGAAACTTATCCAACATCACGCTCAGGCAATCGTCTAACAGCGACAGCTTGTCGAGGTTTACCGACTGTTCCGGGCACGCATTAATAAAGACTAAGCAGACTTGGCTTCCATCTAGGGTATGAACACGGCCTCGAATGTATTTTTCGGCATTAAAATAAGTAGAAAACCATTGTTTAAATGCAGTAGAACACTTAGCGCTGTTTACAGGGAAACAGTTGTCTACAGGCACACAGGTAGAGAAAGAAGGGACCGACTTAAAGTTGGGTGCATACGCCGACGAAGCTTTAACCAATATATTAACTGTCTCTTCGTCCAGCTGTAAAAGTAAACCTTGAAACACGCCAAACGAATCGCAGCCTCGCTGTACCAAACTGGTTAGCGATGCCTTCAACTGGTGTTCCAGTTTCACATTCAAACTCGATTGTTCGTCAAAATAAACCATGGTTCGCTACCCAAGCGTAAAGACCACAAGATTCTTGCCGCCTTGCTCAATTCATGTACAGCGGCCCCGCATTTATAATGATAGCTTGGGATTTGAATACGGGATATTAAACAATAGGCTAGAAATTCTATTTTTATGATGGGAAATTGGGCTGTGGCCTCAGCCCTTGGCTTGGTTTCGCCCTAATTCTTTTGCTTCAAACAGTGAAATGTCAGCGTCTTCTATAAGCGCAGCCATATCGTCTTCAACCACATCCGTAGCTTTCCAAACTGCAAAGCCTGCACTTATTGATACGCGATTTTCTATCCCTTTACCATGCGGAATTCTTGCATTGGCGACAGCCTCAACAAGCTGCTGTGCCACTAACTTTGTGCCCTGATGGTCGATATAGGGGAGGACGACTAAAAACTCTTCGCCGCCAAAGCGAATAACGGCATCTTTCGGCCGTTTAACTGTGTCCGATACAATTTGCGCCACTTTTTGAAGACAAATATCGCCTTCGAGATGCCCGTACGTATCGTTGAAAAGCTTAAAATAATCGATGTCGATCATTATTGCTCCAACCGTAGCTTTGTCTCTCGCAACTTGCTTAATGAGTAACGGAATTTCGTTGGTTAAGTACATACGATTGTACAAACCCGTTAGCTGATCGTGAAATGTCATCATTTCAAGGAATTCAGTGCGAAGCTTATTTTGCAGATGTGTTTTGATGCGATGCGTTAACGTAGAAGCGTTAACCGGTTTCATGACAAAGTCTGACGCCCCTACTTCCCAGCACGCATTTTCACTCTCAATATCCATTGTAGATGTAACGAAAATGACGGGGATATGATTCGTTTCAGGCGAGGCTTTTAAAGCGGTACAAACATCTAACCCACTAATGTCTGGCATGTTCATGTCAAGCAGGACTAGGTCAGGAAGGTTTGCCTCGCAGTAGGATATGGCTTCTTCTCCTGACTCGGCTGTAGCACAGGTAAACACCGACTCTAGGATGGATTCAAGCAGCATACGACTCATCGGCTCATCGTCCACAATAAGTACGTTACACTCTGCGTAGGGTTTTATTTCTTTTCGATTCATCGGGTACTTTTATTATTACTACACCAAGGTGACCATTCTCGCTTGCGTTGTTTCTACTTTTACAATATCAAAGTAATAACAACGTTTTAGGCAAGTCTAACACCTTACATCCAAATTTGTATCGAAAAGTCAGCTAGTTTGCTTCCAAGTAGGTATGGTTTGAACGACAAGGTTATAAAGAAGAGACTATCGATTAGCACTCTACCCAGCGTCCAGTGAACTTTACGCAACTTGGCAATCATCGATGAACTTTGTAAAGAAATCCGCCATCGCCATAGGGCGACACATAAAATACCCCTGCCCTAAGTGACACCCAAGTGCTTTGAGCGCAGCAAAGTGGGATTGGGTCTCTATACCTTCGGCAACAATGGTTAACTCTAAGCTTAATGCTAAATGCACTATTGCCGTTACGATGTCATGTGCCTGCTGTTCTTTATCCATATCAATAACGAAAGAGCGATCTATCTTAAGCACGTTCAAAGGGAACTGACGCAAATAAGAGAGACTTGAATAGCCCGTACCAAAATCATCCAACGCAATAGTAACGCCCAATGAAGCCAAGTCGTTCAGGATATCTCGGGTTTGCTCAAAGTCGTGCATTAGGGCTGATTCTGTTACCTCCAATTCTATAGACGACGCGGCGATACCCGCTTCGTTGATAATTTCAGCAACTTCTTTTGCGAAGCCTGGGTTTGAAAGCTGTTTAGCAGCTACGTTTACCGCCACTTTGAAGTCTTGCCCCAATTCGTTGCATCTAGCGACAAACTCACAGCTTTTTTGCAACACTTGCTTACCTAACTGATGTATTAACCCAGTCTCTTCTGCCAGCGGGATAAATTCATCGGGTCCAATAACTTTTCCATTTTCGTCGAACATTCTGACTAAGCTTTCCGCACTTAATACTGCGCTATCGTCAAAGTTATATTTTGGCTGTAGGTAAATAGCTAGACTGTCGTTCTCGATAGCATTTCTAAGCTTTATCTCCATCTCCACACGATGATGCATGGCATGCTGCAGGTCTTTTGAAAAGAAACTGAAAGTGTCTTTGCCTTTTGATTTAGAGCGGTACATGGCTGAGTCTGCATGGCGCATCATCTCTTCCGCATTAACAGCATCTTGGGGATAAAGGCTAATTCCAATGCTTAAGCTAAGTTGATGGGCCTTACCGTCTATATCAATGGGCTCTCTGCCCGCCTGCAAACACGCCATAGCAATACTGTCTGCACTGTAGCCCGAACCAATTTCAGTAAGTAAGCAGGCAAACTCATCGCCACCCACGCGGGCGAGCGTAGCGCTTTCTCCAACAACCTTTGCAAGGCGCTTTGCAATAGACGCAATAATATAGTCGCCGACTTGATGCCCCAGGCTGTCATTGAGGTACTTGAAATTGTCGATATCGATTAACAGTAACGCTATGCTTTGCTTAGAGGTAAAACAACGAGTGATAGCCTGAACAACTCTATCGTGCAGCAGAACTCGGTTTGGCAAGCCCGTGAGCTGATCATGATTGGTTAAATGTGTCATCTTGACTGCCATTTCAATGGCTTCTGACACATCTTGGAAAACGATAACCGCGCCAGAAAGCTGGCCATCCTCATCAATAATCGGTGACGCTGTATCTTCTACCCTGAATACTTGATTGTGTCGGCTTACCAGCGTGGCGTTATAAGACATAGCTACCGGACGCATCACTTCTAGTGCGTAAAGAGCGGGGTTTAAAAGACGCTCATTTGTCGAGGCATCTCTTAAATTCATAACCTCATCGATAGGTTTGCCAAGGGCTTCCGTTTCACTATAACCGGTTAACCTTTGCGCTACCGGGTTAATAAACGTTACATCCCCTGCTGCGTTAATTGAAATAACGCCGTCAGCTATTGATTTGAGAGTAATAGCAAGCTGCTTTTTCTCTGCTTCTAATTCGTGATTAACACGAGCAAGCTTCGTTTTTTGGTCCTGAATAGTGAGATGATTTCTCACTCGCATCTGGCACAACCCAATATCAATGGGCTTGGATATAAAGTCTATGGCACCTAACGACAATGCCACATGTTCATTTTCTGGATCGCTATGGGAAGTGACAAAGATTACTGGAATAGCTGCCGTTTCTGGACACGCTTTTAACTGCTTGCAGACCTCAAAGCCAGATAGCTCAGGCATGCTTATATCTAGAACAACCAAATCAGGAAGTTGTGCTTCTATCACCGAAAACGCATTCGCGCTTTGCGAGACCGTAACAACCTTTGCTAGAGATTCTACTGCACTTTCTAATAACAAGAGTGTTGTTGGTTCATCGTCAATGATGACTACTTTCTGTGTCTCATTATCCATGAGAAATTCCACACCATGTAAAAAATATCAGAATAAGTATCGCCCGAGATACGTAAAAAAAATTAGTCTTTAGTCTAGGTTTTGCCGGTTTATGAACCGTTGTATGCTAAGCGGCTGAACTTGCTGTTTTTTGTTTAGAACATTTATTGTACACTGGCTTAACGCTTCAATTACGGTGGCACATATGGACACATCTAACTCAAACGATACGCCCACTCGAGAACAATTATGGAACCGCGATGCCGCAATAAGCAGGCTGGGTGGAAATGAGGGGTTATTGAACCGTATTGTTGAAATGTTCCTCGCGCAAATAGAACAAAAACAACAAGCACTTAAAAGTGCAGCGACCGCATTGGATGTTGAAGCTGTTAGATTCAACAGTCATGCTATGAAAGGTGTGTCGGGCGATGTAGGTGCCGATGCCATTCGGGAAAAGGCATCATCTATTGAAAACAAAGCCAAGCAAGACGATTTAAGCGAAATCGTTCAAGACATCACGGAATTAGACAATTTGATTAAGCAAACTATTGCAGTCATGCAATCGTAAAATCACATTAGCTTCTCGCATTAATCGCCAGAAGCTAACGCGACTATCTTCCACTCCTCGCCTTGCTAGGGCCTGTTGACCTTTGTTGTACATTTTTGCAGCGGTCTGTGTGCCATCTAGACAAGGCGAATGTTTGACGGTTTAGTAGTTCTAAATCGAGAACATTCAACGCAGTATAGATGGCACAAAGGCGCTGCCCGAAGGGGTCGTTATGGAAGCCTTTTACTCTTTGTCACAGTCCTTTAACTTAGCCCGCTAGGCTTGCAGGACTGTTTCGCGATTAAAAGGCTTCCATTTAGACCAAAATTCGTACACCAAAAGTCAACAGGCCCTAGGCTGAAAGAACTTTTTCAACAAGCTGGTTTTTCTGCTCCTGCGGCAAAAAACTTGCCTTAAAGCTATTTGCTACCAACGTACGAATTGTTTTTTCGTCAATACCCAGAGACTGGTGCAACGCTTCAAAATTATCATTTAGGAAGCCACCAAAATACGTAGGATCATCAGAGTTAACCGTGACCAGAAGCCCAGCATCAAGAAGCTGGACAATATTGTGGTCTTTCATATCATTGATCACACACAGCTTGAGGTTACTTAACGGACAAACAGTGAGTGGAATTTGTCTTTCTTTCAAGAGGTCCATAAGCGCCTCGTCTTCTTGGCAGCGTACACCGTGGTCAATACGATCAACGTCCAATAGCTCGATGGCTTCCCAAATGTAAGATGCCGGTCCTTCTTCTCCAGCATGGGCGACAATTTTAAATCCCAGCGCTTTGGCTTTTTTGAATACGCGTTCGAATTTTGACGGCGGATGACCAAGTTCGGAGCTATCTAACCCTACCGCTGTAATGTGCTCGTAATAAGGCTCTGCTGCAGAAAGCGTATCGAAGGCAGCATCTTCTGGCAAATGGCGAAGGAAAGACATGATTAAATAGCTACTGATACCGTATTCATCTTTTGCTTTTTCCATCGCCTTCAAAAAGCCTGGCATGAAAATATCGAAACCTATGTCACGCTCTGTATGGGTTTGCGGATCAAACATAATTTCTGTGTGGACGATATTGTCCTCATGACACCGCGTTAAGTATTCCCACATTAAAGCAAAGAAATCATCCTCATCGCGAAGCACGCCCGCCCCTGCATAATATAAGTCAAGGAAGCTTTGTAGATCTTCAAAGTTATACGCCGCTTCTATCTCTTCCACGCTAGCATAAGGAAGTGATACACTGTGCTTTTCAGCTAGGCGCCACATAAGTTCAGGCGTTAAGCTACCTTCTATATGCAGATGCAGTTCGGCCTTTGGAATGTTTTTAATTATTGATGACAGCGACATGGCCCCTCACTTATTTGCACCACAACAATGCAATGGCATTTAATTGGTGCGTAATAGTTTATCTTTAATGCTATCTGTAAACGAGTTCTATTGCTCATTTAGGTTTTGTTTGCGGTTTTTTTGACTTCATCTATGTTGATTACTAACCGTTTGGCTGGCTTTGTGCTGCCTGGCTAGTGACCTTGAGTCACGCAATGACTATTAATTAGTCATTGTACTGAAAAGTAAGTTAGCACAAAACACACCAACAAGTTGACTAATTGGTCAGTTTATTGCTTTCAACGCACAAAACACACAATGAAATACTAACAGAGAACTCTTGATGTCCAACAACGTAATCGAACGGCTATTTAAGCTGCAGGAACACGGAACAACAGTAAGAACAGAGATCATTGCAGGACTTACTACGTTCGCAGCCATGTCTTATATACTCGTGGTGAACCCAGGTATTCTTGGGTTAAGTGGCATGCCCGTAGAGGGCCTAATTACAGTGACAGCAATAGCGGCGTGTATTGGCACTTTAATGATGGCGCTAATGACTAACTACCCTATTGCGTTGGCACCAGGTATGGGCTTGAACGCCTTTTTCGCGTTTACCATTTGTCTTGGTCGTGAAATTCCATGGGAAGCAGCGCTTGGTATTGTTTTCTGGAACGGCATTCTCTTTTTACTCCTTTCTCTCACCGGAGTTCGAACCAAAATAGCCGAGTCTATACCTCCTTCTCTTAAAATCGGCGTGCAGTGTGGCATAGGTTTGTTCATTGCCTTTATCGGCCTTAAAAATGCGGGGCTGATTGTTGATAATCCCGCAACCTTCGTACAGCTTGGCGACCTTTCTGAGCCAGCAGTAATGTTAGCGCTTATCGGCATTATTTTTACTATCGTTTTGATGGTGAAACGCGTTACAGGCGCTATCTTAATCTCTATCGTAACACTCACCTTAATTGGTGCTTTTATCCCCACTGAAAACGGTACCTTAACTGCAACGCCTTCTGCTGTAGTTGGCATGCCAGAATCTATTTCAAACACTTTTATGGCAATGGACTTTTGGTACCCAATTGATCACCTTGCTGAAACGTGGGACCTCATTTTCGCACTTATGTTTGTGAACATGTTCGATACCATTGGCACCTTAATCGGCGTATCTCGAAAAGCCAATCTACTTACTCCCGAAGGCAAGCTACCGAAAATTGGCTCAGCAATGACAGCCGATGCATCAGCGAGTATTGCTGGCGCATTAGTGGGTACATCTCCAGTAACTAGCTATGTGGAGTCCGCTACGGGCGTATCGGCGGGCGGCAGAACCGGGCTTACCGCAGTAGTGGTTTCTGTCTGCTTCTTACTCTCGCTATTTTTAACACCGCTAATGAAAGTTATCCCGCTAATGGCCACTACGCCAGCGCTATTGATGGTAGGTATTTTAATGATGGAATCGATTCGACAGGTTGATTTCGACGACTTAGGTGCGTTAGCCACTGCTTCTGTTGCACTTATCGCCATGCCGCTCACATTCAGCATTAGCGAAGGCATTGCCCTTGGCTTTATTACTTATGTTGGCATTAAGGTAGGTACGGGGAAATTTAAAGAAGTAACACCGCTCACTTATGTACTGGCGATTGTTTTCTTATTACGATACTTATTGGATTTAAAATAATTCAACGGCGCTTATTGCGTGCCTGTAAGTTAACGCTTTAGATACAAAAAAGGTGGCTTTCAACGCCACCTTTCTTATTAAACTAGGCAAGTGAAAAAGATATACGTTTACTTCAATCCATCGTAAGTGAAGGTAACGGCTTTATCACCCATAAATACGATTTTAACGTGCTTACTGTCTTCATTGCCCCATGTACATGCCATGGTACCCATTGTTTTTCCGCAGTTGTCAGCTGAACCCAGAATTGCTTCAACTTCGTCCTGAGACATACCCATTTCTAATTTATCGTAGTTTTCTTTAGTCAGCTTTGAGCATGCTGTCAGCGCTAGCGCCCCAAGGGCAATAATGGCTAGTTTTGTTTTCATGGTTTTGTCCTTTATTAAGTGAAGGCGATAGCGCTCCATTTGTTTCACTTTCGTCTCTTCACTTTACTGTACTTCAAATATAGTAGGCGTACTGTAAACGCTACGTACGCGGCTTGTCACCACCATCTTTAGGATGAAGCTCCAACCAGTGACGGGCAATTTGCTCTCGTGTCGCTAGCCATACTTTATCATGAGACTTAACGTACTCGATAAAGCGCTTAAGTGCGGCGAGTCGAGCAGGCCGTCCTATTATGCGATTATGAAGGCCGATAGATAGCATCTTAGGCGCTTCTTCTCCTTCTTCATACAACATGTCAAACGCATCTTTTAAGTAGGTGAAAAACTGTTCCCCACTGTTGAAGCCCTGAGGCGTGGCAAAGCGCATATCATTGGTGTCTAATGTGTACGGCACCATCAATAACGGCTTGCTGTAATGGCAGTCGTAGTAAGGTAAGTCGTCAGCATATGAATCGGCGCAATATAAGATGTCGTCGCGCTCTGCAATCAACTTCAGCGTATTCGGACTCGTTCTTCCTGTATACCAACCTACAGGTTTACTGCCCGTTAATTGTTCATGAAGAATAATCGCCTCATCAATTTGTTTACGCTCTTGCTCTTCGTCCATGTCTTGATAATGCACCCAGCGCATGGCGTGGCTGGCGATTTCCCAACCTGAATCCATCATGGCTTTTACGGCGTCAGGGTGTCGTTGCATAGCCATAGTGACGCCAAACACAGTAACAGGAATGTCGTATTTATTAAGCAAACGGTGTAAACGCCAAAACCCTGCACGACTGCCGTATTCGTAAATAGACTCCATGCTGAGGTGGCGATCTTTATACGCTTGTGCGCCGATAATTTCCGATAGGAATATTTCCGACGCCTCGTCACCATGAAGCACGCAATTTTCGCCACCTTCCTCGTAATTTAATACGAACTGAATCGCGATTTTTGCGTCGCCCGGCCACTTAGCGTGAGGTACATGTTGACCATAACCAATCAGATCACGAGGGTAAACAGACTCTGTCATGCTACACCTCGAAGTTTTCTGGCACAGATAACCCACAGCCACCGAGCACGAGTTTTACCACTTGTTTTGTAGCGTCTTCAAAATCTGATTTTGTCATCTTTTTACCGCGTAGACGGGTTATTTGCGCAGAGAAGTCAGCATAGTGCTGGGTACTCGCCCAGATTGTGTAAAGCAAGTATTCACCTTCAACAGGTGGCAGTTTGCCGGCCTTTACCCATGCATCAATAACCGCAAGTCGCCCTTTCATCCAAAGCGCATGCTCTTCATCAAAGTAGCCACTTAAGTTTTGTGCACCATTGATAATTTCCATCGCAAAGATCTTAGAAGCCATTGGATGCGTTCGCGACACTTCCATTTTCTCGGCGATATAATTGGCGAGTACCTCGGCTGGGTCGTCTTCTACTGTGGCTTTATCAAAACGTGAGTTCCACAGCGAGAGGGTTTCTTCTAGTACCGCTACGTAGAGCTCTTGTTTTGTTTTGAAATAATACAAAACGTTAGTCTTAGGAAGTCCTGCTTCATCAGCAATTTTTTGTACTGCTGTGCCTTTGAAGCCAAACTGTGCAAAACATTTTTCAGCGGCTTGGAGTATTTTTCTTCTGTTCATAGCGCCAACGCCAGCGTCAGCACTTTTTACCTTCATCATTATTATTAAAATTCCTTTGCAATCTACTTTGCAAGCGCACGGGCAGTATAAATGCTGCATGCCTTTTTCGATAGGTTAGCATTTATTGCCGACGAGTTGCTATGCTCTTATAGATCATACATACCCTATGCAGGGAGTGTTAACCATACTAAAACACGAATTACGCGAATAGTTCAAAACCTTGCACGAATCTTGCCTTATTCTTTATTAACAAATCGACGTAGTGCTTAGCAAAAGAAAAATAGAAAGGTATCACTTCTTTTTTTCCAATCAAATTTGCGCAAAATCATGGCCTTTTAGAACTCGGCCTTTTTTTATAAGCAATAAATTGACCAAATGGTCTACTTTTATTGAAAAAATACAGCTATATTAATGAATACAAGAATGAATATAACAAGAAGGTGTGAGTATGATTCGCTTTCTAATAAATAACGATGTCGTTGAATTAAATGAAGCGCGGGCCGACCTCACCCTTCTACAATTTATTCGCGAACATCGCAAAAAAACAGGCACAAAAGAAGGCTGTGCAGCAGGAGACTGCGGTGCATGTACCGTAGTACTTGTGGAACCAGCCTCTTCAAATAGCGCTGCAGAACTTAATTATCGAACAGTGAATAGCTGCATCACGCTAATGAGTGCAGTTCATGGGAAGCAGCTTTTATTTGTTGAGCATTTGAACGATGGTAAACACTTACACCCCGTACAGCAGGCGTTAGTTGATCACCATGGTTCTCAGTGTGGCTTCTGCACACCTGGTTTTATCATGTCGATGTTTGCCTTATATCACAGCAATACAAAACCAAATCGCGACGATGTGCTGCACGCTTTATCAGGCAACTTATGTCGCTGCACAGGCTACCGCCCTATTATCGATGCTACGATGGCGGTGTGCGAACAAACACCTGATGATCAATTCACTGCACGCCAAGCTGCCACCCTTTCTACATTGCTATCATTATCTGGTGAGAAGCCCACTGGTACGGGAAATATCCATACGCCAACGTCTCGCGAAGAACTGAAGACTCTGATTCAAGCGCATCCAACTGCACAGCTAGTCGCTGGCAGCACGGATTTAAGCCTTCAGTTCACGCAACAGCTAAAAGATGTAGAAACGCTTATCAGTGTTACGCATATTGATGCACTAAAGCAATGCACCAAAAGCGAGCATTCTCTTATTCTTGGTGCAGCTGTACCGCTAAACGATGCGGCACCTTTATTACTAAATGCATTTCCGCAAGTGGCTGAGCTTGTTACCCGATTTGCCTCGTTGCCTATCCGCAATCAGGCTACCATTGGCGGTAACGTGGCTAACGCTTCCCCTATTGGTGATATGCCACCGTTATTACTCGCATTGAATGCCATACTGCATTTAGATAACGGCGAGAGCGTTCGTATGATCCCAATTAGCACATTCTTCACAGGCTATCGCGAGACCATGCTGGCGAAAGATGAATGGATAAGTGCTATAGAAATACCATTGAAACAGCCCAATCAAGCATTAGCTGCATATAAGATATCGAAACGATTTGAAGATGATATTTCTGCAGTATGCGCCGTATTTCATGTCACACTCGACAACGGCAAGGTAGAAGCCATTAGCAGTGGCTTTGGTGGCGTAGCAGCAGTTCCGTCAACCTGCAATGCGTTAGAAAACGTTTTGAAAGGTAAGCAGTTCGCTAGCAACGAATGTTTAACGTTGGGCAAACAAGTCTTATTCGATGCATTTTCACCTATCGATGATGTGCGCGCTACAGCCCAATACCGTAAAACTGTTTTAGCTAACCTGTGGCATCGCTTCTGGTTAGAAAACCAAACAGCAAACCAAATTGAAACACGGGTGGTGCAGCATGCGTAAGTTAATTGATGCCCCTAATCCAATGCAACAAAACGACAAGCAAAGTGTCGTTCACGTATCTAAAAAGCACGAGAGCGCAACACGCCAAGTACAAGGCAGCGCCAACTATGTTGACGATGTTATTGAACCTCAAGGCACTCTTTATGCTGCCGTTGGTGTAAGCCAATGCGCAAAAGGTACGATTAACTCGATAAATCTTGACGCTGTTCGCCAAAGTGAAGGCGTTGTAGATGTGGTTACGATTGACGACGTGCCTGGCCATAAAGATATTGGACCTGTGTTCGAAGGCGATCCGTTACTTGCTAATGGCGAAATCAAATTCTTCGGCCAGCCCGTATTCGCAGTGCTTGCCACTTCGGTAAACCTTGCCCGACAAGCTGCGCTAAAAGGGAAAGTAGAGGTGAGTGAAGCCAAACCTATACTTAGTGCCGAAGCTGCCCACCAGCAGCAAACGTTTGTGCGTCCCCTACATCGGTTTGGCCAACATACTGACCGCGTTGAAAGTACATTTGAAAAAGCGATCCACCAAGCACATGGCACGCTCAGTATTGGTGGACAGGAACATATGTACTTAGAAGGACAAGTGAGCCTTGCGATCCCTGATGAAGAAGATCGCATGAAAATCTACACATCTAGCCAGCACCCCAGTGAGGTGCAAAAACTCGTTGCCGAGGTACTTGATGTAAAATTGCACCGTGTAATGGTAGACATGCGACGTATGGGCGGCGGCTTTGGCGGAAAAGAAACTCAAGCAGCACAATGGGCTTGTATCGCAGCTCTATTGGCATCGCGCAATCAATGTGCAGTTAAACTTCGCTTACCACGCTTCACCGATATGCACGTTACGGGTAAACGCCACCCGTTTGAAAACGAGTTTGATGTGGCCTTTGACGAGACGGGTAAAATTGAAGCTACCCGCATGACCATTAATGGTATTTGTGGGCACTCGCCTGATTTATCTGACGCCATAGTAGATAGAGCCATGTTCCATGCTGATAATGGTTATTTCTTGGGTGATAGCGACATTGTAGGTCATAGACTACAAACCAATATGGTATCGCACACCGCTTATCGAGGCTTTGGCGGACCGCAAGGCATGATTATGGCTGAAGCCATGATTGATAAAATTGCCCGTGCTATTGGCAGCGACCCCCTATCGGTAAGAAAACGTAATTTATACGGCCCCACGACAGGTAGTTTTACCCCCTACGGAATGAAGGTAGAACATAACCTTCTGCCCGATATGATTGCCGAGCTAGAAGAAACCGCTCAGTATTGGCAGCGCCGTGAAGCTATTGCAGCGTTTAACCGCGAAAGCCCGGTGATTAAGAAAGGTTTAGCGCTAACGCCTGTTAAGTTTGGCATTTCATTTACCGCGAAGCATTTAAACCAAGCTGGCGCTTTAGTGCACATTTATACTGATGGTAGTATTCAGGTGAACCATGGTGGTACTGAAATGGGCCAAGGGCTTCACACCAAAATAGGCCAAATTGCAGCCAATGAATTTGGACTAGATTTGGATATGATTGAAGTCACTGCAACACGCACTGACAAAGTACCTAACACTTCACCAACAGCAGCTTCAAGCGGCACTGACTTAAACGGAAAAGCCGTACAAAATGCATGTATTACGCTAAAAGCCCGTTTGGCCGAGTGCTTTGCTAAAAGCTTAGGTCTAGAGGGCCGCGCTGGCGACGTGCTGTTCATTAATGAGCATGTGGTATTGGATGAGCACAAAATTACCTTTACCGAGCTTGTGCAGCAAGCATATTTTGCTCGTGTATCTTTGTCTTCAAGCGGTTTCTACAAAACCCCAAAATTACAGTATAACCGCGACACCGGTGAAGGCCGTCCGTTTTTCTACTTTGCTTATGGTGTCTCAATGAGCGAAGTCTCTGTCGACACACTTACCGGTGAATATACGGTAGATAAAGTTAACGTGCTCCACGATGTTGGCAACAGTCTTAACCCTGCCATTGATATTGGCCAAATAGAAGGCGCGTTTATTCAAGGTATGGGCTGGCTTACCACAGAAGACCTTAAATGGAATGAAACGGGTAAGCTGATAAGTGAAAATATGGCGACCTATAAAATTCCAGCTATTGGCGATACGCCAAAAGAGTTTAATGTGAAGCTGTTTGGTAGAAAGAACGCTGAAGACAGCATTTACCACTCAAAAGCGGTTGGCGAGCCACCATTTATGCTGGCTATTTCAGTGTGGTGCGCCCTTAAAGACGCCATATCTAGCCTATCTGGCTACACAGTTGATCCGCAGCTAGATACACCAGCCACACCAGAACGGGTGTTAAATGCAGTAAGTGCTATGCAGCAGTCGTCCAGTCGAGGCGGTGTTTTATGACACTCACGGCAGCAAAGTCATCTCGCGCGCCCCAATCATTTCGTGCAACAAACTGGTATGAGGGAATAGCCGAATGCCAAGCGCGTAATGAAGGCTATGTGCTTGTGACTGTGGTTGGCACTGCAGGCTCTACGCCTCGTGAACCCGGTAGTAAAATGGTGGTTACCGTTTCACAAAGCATCGATACCATTGGCGGCGGGCACCTTGAGTTTAATGCCATTGCCCGCGCACGAGAGTACCTTGCAAAAGGCGAAGCATGCACTGAACTTCACAGCTACCCGTTAAGCAGTTCTTTAGGACAGTGCTGCGGCGGCGCGGTAAAGGTGCTATTTGACGTGTGTAACGTTCATCAGCAGCACATCGCCATTTTTGGTGCTGGCCATGTTGCAAAAGCATTGGTGCCTATTTTGGCTCAATTGCCTGTACGCATTTCGTGGATAGACAGTCGCGAGGAACTGTTTCCATCGTCTTTGCCAGCCAACGTGCACAAAGTCGTGGAAGAAGCACCAGAGAGCGAAGTTAGACACCTTGATGAGAACAGTTGGCTGATTATACTCACCCACGATCATCAATTGGACTATCGCATTACAGAACAGGCGTTAAAGCAACCTTCCCTCCCCTTTGTTGGGTTAATTGGTTCAGACACCAAAGCAAAGCGCTTTATTACCAAACTGACTCAGCGTGGGTTTGACGACAACGCGCTGGCAAGGCTATTTACGCCAATAGGTAACCGAGATATCCCTGGCAAGCAACCAATTGAAGTTGCCGTTTCTATATCTGCGCAAATTATCGAGCGTCTTCATGTAAAAGAAGTAACGGCAGGCAACAGTAACAAATACAGCGAGAAACCCGTTACAGCGTTTCACAAAGAAAAGGACACCACCAGTGACACTTAAAGAATTAAATACGCTAAGCGCTGAAGAGGCGTCTTCTTGGTTTGAGCAATGCTGCGCGGCGAAAACCTGGATTTATCAAATGGTAAAAGCACGCCCCTACAGCGACAAGGACGCACTTTTTAATCAAGCGAAGAGCGCATGGGCCAAGTGCAGTGATGACGACTACCTTGAAGCTTTTACGGCACACCCCATGATTGGTGACGTTGATTCGTTGCGCAAAAAGTTTGCAAATACCAAAGCCATTGCTGCGGGCGAGCAGTCGGGTACAGCCAGCGCGTCCGAGGCCGTTTTACACCAGTTAAAAGAAGCCAATCACGCCTATTTAGACAAGCATGGGTTTATCTTTATTATTTGTGCCACCGGTCTTTCTGCGCAGACTATGTTAGAAGCATTACAAGCTAGGCTACCCAATACCACACAGCAAGAGATTACCAATGCTGCTGCAGAGCAAATAAAGATAACCCTATTGCGTATTAACAAAGCGCTGGATTAACCCCCCGTATTTTCAAAAATATGGTCAATACGCATTGAATAGTTTTTAAGGAAAACAGTATGAATACGCTTTCTAGCCACGTACTCGACACTACATTAGGTAAGCCAGCACAAGGCATTGCCCTTACACTTACACTACCTGACGGTAGCACCCTTTCGGGTGAAACGGATAATGACGGGCGTTTTAACAACTGGGGCGTTGAAGACGGTTTTGCCGCAGGCGTTTATACCCTGCGCTTTCACTGCAAGCCTTACCTTGTAGAAACGCATGGCAAAAGTTTCTACCCACACATTGATATTACATTTGAACTTGATGAGAATGGCGGCCATTATCATGTGCCACTTCTTATCTCTCCATTCGGTTTCAGCAGCTACAGGGGCAGCTAACAAACATGCAGCTTTTTCGTGCAAGCATTGCGCACTTTCCTAACCAAACTACACAGTTCGATAATGACATCGCTATATTCAAAGACGGTGGTTTGTTAGTAGACAATAAAGAAATAAAAGACATTGGCACATTTGAAGAAATAGCAAAGCGCTACCCGGCTGCCACTGTGACAGATTTTTCAGGCAAGTGGATTTTGCCAGGTTTAATAGACAGCCACCTGCATTATCCGCAAACACAGAGCATAGCTCATTATGGCGAACAGCTGTTGAGCTGGCTTGAAAACTATACGTTTCCCACAGAAATGCAGTTTGCTGACAGTGAACACGCTAAAACCATTGCTAACGTATTTTTGCGCCAATTGCTAAAGAACGGTACTACCACAGGTTTTGTTTTTACTACGGTTCATAAAAGCAGTAGCCACGCATTATTTAGTGCAGCAAGCGAAATTGATATGGCAATTGTGGCCGGTAAAGTATGTATGGACAGGAATTGCCCTAGTGCGCTTAATGACTGCGCCGACACAGCACAAGCTGACAGTGCAGAATTAATCGAAGCTTGGCATAACAAGGGCCGCAACCGCTATGCGCTAACGCCACGCTTCGCCCCTACCAGCACGGAAGCACAGCTTGCTGCATTAGGGGAACTTGCCAAGCAGTATCCCGACGTTTTCATTCAAACACACTTGTCTGAGAACTTAGACGAGATTGCATGGGTGAAGAGCTTATTCCCTAAAGCGGACGGCTATTTAGATGTATATGACACCTACAGCCTTGTGCGTGAACGTGCGGTGTTTGGCCATGGCATTCACCTTACGCCTAACGAATGGGCGCGCTTAGGCGAAAGCGGCGCTACGGTGGCCTTCTGTCCTACATCTAACCTGTTTTTAGGAAGTGGCCTTTTTGATATGACCGCAGCGCGTGCTAACAAGGTCCATGTGGCTATGGCCACCGATGTGGGTGCAGGCACTACGTTTAACATGTTTAAAACTTACGGCGATGCATACAAGGTTAGTCAATTGCGCAGCGAGCCCATCAGCCCGTTAGAAGGCTTTTATCTTATGACCCAAGGCGCGGCCGTAGCTCATGCGCTTGATCATGAAATAGGCAACTTAAACCCAGGCACCACTGCTGACTTTATCGTTGTTGAGCCTAGGTTTGACGAATTAACACAATTGAGAATAAAAGAAGACGCGGACTTTGACGATGTGTTTTTTGCCTTAAGTATTTTAGGTGATGACCGCGCTATCGACCAAACGTGGATAAGCGGCACCTGCCGCTATAAAAAAGAACATCATTAATAACAGGCTGCTGTAGGGCCTTTTGGCCCTAAATAAGGAGAACAATAATGCCGTGGCTAGATTGGATAAGTTTATTTGTACGTTGGTTCCACGTTGTAGCGGGTGTAGCGTGGATTGGCGCGTCGTTTTACTTCATTTGGTTGGATAACAATCTACGCACGCCACCTAAATGGAAGCAGGACAAAGGTATCAAAGGCGACTTATGGGCGATTCACGGTGGCGGCTTTTATGAGGTCGCAAAATACGCCTATGGCCCAGAGAAAATGCCAGAAACACTGCACTGGTTTAAATGGGAAGCCTATACCACGTGGTTATCGGGCTTCGCACTACTCATAATTGTTTATTACTTTGGTGCTAGCGCTTATCTTATCGACCCTTCGGTAAATGCCATGCCACCTACCACGGCAATATCTTTAGGTTTAGGGTTAATCTTTGGCGGACTAGCCTTATATGAATTTGCTTGTCGCAGCCCATTGGCAAAATATCCACTCGCCTTCGGTATTGGATTAGTCGCGCTTGTTTGTATTGTCAGCTACCTGTCTACCCAGTGGTTTAGCGGTCGCGGTGCCTATATTCATGTTGGTGCGCTTATTGGCACTATCATGGCAGGAAATGTCTTTTTCAACATCATGCCGAACCAGCGCAAAATGGTAGCAGCTGTAGCTGATAAGAAAGATATTGATCCTAATTGGGGGGCGAGCGCTAAATTGCGTTCGGTACACAATAACTACTTTACGCTGCCACTGCTGTTTATCATGATTTCAAATCATTACCCCATGACGTATCAACACCCGCAAAATTGGCTGGTACTCATTGCGATAATGGCCGCTGCCGCTTGGATACGTCATTTCTTTAACTTGCGTCACGTGGGCACCACTAAACCTGGTATTTTAGTGTCTGGCGCAGTCGCCATGCTAGCAATCGCCCTATGGGTGTCATGGCCACAGTCGCCATCACATACATCGAATGAAGGACATGAAGATGTGAGCCTTGTCGATGAAGTAGGTAAAAAAGTAACGGCTAACAATGCAGTCGCCCAAGCGAGTTCTGAAGTAAGCAATGAGCGAGTAGTAAGCTTAATTACAACCCATTGTGTGGGTTGCCACTCGCGCACGCCAACCGACGATATCTTTAAAGTCGCGCCTTTAGGCGTAGTATTAGATACATGGGAAGATATTGAAAGGTTTGCGCCACAAGTGGTTCGAAGAACCACTGTGACCAAAGACATGCCATTTTTAAACAAGACAAAAATGACAGACGAAGAGCGTCAGGAAATAGCGCGCTGGTTCGCTCAAAGACAAAAATAGAATGGCGAAAGCGATGTAGATATCGAGTCTCAGGAATAGCTGTCTACATCGCTTTATCAATCGCGGTTAAAACTTGCTGATAACGCTTTTTTCCGTACATTACCTCATCGGCCTTATCTAGCCACTCCTGCACGGTTTCAATCCCTTCGCTCCACTCAACCCAGCCAACACTGAAGCCAATTGGTACTACCTTATTGCCATCTACATTAACTTCAAAGTCGCTTTGGGCAACCCTATTGAAAAAAGCTTCCGTTTCCTTTTCACCCGTGCCATAAAGCAGGATCACAAATTCATCTCCGCCAATACGACCGAATCTATCACTATCACGCAGCAAACTACTCATTCTTTCAGAGAACTCAACAAGCGCCTTGTCTCCTACCTTGTGACCGTATTTATCGTTAATTTCTTTGAATTTGTTTAAGTCTATATAAACAAGCGTTGACGTTTGTTGGCCACGATCCATACGAGAAATTTCGTCACTTAACTGGCTAAATATCTCTCTCCTATTGGCAAGTCCAGTGAGCGAGTCGGTTTTCGACAGGTGCTCTAATTTAGTGACGGCGCTCATCAGAGCTTGTTGCTGCGTTTTCTCTCTTGTTATGTCGTCGGCTGTACCTAAAATAAGCGACTGCATTTCACGGTCGTCAAATATCAAGCTTCCGCGATCGTGAAGGTACTTCACTTCGCCTTTCGAGTCGTATATACGATATTGAATATCCCAATTCTGCAAAGGGCGTTGACTGAACAGTTTTAACACCCGTGCTTTATCATCTTCATGTACATGATCAATAAAGCTCATAGGGTTACAGTAAAGTTCGTACTCGTTGCGACCGAATATGTTTGAATAGCCATCGTTAACGTATTGCAGTTTAGACAAGTCTGGCGTCGCCACCCATACAAACGTTCTATCAGAAAATGCGCTAACAATTTTGCTAAACAAGGCATCAACTTGAAAGAGCTCAGACTGGATGCGCTTTTTCTCGTCGATATCTTCCACAATAGAAATAAAATAGTCTGGGTTGCCGCGCTGATCTCTTACTAAAGACACTGTTAACTTCGCCCAAACTTGCTCGCCATCGCGCCTTACATATCGCTTTTCAATCGCATAGTCATCGATATCACCTGCCATCAGGCGCTCTAAGTAACTTAGATCTTCATCAAGATAATCTGGCGCAGTTAACTCTTGAAAGGTTAACGTCGTTAGTTCTTCATCAGAATATCCTAAAAAATCACACAGTCGCTTATTCACGCGTATAAAGCTTCCATCCACGCTTACGTGAGCGAGCCCAACAGGACAAAAGTGAAAAGTTTTTTCAAACATAGGGCATCGCCCCGTTCGGTAATTGCATTCCGTCGCCTCAAGAGGTGGCACTCAAAGGATAATGAGCACCCTTTTATACTTTAGTATAAGTCATTATAGATTAACTTTTTTCATTCGCTAAAAAATGCATCTAAGAAAAAGGCTTAGATAGCGTCTAACTGCGACATAGCGGTAAAAGGCATTTGATGGTGGAGATTGCTTTTCACCTGAAAAAAGTTGCTAGTCAGCTTTAAACGCTAACCATTGCTCCTTTAGTTGCTTATGTTAGCGTTTTTTCTCAATAGGACAGTAAAATGATCGAGTTTTCAGTCGTAATCTATTCTCAACCAAACCAACAAGATGCACTTTTAGACGCTTTGTTACCCTTGGTTAAATCAAGCCGAGAAGAAGTCGGCGCAGTGATGTATGACCTACATGCATGTGAAGAGGGTGTGTTTGTTATTACGGAGAAATGGCAATCTCAGGATGCCCTTGATGCTCATGAAGCTACTGAACACTTTGTTGGTTTCCAAGAAAAAGCCGGAGAGCTTGTTGAAAAAGTACTTCGATTACCGCTAGTGTCGGTCTAGCACTTTGTAAAGCAAATGCGGTGAGATAAATGCTCACCGCTAGCGATATTTAATCATTCGTGTGGTTTTCAGACCAGACTCTTAGCTGTTCAAGAATATCTAGCGCTGAGCGCCCAAACTCGGTGAGACTATAAGCAACCGCAATTGGACGAGAGTCGATAACGTTGCGGATCACCATACCGTTGTTTTCCAGCTCTTTAAGGCGCTGATCGACCATCTTCCGGCTGGCGCCGCCAAGCATTCTACACAGGTCGTTAAATCTAACAGGCTCATCTTTGAGATGATAAATAATAGAACCCGTCCACTTTCCACCAATTAGGCGCATTCCACGCTCTATAGCACAAGGCTCTGTACACGTATTTAGAACGGTTTTTCTACCCTTAGCGTCTGTTTTTATTTCACTTTCCATCTATTTTCCTAAAAAAGCCACCTAGTTACTAAAAGTATACTAATTGTTTGTTTGAACAAGGTAACTAAAATAGACCACATAAGCAAGTTTGGCCTCTAGTATACCTTTAGTTAATTAGTCTAACTCCAATTCGAAAGGTTCATTCGGGCGTCTATGGAGTGAGGGGTTATTAAAGGGAGAGCCAGCGCGGCCAGATTTTAATAATACCAATTAAAACAGGCAAAACAGACCGTTCAAACCAAGTACAGCGCCTTGGCGAGAGCATATTAAACATTAACTTCACGGTGACACAAACCATGATTGAATTTACGTTAAATGGAAAAAGAGTGCAGACAGATGCTGCATCAGATACGCCTCTCGTTTGGGTAATACGCGATGAATTTGGACTAAAAGGTACCAAGTTTGGGTGCGGTGTAGCGATGTGTGGCGCATGCACGGTACATATTGATGGTAACGCTATTCGCTCTTGCTCCTATCCCGTTTCGTTAGCTAAAGATAAGAACGTAAACACTATTGAAAGCTTCAACAACGCGCATCCGCTGCAATCTGCTTGGGTAGAAGAGCAGGTTCCTCAGTGTGGCTATTGCCAGTCTGGCCAAATCATGCAAGCAGCGACATTGCTAGATAGAAATCCAAACCCGAGCGACCAAGATATTGTTAATCACATGAGCACCAATTATTGCCGCTGTATGGCTTACGCGCGCATAAAAAAGGCGATTAAGCGCGCTGCAACGTCTTCTGTTCAATACTTTGATCCAACCGCTTCATCAGAAGGGGAAAACGCATGAGCATGAAAAATATCTCTCAAGAAAAGAAAGACATGATCAACTTATCTCGCCGGTCTTTTATGGTGGGATCAGTGAAAACGTCTTTATTCATGGCATTTGGTGCTGCCGCTATTCCATCTCTGTTATCAGCGAAAGAAAGTATTGAAACTAAACAGTTTTCACCAAATATCTGGTTTGAAATGGATACAGATGGCAACGTTACCGTCAACATAGCCAAAGCGGAAATGGGTCAGCATATCGGCACGCCAATCGCTAGAATCTTGGCTGATGAGCTTGAGTGCGACTGGGAGAAAGTGTCTATAGTTCACGTTGATACAGACCCGAAATGGGGCTACATGGTAACAGGCGGCTCTTGGTCAATTTTCCATACTTACAAGCCAATGTCTCAGGCGGGCGCCGCTGGCCGCATGGTGTTAATTGATGCAGGTGCGAAGCTACTTGGCGTGCCTGCCGATAGTTGTAAGGCAGAAAAAGGCTTTGTTATCTCAGGTAACAAAAAAATTAGCTACGGCGATATCGTAGCGAATGGCAAAGTAGACAAAACATTCAGTGCAGATGAGCTTGCTGAATTGCCAATTAAACCGGGTAAAAAACGCCACCTTATCGGTGTTAACGCAGACTACAAAGCACTCGACATCCCGCCTAAAACTAACGGTACGGCGGTATACGGCATTGATGTGGAAGTGGAAAACATGCTTTATGCACGCCCCATTCTGCCTCCGACTCGTTATGGCAGTACAGTAACAAATGTCGACGACAGTAAGGCTAAGAGTCTACCGGGATATAAAGGTTATAAAGTGCTTACCGATCCGAGCGGTACTATCGAAGGTTGGGTTACTGTATTGGCTACAGACTACCCCACAGCGATTAAAGCCGTTGATATGGTGAAAGTCGGCTATAACGCCGGTAAAACAGCTAATGTTTCTGAAGCTGATATACAAAAAGAAGGCGAAAGAATTGTACGCGATCGTAAGGAAGGCACCGTTTTTGTAGACGAAGGAAATATAGAGCTGGCGCAAACAAAAGCGGCACAAACCATTGAAGCTTTATACACCACAGCGACTGCCAATCATTTCCAGCTAGAACCACTTAACGCCATTGCTGAATTTAAAGGTGGTAAATGGCATATACATACGGGTAACCAGTGGCAGAGCCTAACACTTCCTACTGTAGCTAAAGCCGCAGAGGTCCCAGAAAGTGATGTGGTCCTTCACCAGTATTATCTTGGCGGTGGCTTTGGGCGACGCCTTTTTGGTGATTGGGTTGTTCCTGCTTTGCTTACAGCTAAAGCTGCTGGCCAGCCAGTCAAACTGGTATTCATGCGCCCGGATGATACATTATTTGATCAACCCCGCTCTGCCTCTACTTCACTGTTTAATGCGTCGTTCGATGAAAATAATCAGTTTTTAGGCATGGAGCATGCGCTAGCGGCAGGCTGGCCAACACTAAAAATGGCACCAGGATTTCTAGCACCAGGAGTAAACGGTGAAGGGAAAGTCGATATGTTTTCGGCATCTGGTGCCGACCACTGGTACACCATGTCTCACCATCGCGCACGCGCGGTTAACAATAAGGTAGCGCAAGATACGTTTACGCCAGGTTGGCTGCGTTCGGTAGGTCAAGGTTGGATTGTATGGGGCTTAGAATCATTTATTGACGAAGTGGCAGTGAAAGCCAACAAAGACCCCGTCGACTTCAGACTTGCTATGTTAGATGGTAAAGGTAAACAAGGGGGCAAAGCGCCTGAAAGTTTCGGCGGTGCCACACGACTTGCCAATACGCTTGAAATTCTTAAGAAAAAGATTGCGAAAGTTAAACTTGGTGCTGATGAAGGCATTGGCTATAGCGTAAGTGCAGGTCAAGAACGCACTATGCCAGCTTGGCTCGCGACTGCAGCTCATGTTCACGTTAATAAGCGCACTGGAAAGATAACGGTTAAGAAGTTATGGGTTGTGTCTGATGCTGGTATTGTTATTCATCCAGATGGCGCGATGGCACAACTTGAAGGTTCACTGCTGTGGGGACTGAGTTTGGCACTGTTTGAACATAACGAAGTGAAAAACGGTCAGGTTTCAAAAACAAACTTACATACCTACCTTCCTCTACGTATGAACGATGTTCCAGAGATGGATATTGAACTTGTTGAAAGTGAGGAGTTTCCAGTAGGACTGGGTGAACCAGGCGTTATTGGTGTCGCGCCGGCTATCGGCAATGCCGTGTACCAAGCTATTGGTGTACGGCTACGTCATTTGCCCATGCTTGCTCAACACGTTACCGCAGCACTAAAAGCATGAGGGCAGTATGATGAAAATGATAACAGTCCTATTAATTGGTGCTCTCTCATCATTCGTCCTGAGTGGGTGTATTGCAAATAAAAATGACGATAGCGACCATAATAATTTGACCGCTAGCACTTCAAAAGCAGCTAAATCAACACCTGCTTTTGAGGCTTATCAGCAAGATCCTAACCCAACGACAGCATTTAACTACTTGTTCGATGTAGCAACACATCCACGGTGTGTGAACTGTCACGGTGTTATTGAAGATGGCGCTCACCGACCGACAGTGGGCGACAACAGCGTCCCCCACCCTATGAACATTACCTCTGTGAATAACTTGAAAATGGCGGTGCAAGATGGAAAGTTTGTTCAGGTTGGCGAAACGCACCCCGTAAACTGCCGCGGATGTCACCAAGATGAAAATGCGCGTGAACCCGGCAGGCCGCCTGGTGCAGCAAACGACCTTATGCCAGGTTTCGTGTGGCACATGCCGCCTCCTACCATGATTATTGGCAGCGACATGACACCCTCAAAATTATGCAACAATTGGTTAAACCCACGTTTGAACTCTTTTCTTGCTCAACGTGGGGGAAGAGATGACATGAAAACGTTTAAAAAAGAATTTGAGCATCATGTCAGTGATGATCCATTAGTGAGATGGGCATGGAACCCCGGCCCAGGCAGAACACCTGCTCCTGGGACACATGCACAGTTTGCTAAGGCAATGTCGGTTTGGATTAACGGCGGCGCACCTTGCCCGACAGAAAGTTAAGTTAAAAAAGTCTTTGCCAAAAATGAACAGCCCGCGTTTTAAGCGGGCTGTTTAACGAACGAACTAGGCACAACTTGTTTAGGCGAGATTAGAAATGGTAGTGAGCACTTAATACAAACGATTCTGAACCAGGGTTCGTGTCCCCTAGCCCGCCGTTAGAAATGTGGCCAATTTCAGCTTCTAGCGAAAATGATTCAGAAAAATTGTAGAGTCCGGAAAGTGATGAATAGAATTCAATGGTGTCACCTAAATTTTCAGATTCATCAACAATGCCCGCGTGAAAGGCAACGCGTACTGAAAAGTCATTGTATTTGTAGACGTCTTTTGCTAACCCCGCAGCGAAATAGTGTTGGCCTTGATCTGCGTTTACCAAGAGAACTGTTGGTCGAATTCCGTAAAATGATTCGAGCGGTTTGTGAACATAAGCCACATGCAATGCGTAACGGTCTGCATCATCAAACAGATTCCAAACCGCAGCCCCAGCTTTGAGTTCACTGCCTTGAGGCAGAGCATAAGTGGAAAGCGATGCAAAAGGTGAAAGTAACGATAATGCAAGTGCGAGTGTTTTTACTGATGTTTTCATGTTTATACTGTTCTAAGCAAAGTTTGAAAGTTGCGCTTTTTCTGACGCTTTTTTTTCGTCATTTTCAAAGCTATTTTGTTCAAAAGTATATAATGGTAATCAGGTTACTTTTTTCAACCTAATAAATATTAGTAACCTTATAACTTTGAGGAAAAACACATTCTCATTTGCTCTAAACGTACAGATTGAATTAATGAATAACCTAGGGTCTTTTGACCTTTGCCGTGTTTTGCACATCAAAAATCAACGGCTCCTTATAGCTCAACGAGAGCTGGCTGTAGCACTGAGTAGAAATGTATGACTGACGAGAACATCATTGAAAGCAATGTAGAGAGCACCAAGAAAAGTAAGAAAGTACTGGTTCTCTTTGCCCACCCCGCGCAAACCCGTTCAGAAGTAAATGTGCCGCTTTTTCACGAAGCAAAAATGAATAAACACGTTACTGCTGTTGACTTGTATGCAGAGTATCCAGATTTCAATATTGATATTGAACGGGAGCAGCAGCGTTTAATCGACCACGATGTCGTTGTTTTTCTGTTTCCACTTTACTGGTATTCCACACCTTCAATCTTAAAAGAATGGCAAGATTTAGTGTTGGAATATGGTTTTGCCTATGGGCATGAAGGCACTGCACTTAAAGATAAATTATTTCTTTGCGCATTAAGTGCAGGCGGTAAGGAAGAAGCCTATCAAACTGATGGCTTTAATCATTTCACCATCAGGCAACTGCTCCAGCCTTTAGAGCAAATGGCTCAGATCACGCACATGACCTACATTGCTCCTTTTGCGATCTTTGGCTCTCGTACTGCGCAAGAAGAGCATCGCGTTGCTGAACATAGAGGCAAGTGGACAACCTTGCTAAACAAATTGACCACTAACACCCTGAATCTAGAAAAAGCAAAGCACATCGAGAATCTCGCAGACCTTTGTACACCTCAAGGAGATTAATGTGACTGGCTATTTTCTATATGCATTTATCTATCTGGTCGCCGCCGTAATTGCAGTGCCCATTGCGAAGCGTCTTGGATTAGGGTCTGTACTAGGCTATTTAATAGCAGGGCTAGTGATTGGCCCGATATTTGGCCTTGTTGGTGACGAAACTGTTGCAATTCAGCATTTTGCTGAATTCGGTGTAGTCATGATGCTGTTTTTGGTTGGGCTAGAACTAGAACCTCGCTCGCTGTGGGCGATGAAGTCAAAATTAATGGGATTGGGCGGCCTTCAGTTAGCGTTAACCACCGCCCTTATCACAGGCGTAGCCATATTGCTTGATCAGCCTTTTAGCATTGCCCTTACAATAGGCCTTATATTCGCCCTTTCTTCAACCGCCATTGTTTTACAAACGTTGCAAGAAAAAGGGCTGCAAAAAACGGAAGGAGGCAAAAGCGCTTTTTCTGTACTGCTGTTTCAGGATATCGCGGTTATTCCCATGCTTGCGCTTATCCCCCTCCTTGCCATACCCGAACTGGTCGAAGCAGGAAATGCACATGGCGGCGATACAGGGTCACACGATAGCTTTAATTTAGTTGAAGGGCTTGCCCCATGGGCTTCAGGTCTTGTGATCATTAGCTCAATTGCCTTTTTAACCATCGGAGGACACTACTTAAGTCGCCCCTTATTTAAGTTTGTTGCTGCATCGGGTTTACGGGAAATTTTTACCGCCACTGCGCTCATGCTCATTATAGGAATTGCAGCACTAATGGGACTTGTAGGTCTCTCTCCCGCCCTTGGTGCATTCTTGGCTGGTGTAGTTTTAGCAAACAGTGAATTCAGGCATGAACTTGAAGCTAATATCGAGCCGTTTAAAGGCTTACTGTTAGGCCTCTTTTTTATAACGGTAGGCGCAGGCATTAACTTCTCTGTACTTAGTGAGAGCCCAATGCTAATAGCAGGGCTAACCGTAGCTGTTATGCTTGTGAAAGCCATTGTGCTGTTTATCATCGCCTTAATTTCTAAAATAAAAGGCACTAACAAATGGCTGTTCACACTAAGCCTTGCTCAGGCGGGTGAATTTGGCTTTGTGCTATTAAGTTTTGCCTCGCAAAACTATGTGCTTCCCAGCGACATTATTTCTGTTCTCTCGCTGGTTGTTGCCATTTCAATGTTCCTAACGCCAGGACTTTTTATTCTTTTCGACAAGGCCATCATTCCTCGCTACAAAAACGCGAAATCACAGCGAGCTGAAGATGAGATTGACGAGAAAGGCACCGTCGTTATTGCTGGAATTGGGCGCTTTGGACAAATCATTAACCGTCTTCTAGTGGCCAACGATGTAAATACCGTTGTGCTTGATATTCGCTCTGAGCAAATAGACCTTATCAGACGGATTGGCACCAAAGCCTATTTTGGCGATGCATCTAAACCAGACATTTTGCATACTGCTGGCGCCCATGAAGCATCGCTATTAGTTATTGCTATAGACGATAAAGAAACCGCTGCCGAAATGGTGAAATACGCCAAGCACGCATTTCCTAACATTAAAGTGCTTGCGCGTGCCTTTGACCGCGGTCATGGGTATCGCTTGCGCCAGTTGGGCGCAGATTTTGTGGTATCTGAAACGTACCACAGCGCTCTTGAGATGGGCGCAGAGGCACTTCGCTCACTCAATATTCACCCTTTCCAAGTTGAACGGCAAAAAATGGCGTATAAAAACATTGAGGCTCAGCAAAACGATGTGCTGTATCACGCGTGGGCGGATGAGGCCAGCGGAGAACGAGTAGACAATAATTATCTGAAACTCTTTATTGAACTTGAGTCGCTAATCGAAAATGCGCTAAAAGCAGATTTACACGACAAGCATTCGAAAATGCGTGGCTGGACTCCACCGCCTAAAGGCTATGCTGAAAACCTCGCGCCCGATGAGAAACCTGATTAGGGTAAATTGCGAACTAGCCGGCGGTATTTCGAGAGGGTAATTGTCTGATAGTGACCGGACACTTACGAATATTTATGGGCGGTAGCATACTATCGCCTTGTAAAAATAAACAAAAAGCTGATCGAAAAGGGAAAAAAGCGCTATAACCTGTATGTATATCAAACTTGTCGTATATTGGCTTTTTATCTTTCACGTTCAGAAGTTAACACGCGCCTTGTACAAGATAACCCATTGCCTTAGTGGGAATAAAAAGTGGTCTATTTAAATGGAGAGTTACCATGTTGTCTGAAAAAAGTCTCTTTCACAGCTTAGCCCTGCGCACTGTGATGGTATTTACTGCACTCGCTGGATTAAGTGCGTGTGAAGAAGCCCCCACGCCTCCCAAAGCAGTCTCATCAACACCGGTAACGCTTTATAAAGTGCAGCACTCAGACGAAACCATCGCTAAATTCCCGGGGCAAGTGGAAGCGGCTGAATATTCGAACCTTTCGTTTCGCATCGGCGGCAAACTCCAAGAACTCAAAGTAAAAGCTGGTGAAGAAGTTAAAGAGAACCAGCTTATCGCTAGACTTGATGATAGAGACGCAAAGGCACAGCTCGCCACCGCCCAATCTCAATTTGATGTTTCATCGGCTATGTTCGAACGTATGGAAGCCTCGGTTGAAAAAGGTGCCGTAAGCCGCTCTACTTTTGATGAAGCGAAAGCCAATTTTTTAGCCGCTAAAGCCAGTCTGACCAACGCACAGGACCAGCTAAGCTATACGGAGCTTCGCGCACCGTTTGCGGGGCTTATAGCGTCTGTTCCTGTTGAAAATTACCAAGTCATTGTACCGCAGCAAACCATTGCCGAGCTTCATATGCCGGGTGCAATCGACGTTACGTTTCAATTGCCAGAGCAAAAAATGCGTATGATTGATCGCTCACGAGCCCGTGAGAATCGTACATCTGAAATGGCATGGGTGAGCTTTTCAGGTATGCCAGACAAGCGTTACGCGGCCATGTATAAGGATCACGAAAGCACCACGCGACAAGGCGAGCTTAGCTATGAGGTAACAATTACTCTGCCAGAACCAGACGACATCAATGTTCTAGCGGGCATGAGCGCCACCGTATTACTTGATATGTCGAAACTTATTGAGTCTAACGCAAAGCTTTGGCTAGTACCTTTTGGTGCGGTGGTTACCGACAATGCAGATCCAGACAAAGCGATTGTATGGCGTTTTAAGCCCAGTGATAGTGACGCGACGAAGGGCACCGTAGAAGCAGTAGAAGTGATGATTACGCGCGGTATTTCCAACGGTCTGTTAGTTGAAGGCCCGCTAAACGACGATGATAAAATCGTTGCTGCTGGCGCTCATCTTGTAAAAGAAGGCCAAGCTGTTACGGAGTGGACGAAAGAAGGGGGCCTATAAGCCATGGTCGAGTATTTTTTTCGTCAAAAAGTAATAAGCTGGATGGTCGCCATCATCTTGGGTGTTGGCGGCATTGTGACTTTTCTTGGCTTAGGTCAGCTAGAGTTTCCCGAATTCACCATTAGAAATGCTCTGGTTATTACTCAATACCCAGGGGCAACGCCTGAGCAAGTTGAGGAAGAAGTAACGCTGCAGCTAGAAAAGGCGATTCAGCGTATACCCAACGTAAAACGAATCAGCTCAGTAAACATGGTTGGGCTATCACAAATTACCGTTGAGCTTAAAAGCAGTGTCCAGGCCAAGGACCTAGAGCAATACTGGGACAACTTGCGCCGTAAAGTGGGCGATGCACAATCATCACTGCCACCTGGCACCAGCACCTCTATTGTGAATGATGACTTTGGTGACGTTTTTGGCCTGCTGCTTACCCTTAAAAGCGAAGACTACTCCCTTAAGCAAATGGAAGACTTTGCAGATTTAATGCAGCGAGAGATTCAGCTTGTTGATGGTGTAAAAAAGGTATCTATTGCCGGTACCGTTAATGAACAGATTATTGTGTCGTTAGATCACGATAAAATGAAAACCCTTAATGTTTCTGCAGAATCCATTGCTGGCCTTTTAACCGCGCAAAATGTAGTGGGCAACGCGGGTTCGATTAAGGTTCAGGGCAAGCGCCTGTCCATACAGCCCACTGGCGAATTTGATAACCTAGAGGCGTTAGGTCAGGTGGTAATTGGCTCACCTGCAAGCGGCCTTATTCGCTTAACAGATATTGCGACTATTGAGCGCAAGCTTAACGATACCCCTTCAATCCTTTATCACAGTTCTGGCACGCCGGCCCTGTCAATTGGTGTATCGTTCGCGTCGGCGGTAAATGTAGTTGATGTAGGTAAACGACTTGATAGCAAAATTGCCGAGCTAGAGCAGCGTATGCCCCTGGGTATGACGCTGGATACCGTTTATAACCAGCCTACAGTGGTCGACGATTCTGTAACTGGCTTTCTTATTAACCTTGTTGAAGCCGTGGCCATCGTTATTTTCGTGCTGCTACTTTTCATGGGCTGGCGCAGTGGCGTTCTGATGGGGCTCATTCTTGTGCTTACCATTCTCGGCACCTTTATATTGATGTCGGTAAAAGGCATTGAGTTGCAAAAAATCTCTTTGGGTGCGCTTATTATTGCTCTTGGCATGTTGGTCGACAACGCCATCGTGGTAACCGAAGGCATGTTGATTGGTGTGAGAAAAGGGCAAACCAAACTTCAGGCGGCAAAAGACGTGGTATCGCAAAATGGGTTGCCGCTGCTTGGCGCGACTGTGATTGCCATCACCGCTTTTGCGCCAATTGGTCTATCGCCAGATGCCACAGGTGAATTCGTCGGCTCCCTCTTCTGGGTACTGTGCTTTTCGCTTTTCTTAAGTTGGATCACCGCACTTACCATTACCCCCTTCTTTTTCGACTTACTGTTTAAAACTGAAAAAGAGCGCGGAGCTAATGACGAAGATGACGACCCATATAAGGGCATTATTTTTACGGTATACAAGCGTGTGCTTACTGCTGCTATCAATCATCGTTACGTGACAATTGTACTGGTACTTGTTGCATTAGTAGGCAGCATGGCTTCAGGTAAATTCGTAAAAAATGCATTTTTCCCAGATTCATCCACACCGCTGTTTTTCGTCGATTTATGGTTGCCTGAAGGTAGCGACATCTTAACCACCGAGCAGTCTATTCGTCGCTTAGAAAACAACGTGTTAGGCATGGAGAATATCGCCAACGTAACAAGCGTTATTGGCGGTGGAGCACAGCGCCTTACCCTCACCTATGCGCCAGAAGACAGATACGCCAGTTATGGTCAGCTTATCGTTGAAACTGATACGGTTGAGTCTCGTGACGCTCGTATGCGAGAAATTATCGAGCTGGTGCGAGAAGACTTCCCTAATGTGCAATACAAGGTAAAAGCACTTCAAGTAGGCCCTTCTGCAAAAGCGGCAATTGAAGCGAGAATTTACGGACCAGAGCCTGAAGTTTTGCGTGAGATTAGCAGCGACATTGAAGCCATATTTCAAGCAGAGAAAACCATGGACAGCGTTCGCTTGTCGTGGAGCAACAAAGTCCCATTTGTTGAACCTGTGTTTTTGGAAGAACAAGCCAGGCGTATCGGCGTAACGCGAGATGCCGTTCACACCGCATTTTTACTGAACAATGAAGGTGAAACTGTGGGCCTTTACCGCGAAGGTAGTGATTTAATACCTATCGTCATGCGCAACGATCCAAACCAGCGCTATGACATAGATAACCTCGCCTCACTCAACGTATGGAGCCAAGAACAAGGTAAATATATAAGCATGGCTGATGTTATCAGCAATGTGGATGTATCGCTTGATAACCCTATCATCAAACGCCGCAACCGGGTGCGGATGCTGGCGGTTTATGCAGAGCCCATGCCTTTATCCGGTGAGACAGCTGCGAGCGTGCAAGCTAAAGTTCGCCCTCTTGTAGAAGAGCTTCAACTGCCTGATGGCTACCACATTGAATGGGGCGGCGAATATGAGACATCAACAGACGCGCAAAGCGCTCTATTTGCAAGTATGCCTATTGGTATATTAGGTATGTTCATTATCACCGTTTTGCTGTTTGGCAAGCTTCGTCAGGCGTTGGCGATATGGGGCGTAATTCCCCTCACCACTATCGGCATTATTGGCGGCTTGGTGTTAGTTGGTGCACCCTTTACATTCATGGCACTGCTCGGCAGCTTAAGCCTTATTGGTATGGTGCTTAAAAACGGGATCGTATTAATGGAAGAAATAAACGTACAGGCAAAGGGTAACAGTGGCGCATTCGATGCCGTAGTAGCCGCGTCAGTATCTCGTGTACGTCCCGTTTCAATGGCAGCCATCACCACCATACTGGGTATGATCCCGCTGTTTTCTGATGCGTTCTTCGCGTCAATGGCAGTTGTTATTGTATTTGGTCTGACCGTTGCCACCGTACTTACACTGCTTATATTGCCTGTGCTGCACTGTACGTTCCACGGTATTAAGTCAGAATAAAAAGTACGCACAACAAATTCGATTAGTTGTGCGCTAGTTCGTGTAGGTAGCACAAAAACGGTGCGGACCTAATATTGTTAACAGCCAGCATGAGGAGAGTCTACTCATGCTGGCTGCATACTATCGCTTAGCTGCAATCTATCCTTCTCAACAAAAACTACACCCACCAGTTTACTTTTAACAAAATTAGTTTATTATGGGTAAACTACACTGTGCAGTATACTTTTTTATTTAAGGTGAGAGCATGCCCGTTTTTAATCGCACACGCTTTCTTGTTGGAGTTTTATTTATGACATCTTTCTGTGGTTCTTCAAACACCCTTGCTGCAAGCGCGCCGCAACCTGAAAAATTCACTAATACTCATATTGAATATAAAACGACGTGGCGAGACATGTGGAAAGTCACCAAAGCGTATTTTCGTGACAATAGAGATGCTGCAACGCCAACGTTTGACATACCCGTGTCGGCACTTACACCACAAATGCTTGACGCAGTTGCAGAAGACAGCGTGATAAAGCTGGGCCACTCTACTACCCTATTGAAACTTGCCGAGCGTTATATATTGATCGACCCGGTCTTTAGTGAGCGTGCTTCTCCCGTCCAATGGATGGGACCCAAGCGTTTCCACCAAGCGCCAATTTCACTGGAAGACTTGCCTAAATTAGATGCCGTTATCATAAGTCATGACCATTACGACCATTTAGATAAGGGCAGTATTGAAATACTAAAAAACAAAGTCGACGTGTTTATTACACCGCTAAAAGTTGGCAATCATTTACGTGACTGGGGTGTGGATGCAAATAAAGTTGTTGAGCTAAATTGGTGGCAAAATACAAAAGTGAGCGACATTGAAATAGTGGCCACACCGTCTCAGCATTTCTCAGGGCGGGGCTTATTTGATAGAGACGAAACTCTTTGGGCAAGTTGGGTTATCAAATCTGCAAATACCAACATCTTTTACAGCGGTGACTCGGGCTATTTTGACGGATTTAAAGCCATTGGTGAAAAGTACGGTCCGTTTGATTTATCGATGATTGAAACCGGCGCATACAACGAGCTATGGTCTGACATTCACATGCTGCCTGAAGAGAGCTTGCAAGCCCATATTGATATTCAAGCTAGTGTCATGATGCCCGTGCACAACAGTACCTTTGATTTAGCACTACATAATTGGAATGAGCCTTTAATAAAAATCACAGACCTTGCTGGTGCTAAGGGTGTTCCCACCAGTATTCCTATCTTTGGCGAAGTTGTTCCGGTTAAGGGTGCAGGCGAAGCTCCGAACAAAACCTGGTGGTTAGACGAAAGGTGAGTAGCTAATAAACAGCGCTTGCTTCATTATTCTGGGCTTTAATTGCTCGCTTAACTCTATGTTTTGCAGTACATTTATTATTCGCCGCTTAGGCACTATTGGCGGGTATAACAAAAGCCTCAATCAAAGTGATAGTACTCGATTTGGTTGAGGCGAATAATAAATTTCTCAGTTAAAGGAGCTAACTGCTAGCAATGAAGCTGTCTAGTCAAATTAATTTGGGCGTTTTTGCCCTTATGCTTTTAGCATTTACGGTGTTGTCGAGTATTGAGCTAAGCGAAATAAAATCTCGCACTTCAGTGTCAATCGAGCAAGAAGCTGAAGAAGCACGGCTGCGTTACGAAACAACCGTCTTACAAACCTCTGCCATGTCTTCTCAGTCGAAGCAATCAATGATTGATGCCATGCTTCGCCAAATGGTATTGCAGCCGTTTTTATCTGCAGCAAAAGTCATTGATGTCGAAGGAAATGTGTTTGCGAAGTACGAGCGCTCGCCTAACACTATTGTTCCTAATTGGTACTTACAGCTGGATTCCGCACCTGCCGTTAACAAGAAAATTCCTTTTTCGAACAATGATGGTTATTTGTTAGTTACGTCAGACACGTCTTATATTTACACTGAAATCACCGCTATTCTCATCAAAAATGCTGTTATCTTTTGTGGGCTATTTTTCGCCCTCGCGCTATATATCGTCACGGTAACCAAATTTGCTAGGCGCCCCATTGCCAACACCATTAAGAAGCTTAATGAGATAAATAGCCACGACTTCACCCCCTCGCAGGTAAATGCGTTTACAACAGATTACCGCCAACTTACCAGCACAGTGAACACCCTAACCACGTCGTTAGCATTAAAATTTAATGACATTGCTCAGCAATCTGAGCGATTCAAAACAGAAGCCAATAAAGATACATTGACGAAGTTGTCGAACCGCAGTGCATTCGAGCGACACACTCGCGCGCTGTTGTCTGACACGTCTAATTTCCAGGAAAAAGAGCTTATTCTCATCAGGCTCGCTCAACTTACCACTATAAATACTAAGTTGGGCATGTTAGCTGGTGACAATTATGTAAAATCTATCGCGGACCTTCTTGTGCATGAGGCGAAGCACAATTGCAAAAGTGGCTTTGTATTTCGGTTATCAGGCGGAGATTTCGCCTTGATAAGTGAAATTATGGGGCGGGACGAACGGGATTTGATGTTAGAAAATATGTCGAAGCAGTTTGCAAACGCCACGCCACTTCGAGATGGAAGCAAAGCAACGTGGATGGGCGTAACACGTTTTTCTAGCCAAATGTCGTTACAGCAGGTAATGGAAAGTGCTGACAGTGCGTTGATGGCGGCAATGAAAACGCAAAAAGGATGGCAGTTTTCTTCAGAAGTGTCTCAGGTTCATAGCAATACAAAATGGCGTGAGCGCCTCAATTACATCGTGTCGCAGCAATATGCCGATATTCTCATTCAACCCGTGATGAATGTAGAGCGAAACGCACCAGCATATTACGAAACGTTTGCTCGATTTAAAGACAAAGACACCAATGATGTTATACCCATGGCGCAACTTATCCCCGCATCAGAGCGATTGGACCTTATTCCTCAAGTCGATAAGTTGGTAGCAGGCATCGTGTTTAAAAAACTAACGGTAACGTCTCATCAGGTTGCTATAAATATTAGTAACGCCTCAATTGCCAACGGCGAGTTTAGAAAATGGTTAATTGAAGAGCTTCGAACCCGGGAAACGCTATGCCCAAGACTTATTTTTGAAGTCGAAGATGCAGCGCTTATTCACCATCGAGAAGTAGCCGAAAACTTTTGCCGTCAACTCATACAGCTGGGCTGTAGAATTACCATAGAACACTTTGGCGATAACTTTGCCTCGCTTGCGGGTTTAAGGGCAATTCAGCCTCAATTCGTTAAGCTTTCGGGACGGCTAACCCAGGGAATTCATACCAACAAAGATAATCAGTTATTTGTCTCTAGCCTTATCAATATTGCGAAAGGCCTTAATATCCATGTTATTGCGGAAATGGTAGAAAACGAGGCTGAGTCTGTTGCACTGAGCAAACTAGACGTTGAACACCAACAAGGCTATTACTTTTCTAAACCCTCACTTTGGACAATGTACTAAGTGTAAGCTCGCTGGTCTGAGGCACTGAACGTCAGGATAAGTATTGACGCTTTATGTGAGCCCCCGCGCTTTATACGACTTAATTGTGCGTCGATTCAATGAAACGTTTAAGGCGGTGTTGTGAAAATCTCTTTCATATACACCTCCTTTTAACCGCATTTACTGATCGTTAAGCAGCTTTATAATGGCGTCAGAGCTAATGGGTTTTGAATACAGAAAGCCTTGCACATATTCAACGTTAAGAGACTTGCAGTAGTTCGATTGATTTTGAGTTTCCACGCCTTCAACAACAATATTTAAATCGAGTTTGTGACCAACATTCACGATAGCCTCCATTAACGCGCTATCGTAGGCATTTTCCGGTGCACCTCTTAAAAATGAACGATCTATTTTTAAGTGGCTAACGGGAAACTGTTTTAAATAACTAAGCGAAGAATAACCCGTACCAAAGTCATCAATCGATATTTCAACGCCCTGGTCGCGTTGCGCTCTCAAATTCTCTAAAATCGTATTGTCAGACTTAATAAGCACATTTTCGGTAAGCTCTAACCCAATATCTTTAGGCATTAAACCGTGCCGCTCTCGACACTCCCTTAGGCGTTCGAAATAAGCATTCTGCTCTAACTCTTTTCCTGAAACATTGATATCAACGCGAATATTAATGCCCTGCTCTTTCCATAACTGTGCCTGTTTGCACGCCTTTTCTAACACCCAATTTCCAATGTGAACAATTAACTCACTGCGCTCAGCGATGGGGATGAAGATATTGGGTGGAACAGCCCTATCCTCATCTTTAGGACGCCACCTTAACAGCGCTTCACACGATGCCACTTTTCCAGTGAGCAAATCGATTTGAGGTTGATACAAGAGTTCAAACTCATCGTTAACCAAAGACTCATGGAGATAAGCTGCGATACTTCGCTGTTGTCGAACTTTCTGACTTAAAGCGTGGGTGAAAAAATGAAAACGGTTTCGCCCTTCAGCTTTCGCCTGATACATTGCGACGTCTGCATTTTTCAGAAGATCATCAATCTCACTTCCGTCTTTAGGGTACATACTAATACCGATACTTGAAGTGATATGCACGTTTTCAGTGCTAAGTGCGAAGCTCTGCTTAAAACACTCAGTAAGTTTCTTAGCAATGTCAGCACTTTCATTTTCAGAAGTCACTTGTGTGGCGACAAAAACAAATTCGTCTCCACCGAACCGAGCCAGTAAGCCTTGTTCGCTCAGACAATCTGACAGCCGCTTAGAAACAGAGCGCAGTAATTCATCACCCCAGGTATGCCCAAGCGTGTCATTAACTTCTTTGAACATATCTAAGTCAATGAAAAACAAAGCGAAGCCAGACTCATTGCGCGATGCATCCTCGATGGACGACGTCAAAAACTGCTCTAACAGGCGTCGATTAGGCAACTCGGTTAACAAATCTGTGGATGCCATTCGCTCAAGTTCTTGCCGGATGTTGTGCTGCTCACTCAGGTCAATATCCACACAATACATTTCGGGTGAATCTGTGCCTTCTTTCAGCATAACGTGAGATGAGAAAACATGGATAGGCTCGCCACTTTTCTTCTCAAGCACGAGTTCGTCTGAAGGAATTGCCTCACCGTAATCTATCCATCGCTGATGTAGCTTTATCACTTCACTTTTCATGAACGAGGGAATGATGAGATCTTCAAGTTTTTGACCTAGTGCTTCGCACTCACGAAAGCCATACATGTCTTCACTTGATTTATTCCAGTAGATAACTTTTCGGTGCTTGTCATAACCTTGCACCGATACCTTTGGCAAGGCACTAATAAGCTGAAGGAACCGCCTTTCAGCCGAACCATGCTGTTCAAATAACGGGGGCTCTTGGTATTTCTGTAAGCTCATCGTACTCCCGCGAGTGCTAAATTGTTAGATAGCAAAGATATAAAAATGGCCACCATTCTTTTAGTGTAGTCCAAATCACACAGACCACCCGACATTAAAAAGTTAAATTGCTCGTGAATATCGCTAAATAAAGAAAAGGGTACCAGTGCATGTTGCGCAGAACTTGGGTAAATAAAAGATGAAATTAAATCGTAAAATGGTGCGTCTACCCTGATTGGCTTCTACAAACCCACCTTGGTTTGCTTCAGCTTTATTTTCAACCATGATTCAACGCCCAAGGTTCCAGATTCATTCCATCTTATAGATTATTCAATTTCGTTAGTAAATAGCTGTGTTCTTGTCTTAAGCAGATATGCTGGTGGGCACACTAGATTTTTCGTGGCGTCACGTTGTAATTATGCCGACCGTATATAGCATAATAAATGCAAGAGATTTCGCGCAAGCTCACCCATCGGGTAAACCAGTTCACTGTTTACCATACATAAATTTAGTATTTAAATTGTAGCTAACTGTGTTTTCTGCAAACGCCATCTTGAGCTACCCAGTGACTTTTCAGGGCGATTTCTGAGTGTTGATGTGCATCTCTATTCTCAGTAATCAGGATTTTAAGTCCTGTCAATTTGTAGCGACCTCAATAACGATAGCAACATCTTCTGCACTCTTGACATATCCAAGAATTCATTACAGGGCGTTGTTGATCACCAAAATCAACACAGCTATTAACTCTTCCGTTAGCGATATCATAATTTTGCTCTTTTTGATTATATAGCCTGGCAAATTTGCCGCCAGAACGATATTGCTTTCTAACTCTTATAGCTTTGTCTATGTCTAAATTTTACCACTTCTCTAGAATGGCGATTGCGTCGGTAATAAATCCGTGGATTGAGCATAAGTTTCCACAGTTATTAGCAAAGGGGAATGCTTCTTTATAGTTATTAAACTTAATACTTAAGGCTATCTAGAGATACGCTAAACACGGATTATAAGCACCTTACTGGGGTTGCGTGATGTTATCATCGCATAAGATATGGATTATCATTTTACTACTCAGAGGGACTTACCTTGTTTAAAAAATCAAAAATTGCTCTTTTAGTTTCAGGCTTGTTAATTGCTTCTGGCGCTTCAGCATCTTCTTCTCATCTTCATTTTGATAAAAAAGCGAACTCAGCGACTATCAGTAGTCTTAAAACGGCTGTAAAACTATCTGCGAAGGACCAGCCAAAGGCATTGACCGTTGCTGATAAAACCATGTTACTTGATACCATTAAGTCTGCGAAAGACGGCTTGATGTACATCAGCGAAAATAAGCGAGATTTTGTTCTTTTAAAAGATAAAGGCGGTAATCGTTACGGCAGCGCCGTTATTGATGGTGTAAGCTACAACATCTTCAACGATTCAATTACCCCTGTGGATGTTCCTGAGTCATTAGACCATGCGAGCGATTACCTCGTTGAGCCAGAAAGAGATGATAAATCAGGTAAACGTCAGCTTAAACGCATCCAAGAAGAAAAAGAACGAAAGGCTATACAAGAACAGAACAAAGATTTGTCAAATGTGTCAGCCAAATCATCTGAAATAATTGCATACAGTGGGCAGTCATACACACCTGAAACTTTCCCAATCATAGTTGACGGTCAGGAAATTCTGCCACGCAGCATTCCTGCCGAACAAGCTTATTCACCTCGTGACTTACGGGGTAATGATGTTTTTAGTCCTGAGCAAGTGACGGCGATTAAAAATAACAATACTACGTTGAAGAATTTTGCAGTTGAAGATGGAACGTTAACTATAGATGTCGACCACCTTCTCCATACAGGCGCAGTTCTTGAGTCTTATGAAGAGTTTGGCGCCTCAAGCATAGCGCGACTTTCAGCAAAAATTGACTCTTCAATTAATTCATCAAATATTATTCTCGAAAATAGTTTGCTTGGTGATGTTCAGCTTAATAATAAATCTATAACGCTCATTCACGATTTTGCTGATTTCCCAGTTGGGAACTCGTTAGTTGATGAGTTTAACGATGAATCAGAAAGTATCATCTATCTAGCTACCGATATGGAAAGTACTTATTGGGGTGATAGAGGTGAAGGTACCTGCGGCTTTGCTTTTCTAGGTTCTGTCGTAGACATGAAGACGCCAGATAATAAGGCCATCGCTAATACTGGGCCAAATGACTTTGATATGGCTTCTCCAGAATGGCAATATTTGAATATCGATGGTGTATCTCGCACGGGATGTCTTGATAGCCGTGTTCTGCTTCATGAAATCGGCCATAACATCGGTTTGAATCATGATGCTATTACAGAAAATATCGATTTTACTGATGAAAATTATGCCTATACGTTCAATCGAGGCGCATTGCTTGCTCCTACTTATGATGAAAACGAGACGGTAACTGAGCGCGGTAAGTACTCTCTGATGGCCTACCCTTGTACTGATTGTAATTACGAGCCCTTATTGAGCAGTCCAGACAGATACCAATTCGAATTAGGTACTAGCGCATACGAAGTAGACGGTGCTGATGCTGCACTTTATGCTGAATCGGCTTTCTTCCTTAAGTATCTTCCTAAAGATAAACAAGTGAAGTTCCTTTCTGCATCTGATATTGAGCGCGACCCTCTAACAAACAGAGTCACTAGAAAAACATTTACACTACCTCAAGTAAGTGGAGTAAGTGTTAAAACGCTAGTAGTTCGTAATTGGAGAGATGATACTTGGTATGCTTATGACCTGCCAGTTGGTACCGATACTTTTTCAATTTTTAACCACAGATATGCCTTATACTGGTGATGCCTATGTACTTACCGGTCTGAACGTGAATGGAACCGTACAAGGCGTACCTCTTTACAAATTTTATATGGGCTCTGGTTCGTCACCTCAAACCTCCTCAGTACTTCCATCGTCGTCTACGACAGACCACGTTTATCCAGAAACTTTACAAGTAGGGCAGCGCAACGAAATATCCTACAAATTAACGGATGAGGCGCTATCTGAACTTCGTGACCTCCAAGACGATGAAAATTACAGTAAGTGGCAACTGGTCGTTGATGAGCCTTATGACCTCGAAGGTCGCTTAGGAAGCGGAGCTAAGGTTGAATTAACCTCTACATTAGACAGCGTTTTAGAAGACGGCGTTATCAGTTTTGCCTTTGATGTGCCTAATGCATTTCCAACGCAAAAGTATCTCGATTTATTAAACAATCAGGATGAAAGTCAATTTGATTCTTTCGTTATATCTACAAGAGTTGAGTATGAGCGAGCAGTAGACTTTGGTGCCCCTTACACATCATCTATTGGTTTCACATACTTTACATTAGCACTTGATGGCAATGATATATTGGCGGGTACCAGCATTGAGGCTGACAACGAATTCGTTGTTTACCGTAAAGAAGAACAAGAAGAACCTCTTACTTTGTCATTCACGCTCGAATCTTCATCTGGTCGGTATGAATACGATGTAAGCGAAGGCTTTGCGCGAACAGGTGTGAATGCAAACGCTATTGTGTCTACCGGTGAACTTGATAACGGTGATGGTACATTGACCGTGTTCGTTGAGGTTGATACATCTGTAATTGACCAGCGCCAAGGCGATGGCTATTTTGTTACTGTGACCAATAGGAATGGTCTTCCAGCAACAGCTACGACGTTACTTAAAGATAACGATATACCTTACTTCGACGGCCCTTCATCATACCTGACAGATGAACCCGCAATGACGGTTAGCGTTCCAGTTTATGATCTTCAGCCGGGCGTAGCTTACGTTGCTGAAGCGCGAGGCTATGCTTCAGTCAATGATGATTATGACTATGTAACCTATGTTGATGTTGATGTGTCTATCGAAGATATTGATGAGACTTCTAAACAATTAACAGCAACATTTGAGCTAAATAGAAAATACGGTACTGATGATAGATTTGGTATAGCAATCGCCCCAATGCTTGAAGACGGGTCTCCAAGTGAAGAAATCTGGATGCCTTCTAGGGCTTACACATTTACGATTGAGCAGAATGTTGCGCCGGTCATTACGTGTTTTGATGAGAATGACCAAGAGGTTGTCTCTGACGTATGTCGTATTCCTACTGCGGGTATCGGCGAAACACTTATCTCTGAGTATTATGTTTCAGACCAAAATACTCAAGATACGCTAAGTTTTAACTGGACGATAAATTCAGACTTGTTTAGCACTTCAATTTCAGGCGATGCGGGTCAAAACCTTACCGTGAATTTCCCTGATAACGCAGACAAAGACTGGGAGGAACTATCGTATTCGCTGGAAGTTAGTGACGGCAAGTTATCCACATCGTCTACCTTTATTCTGGTTAATGAAAATTATGAAGTGAATGTGGCACCGGTGATCACATGTAATGACGGTTGTTCTTCGACGGTTTCAGGTACTGGCGACTACACATTTTCTGCATACTCTGTAACAGATGAAGGTGAAGATGACCCATTAACCTTCCAGTGGTCATCTGAAAACAGTCCCTTCCCTATTGAGCAAGTTGGCAATGATGTAGTGGTCGCATTCCCTGATTCAGTGGATACTACTTGGGAGAACTTCACGTTAACACTAACAGTTACCGATCAGGACATGAACGGAGGCCTTAGTTCAACAGAGACTTTTACTATTGTTAATGCTGATTATGACGATGGCAGTAATGATGGTGACGGCGACAACGGTGGCAATGGTGGTAATGGCAGTACAACCACCGACGTTCCACAGAGCAACGTTAGTTCAGGCGATTCTGGAGGTGGCTCGATGAGCTTCTTAACCACTTTATTCCTTGGTTCTATCGTTGCTTTACGTAGAAGAATGAAGCGTTAATAAATAGTGGGCGGGCAACTCGCCCTTTTTGAGGGTGTAAAAAGAAGTTAATTCTGAAACTAAATGCCCCTAAAAGCCCTTAAAAAATTCATTAGACCAAAGACAAAGCGCCTTAAAAGATAATGCCGTTTACTTAAGGTGAACGGCATTATCTTTTAAGGCGCTTTGTCTTGAAGGTTGTTCTACCGAATAAACTTTAGAATTCGTAACGTAAGTTAGCACCCATGAAGTCAACGCCATTCCACATTTCGTAAGTTGCGCCGATAGCTACATTGTTTGTGATGTCGTAGTAGGTCGAAGCACTGAAAGCCGTTTCTGATTCATCAGCGATGTCTAGGTAACCGATTTGGGGCACTTAACTCTAGTTAGTCAATAACCATTGAACGAACGCCCACGGCAGCACCGAAACCATTTTCGTCTTCTTAGCCAGACTAGCCTTGAGCTGAAGCACTAAGCTATAGTTTTTAATATATGATCTGCGCAAAAACATCAATGTTTTGAGTCACGCCGTATTTGTAACCAGCACCTACTGACACTTGTGATAATTCAACGTATACATCGATTGATGGGGTCACGCTGTTTACTGTTAACTGCGCGACAAACGGTTACGGCATATTTTCAAACAGCTTATTATTTCGTAACGCCACTTCACTAAAACCTCATGAAAAAACAGCATTGCACAATTTAATGCGTGGTTGTGCGAAGCAGAATTGGGAAATATTCTTGGGTGACTTTGTTAAATACAAAATGCCGTAATAGGAAATGTGTATGACTTTTTAACGGCAAATAGCTAGGGAGTGAAGTCTAGATTTGGTCACGGATGGTCACGAATTGTGACCACGCGTGACCATCCTGACAGTATTCATCTGTTTTCAGAGGAAAAAACGAAAAGAAACAGAAATTCTGAAAAAGCTGCTTAATTCCGATTAATTCAATGTTGTCAATGAGTTAAAAAACTCAAATATTTTTAAAATAACGCTGGGAAATTTTTTTGGAAGAAAAATAGATGGTGCGTCTACCCTGATTCGAACAGGGGACCTCTACCATGTCAAGGTAGCGCTCTAACCAACTGAGCTATAGACGCATATAGAATTTTGTTGCACCTGATAGGTGGGCGAATGCCAAGCAACGGCGCGTATAATACTTAGCACGAGCGTTGCCTGCAAGGAAAACTTATCAAATGACGATTCAAGTGACTAATTTGACAGCAATTAGCCACTTTCTTCAACAATTGCGATTAACTTAAATCATTTTAAATGGAAGCGGCTTGATAGCGTCTACTAAAGATCCGTCGTTAACAGCACGCATAAAATACTCCCCCAATCTGTCGGTTTCTTTTAATACTGTTTGCCAATACTGGATGCGCGTTTTTGCATCGAGTACTTCAAAATCTTTCCTATCGGGGATTTTGCTATAAGGCAAATTAGCAACAAACGATGCAGAAGGCACAAGCATTACAACGTTATCGTAGCTTGAACGATGAGGCACTCTGCCCTTCAAGCCCTTGTCGAACCAGCCTGGAATGGGCTTGTCGTAAAAGTGCGGATATAACACTAAGCCATCGTCTGGCCCAAAGGACAAATCGAAGTGGTAGTCAATAATACCGCCATCTCGATACATTCCAGCTGGCGCACCTTCAATTTGCTGTACGCCCTCAATAACCACAGGAATAGAACCCGATGCTAGCAGCGCGGTATGAATATTTCCGTGGGTTAACGTGTGGTACTGAGTAGGCAGTTGATACGGGTCTTTTATCGCAAATTCAGTATTCGGGGTAGAGAACACATAGCGTGTATATAAACGTGAAAGGTGTCGTCGGTTCACTGTATTGGCCGCTGCACTCATCGCCAAGCCCGAAAGTTGCCTAAACTTACTTTCAAAACGAGTAGCACCTAAACATTTAGCAACGATCAGGTGCGCTTTAAAGCGGGAGTTAGACAGCACTTCTTGTTTACCTGCTTCATCCACCATTTCTTTCAGCAAGTCTTCGGCTTTAGCCGTAATTTCTCTAGGCGTAGGCTTGTCGCTGCTATAAGTTGTTGTTGAATAGGAAGCAGCCAAACGATTTATGGCAGCTAGGGGATCGTTTTGTACAGCGCAAATGGTACGAAACGCACCCGCTGATGAACCAATTACATGTATTTGATGCTCAACGTTGGCAAACCATTCGGGAAACAGTACGCGATCTAGACCAGCCAGAGAAAACCATTTCGGGCCGCCAGATGCCCCCAGAAAATAGCTAAATAACTCAGGCGTAAATCCGTTTTTCATTATGGATTCACGTGCTTTTTTACCTGCGTATATTTCTAAGGGTGCCACTCAATGTCCTCGCTGTGCGCCGAATAGAAGCGCTTGATAAATATTTAGGGGGTAGCAAGCCATGACTAATAAATCCAATAACTTACCCATTTAATTAGTTTCGGGGGAATTTAACAGTTAAAGGCGCGAAAGTAACCTTTATAGCAATGCCCTCACATCTGCTCAGACCAGACTTTTCAAGGACTTCACCCGAATCTTAAGGCGTTAGTGCATCTATCACTTTTACAAATATTCGATACTCATCTTCAGTGATATTTTCCAAACGCTTATTTTGCCAAGCCACAATTTTAGGCAACAGCGCCCGATAGATTCGTTCTCCTTCCACTGACAATGAAATTAATGTGGCCCGTTTATCTCGCTTGCTCACACGCTTAACGATAGCATCTCGCTTAACCAATCGCTCCAGCGCTCGCGAAACCTGCACTTTATCTAGTCGTGTTGCAATAGCGATTTCTTTTGCCGTTAGCAGTGATTTTGGCGAGCTTTCATTTCGGCCGCCTAATGTGGCTAAGATTCGCCATTCTGGTTTCGTAAGTTTATATTCTGCATATTCTTTTGAGAGCGATTCACTTAAATCGCTCGCAAGCATGGCTACCTTGTAGGCAAGCATATCTTCTAGCTGCATGTTTTAAGCCCTTATCACTGTATTACTCTTTTTTTACTTCTGTGACCGCCTTATAAGCCATGGTTGTTTTTCATTTACCTTGGGCGTTACTTATACCCACAGTGTCGCTACCATCGGTCGAGCGTTCAGGCGCGTTCAACATTAACCCAAGTAACTTTCACAGCTAATATCGTGCATTAAAAAACACGCAATACGTGTAACCTTGTAGTGGGCATCACATAAAAGGTGTAAAGCTAGCGTACCAAATGACGTTGGTTCTATTCCCTCTACTCGCCCATCGCCATTGATTTACATTTCATTTACCTCTAGCCTAAATCACATAGTTTCATTTGTAACTACTTTATTTTGCATTCATCTGTACAGCCACATCGATGGCCGCCTGTGGGAGGGTTTATGGATAATTTGTCGTATTTAACGGGTTTTAATAACGAGCACGAGACAGAGGCACTACCGGGTGCCCTTCCTAAAGGCCAGTTCAGCCCACAAAAAGTGAATTATAAGCTTTACGCTGAACAGTTTAGCAGTACCGCATTTACTGCCCCGCGAGCAGAAAACCGCCGCAGCTGGACCTATCGTTTACGTCCTTCTATTGCTATGGGCGACTTTGAAAGAATTGATAATGGCCTGGTAAAAACAGCACCTGAGTCTGATGTCCATTGCCCTCCGAATGTACTTAGGTGGGATCCTGTTCCCTTACCAGACAAAGACGTTGATTTTGTAGACTCGCTTGTAACCATCGCCACTAACGGTGACGCTAAAGCCCAAGTAGGTATGGGCGTTCACTGCTACAGTGCAAGTGCTAACATGCAAAATCGTGTTTTCTACTCATCAGACGGAGAAATGCTTATTGTCCCCCAACTAGGTGACATGCTGATCACCACCGAGTTTGGTAGGCTCAACTTGTCTGTAGGCGAAATAGCCGTTATTCCTCGTGGCGTTCGTTTTTCGGTTAACCCTATTAATGGGCCAATTCGCGGATACATATGCGAAAACTACGGTCATCCTTTTGTGCTGCCAGAGCGCGGCCCGGTCGGCGCGAATGGCTATGCGAACCAGCGTGACTTTTGCTATCCCACGGCCTGGTTTGAAGATAATGAGACGCCTCACACTTTGGTAAACAAGTTCTGTGGAAATATGTTCGAAGCAAAACTCGATCACTCTCCCTTTGATGTGGTGGCTTGGGTAGGTAACTCTGCCCCTTACAAATATGATTTGTCCCGTTTCAACGTTATGAACACCGTAAGTTTTGACCACCCGGATCCGTCGATATTTACCGTGCTTACCTCACCATCTGAGCTGGAAGGTACGGCGAACGTTGACTTCGTTATTTTCCCTCCACGGTGGATGGTTGCTGAAAATACTTTTCGCCCGCCGTATTATCACAGAAATATTATGAGCGAGTTTATGGGGCTAATTGAGGGGATGTACGACGCCAAAGAACACGGTTTTGTGCCCGGCGGCATGAGCCTTCACAACTGTATGACTCCCCATGGCCCAGAAGCTGAAGTATTTGAAAAAGCCTCGAACGCCGAGCTTTCACCGCAGCGTTATGAAAACACGCTGGCGTTTATGTTTGAATCTCGCTATGCCATTGCGCCAACGGAGTTCGCTTTAAACAGTGATATTCGTCAACGAGATTATTTGGCGTGCTGGAAAGGCCTTAAAAAGTACTACGATGGTGAAAAATAAGCGCCCTGAGATTAATAACGTTACACGTACCGATACCTAAACGAGCAATTGTACTGATTTTTGAACACTACCGACAAGCATCACCTTTGCTTAATAGTACTTATTTTCAGACAGTTAGGGAAAGTTGGCTTTCCCTAACACAGCATCTCATTCACGGGTGAAAACAAAACGTTACAGCTTTGCTTTCCATGCCCAAAATCCTTGAACTCGACACCTATTGCTTGCTTTTTCACTGCGCCCTTACAATCAGGTAACAATTATAAAATGTGATTTACGTTGAGGATGTATCGCTATGGCTGATTTGTTTGAAAACCCTATTGGTTTAGACGGGTTTGAATTTTTAGAGTTCACTGCGCCTAAAAAGGGCATGTTGGAACCCATTTTTGAAGCTATGGGCTTTACCCTTGTTGCTCGCCACAAATCAAAAGACGTGGAATTATGGCGTCAAGGCGACATCAATTTATTAAGTAACTACGAAAAGAAATGTCATGCAGCCTATTATGCCGAAGAACACGGTCCATCAGCGTGTGGTATGGCATTCCGCGTTAAAGATTCACAGCACGCATATAAAGAAGTGCTTGCCCGCGGTGCTCAGCCTATGGATACCCATACCGGTCCAATGGAACTGAAACTTCCTGCTATTAAAGGTATTGGCGGTGCGATGCTTTACCTTATAGACCGTTATGAAGGCGAAAATACCATTTACGACATCGACTTCAATTGGATTGAAGGCGTTGATCGCCATCCTGAAGGATGTGGTTTTCATACGCTCGATCACCTCACCCATAATGTGTACCGCGGCCGCATGAATTTCTGGGCAGGGTTCTACGAAAAGCTATTCAACTTTAAAGAAATTCGCTATTTCGATATTAAAGGTGAATACACGGGTCTATTATCGAAAGCAATGACGGCGCCAGACGGTAAAATTCGCATACCGCTAAATGAAGAGGCGGTTGGCGGTGGTGGCCAAATTGAAGAGTTCTTAATGAAGTACAATGGTGAAGGTATTCAGCATATCGCTTTCGCTTGTGACGACCTAGTGGCGTGTTTAGACAAGCTTAAAGCGAAAGGCATGAAGTTTATGACGCCTCCACCAAACACTTACTACGATATGCTTGAAGAACGTCTTCCTGGGCACGGCGAAAACGTAGATGAGCTACAAAAGCGCGGTATTCTATTGGACGGCACAACGGAAAATGGTGAGCCTCGCCTACTGCTTCAGATATTTTCTGAAACCGTTTTCGGCCCAGTATTCTTTGAATTTATCCAACGCAAACAAGATGAAGGTTTCGGCGAGGGTAACTTCAAGGCACTATTTGAGTCGATTGAACGCGATCAGGTAAATCGCGGCGTGCTAAACAAGTAATTCGATAGCTAACACAATACTAGGGCAGCAAGTCTCATCACTTGCTGCCTTTTTCATAAAGCGCGCACGCAGCGCCGCTTGGGTCAATAATGACACAAAAGCTGTCTTTTCCGTGATGACGTATATCACCCGCCTGTTTTCCACCTTTGGAAGTAACTTCTTTCAACGCAGCATCTAGATTTTCTACGGTAAAGTAATTAATCCATCCGCTTGGGTACTGCGCGTTTACACCCTGCTTATGACAAATGCCGCCCACAGGTGTGCCGTCGGCCTTCATCATGACATAATCATTGTAGCCACTCATATCTATGGGTTCTTTCTTCCATCCCATCACCGCTTCATAAAAGCTGACAAGTTCGTCTGCGTTTTCTACTGTAATATCGCACCATGAAGAATCTGACATTCTCTCTCCCTCTGTTTTTTGTTTAGGGCTGTTGTTTTGTTAGGGCTCTATTTATGGTTGAGGCATTTTTCTAGTCAGCGCTCTTGTTCTGGTTAGAGATCAAATACCCAGTAAGCTACATAACTGATAAGCGCAATGCCCCATTGCTTCAATAAGCAAAACCCAAGACTAAATTAACTACTAACAGTAGTACCTTACTGAATATTTGTTAACTAATAGATCATTTTAATGTACTGATGTTTTAAAGGTAAAAAGGCTAGAGTCTATTGACCTTTGCTGTACATCAAAGATCAACATGGCCAAAAGCGTTCGATCATTTGAATCTCGCGTTTTAGTAATACGCAAATTTCTGAAAAAAGCCATGGTTGTCAAGCTAAGAAATTGCAAAATTACAAAACATTTTTTATTTTAGTTGTAGACATGGCCTGTGGAAAATGCTTGTGAAATTGAGAATGTTATCCACTGAACATTGTTTGTACAGTTTATTTATCCCTTTAAATACATACACTTACAACAAAGCCCCAAACTACTCAACAAACTTATCCACAGATTAAGTGGATAACACGTAGCACTTAATCACAGTTAGTGGTTTAATGTGAATATCTTCGAAGTTATCTTTTTTTCGGTTTCTCATGCCCAAACAAACACTTTTAGTCAGAGAATCTTTGTTTACCATTCACAGCTTGGATCCTGAAACCAATATCCCCGCATCTGTGCTTAATAGCCCTCTTTTTTTCTTAGGTAAAACAGAAGATGAACTATCTATTGTTGTGCCTGACTCGGTAGACGTACCGTCACTAGATAGTGATGAAGGTTGGCGTGCACTTGAACTGTTAGGGCCTTTGCACTTGTCCATGGTAGGGATCATGGCCCAAATCGGCCAAGTGTTAGCGTCAGCAAAAGTGGCCATATTTGTGGTATCAACCTTCGACACTGACTTCTTTTTAGTAAAAGACAATAAACTAAAAGATGCCATTAGTGCGCTTAAGAAAGCTGGCTATTCGGTAAGTGAGGACGTCTAATACCGTGAATGCTAAGCAACTACAATACGCACCAGACAGTTTTACCAAGCAGTTTGTAACTTTAAGCCCATTTTCAGGGCAAGTGGTTTCACTCTCACACATTGACGATCCCTATTATAAAAGTGGCCTTATGGGGCCTGGTGCAGCAATAAGCTCAACATCAAATACTGTCTTATCGCCTTTCGCTGGTAAAGTATTGAGCGTTTCCCCGCTAGATTACGCTATCGACATACAGTCTAGCGCGGGCCTCAAATGCAAGATTAAATATGGTGGCGATACTAGTCATTTGCATGGCGCACAATTCGCCTGTTCTTTGAAGCGGGGCGATGAAATAAGACTTAAACAAGTACTTTTTACCGTGAATGCTGCATGGCTAAAGCAGCGCGGTGTTAGCAATACCTGTTCAATGACGTTGCTTAATGCAAATGCGCTTATCGGCGTGGTGCCTACGCATCAAAAGTTTGTCGAAGCGGGCGAAGATACGTTGTTGACACTTTACCTCTAGGGCCTGTTGACCTAATTGTAAAACAGGCTTTCAGCCCTGAATGATTTACTATTAAAAATCATCGCAAGTGAGTTTATCAACGTATCAACAGCTTGTATGATGGAGCACATTGAAAAACAAAAATGTACAGGCGCACTGTTTTCGGGCTATTGCGGTTTTCTATTTTCTCTAGCTCTTCGAAACAGCGCCACATAATGGCACTGTTCTAACCAGCGTCTTTCATTTACAAACAACAAAGTAGTACGGAATAAATCACCATGAGCACAATCCTTTATGGGATCCCAAACTGTGACACCATTAAAAAAGCAAAAAAATGGTTAGCAGACAACGATATCGCTTTCACATTTCACGATTACCGCAAGGACGGGATAGATAACGACTTTCTTGTACGAGCCGAGTCTGAGCTTGGCTGGGAAGCAATGCTCAACAAACGCGGCACGACCTTTCGCCAGCTAGAAGAGCAAGAGAAAGCGAATCTAGATAAAGATAAAGCACTGGCCCTGCTAGAGCTTCATCCTGCCATGGTTAAACGCCCTATCCTTGTTCATGACAACGCGTTTTATATTGGCTTCAAACCCGCGCAGTATGAGGAAATATTTTGTTAAACGACTCTGTTATTGAAATTGCTAAACAATTAATAAACCGCCGTTCTGTAACGCCAGAAGACGCAGGTTGCCAAGAAGCCATGGGCGAGTTTTTAGGTGCTTTAGGGTTTAATAATGAAACCATGGTATTTGAAGACACGACGAACCTTTGGTCTCGCAGAGGTAAAGAAGGCCCGGTATTTTGTTTCGCAGGCCACACTGATGTAGTGCCTAGTGGCCCTGAGTCAGCATGGAAAACACCGCCATTTACCGCGACAGAAGTTGACGGCTATCTGCATGGGCGGGGCGCAGCTGACATGAAAGGCAGTCTTGCCGCTATGCTAGTAGCCACCCGCGAGTTTGTGAACAAATACCCTGATCACAAGGGAAGTATTGCGTACCTTATTACTAGCGACGAAGAAGGCCCTTTTATAAACGGTACCACCCGCGTTATTGATACCCTTGAAGCCCGCAATGAAAAAATTGATTGGTGTATTGTTGGCGAACCCTCTTCAACCGACGAAGTAGGCGATATTGTTAAGAATGGCCGTAGAGGTTCATTAACGGGTGATTTAGTAGTAAAAGGTGTCCAAGGCCATGTCGCCTACCCTCATCTGGCTAAAAACCCTGTACACAGTGCAATGGCAGCCCTTGACGAACTAGCTAAATCTCATTGGGATAACGGCAACGACTTTTTCCCTCCCACCAGCTTCCAGATATCAAACATTCACGCGGGTACGGGTGCGGGCAATGTGATCCCGGGCGAGATGCACGTTTGCTTCAACTTCCGTTTTTCAACGGAAGTAACCGACCAAGTTCTCATTGAGAGAGTCACGGCAATTTTGGAAGCCCACGAACTGGAGTACGAGATTAAATGGACGTTTAACGGTCAACCCTTTTTGACCGATACGGGTGCCCTGTTAGAAGCCACTCAAGGTGCAATAGCGGCGGTTAAAGGAACACCTACCGTGCTGTCTACTGCTGGCGGTACATCAGATGGTCGCTTTATCGCGCCAACAGGCGCACAAGTGATAGAGCTAGGCCCGGTGAATGCCACTATTCACAAAATTGACGAGTGCGTGAAAATGTCTGACCTTGAACAGCTTGCTGATATGTACTTCGGTATCTTAGAACGCTTGCTGGCTCAATAGCCGCTATTGATGGTTATGAATCAAGTGCCAGAAAAAGCGTGGTTAGGCCAGCACAACGACTATCTCGTTGATGCTGGCAACGGCCATAGACTGCATCGCGACGTGATATCGCCGTTTCTTGCCATGCAAGATGCTGCGCAAAAAGACGGTATAGACTTACAGTTGGTCAGTAGCTTTCGAGATTTCGACAGGCAAACTGCCATTTTTAACCGCAAATGGGCAGGTCAAGCACAGCTTCTTGATACCAACGGTGATGAACTGCCATTCGAGGCACTAAGCGATAATGAAAAGCTTCATGCTATTTTGACATGGTCAGCACTTCCCGGCGGCAGTCGCCACCATTGGGGCACTGACATCGATGTGTACGACAGAGCTGCCGTGCATAACTGGGGGGGCAAGTTTAACCTTGTCGAAAGCGAATACCTTTCTGGCGGACCGTGCCATGCCCTTTCATGTTGGCTAGCTGACAATATGGAACAGTTTGGCTTTTATCGTCCTTTTTCGGTTAATACGGGTGGCGTCGCAGTAGAGCCATGGCATTTAAGCTTTCGAAAAACAGCGTGTGTTTTCGAAAATGCCAGGCACTTAGATGGCTTTACAAAAGCCATTGAACAAAGCGATATAGAAGGCAAAACATGTATTTTGCCACAGCTACCTAGCTTGTATAATCGCTATGTATTGAACAAAGGGCTGTAGCCTACGGAATTTTTATGAGTACTACCTGGGTCATCATCATTATTGTTTTAGTATTGGGCGTTGTGATTGGGAATATCACGCTGCTTAAATACAGCGCTAGGTTTAAATTTCCAACACCTTCTAAACCTTATGATGACGGGAACGATGAATTAGAAGAAGACGGAGAAAGCTCGCATTCATCTGCTTCGGCGCAAAATAAAGCTCAACACAACCATGGCGCCAATTTGAATCATAAAGAACAGAGCGCAGGTAAAAGTGACAGCGATACACCATAAAATAATGCTGTTTTCATATAGTCATTCACGGCATGTTATTTGAAGTATTGAGTTAAGCCTCTCAATAAGAGGCCTATGCCAATAATTTTTATCGACACATGCGCTGTAAGCTAGTGCTTTCAACAAATCAATCACTATTCACTTCTCACATTTAAACACACTCTAAGAGGTTCTAGACGTGTCTAAAAAACAATCCTTACTGGGCAATATCGGCGTACAAGTTGTCATTGCTATGATTATTGGCACCGCTGTTGGCGCCTTTATGGGTGAAAGCGCTGAAATGTTCGCACCACTAGGTGCCATTTTTATCAATTTAATTAAAATGCTGGTCATTCCACTGGTGGCAGTAGCGCTTATCTCTGGCGCTGCGGGGCTTGGCAACAGCACTAATGCAGGAAAAGTGGGGCTATCTACCCTTGCTTATTTTGCGTTAACGTCAGCACTTGCCGTAACACTGGCCCTCATTATGGGTGAAGTGTTTAAGCCAGGAATAGGTATCGACGTTTCTGCTGTAGAAGGTATGTTCTCTGGTGAATACGCCTCTAAAGGTGAGTTACCTTCATTTTGGGCTACCGTTACAGGTATGATCCCCACCAACGTATTTGCGTCGTTAACCAACGCGAACATTCTTCAAATTCTTGTGTTTTGCTTGTTCTTTGGCCTCGCCCTTTCCAAACAACCTAAAAAGAACCGCGAGCCTATTTTAAATGGCGTGAACACTATCGTTGATGCCATGGTATGGATGATCAACTGTGTGATGAAAATCGCGCCTATCGGCGTATTTGGTTTAATGGCAGAGGCAGTAGGAACATTTGGTTTTGCCGCGCTCATGGTGGTATTCAAACTCTTCTTGGTATTTACTGCGGCAATTTTAGTATTTGGTTTTGTGGTTTACCCCCTTTTGGTACAGCTATTTACAAAAACGTCGGCTAAATCATTTCTCGTGGCTATGAAAAAGCCTCAGGCGGTAGCTCTTTCAACCGCGTCATCCATGGCGACACTGCCGGTTACTATGAATACAGTAGAGAATGAGCTAGGTGTAAGAAACGCAACGGCATCTTTTGTACTGCCGTTAGGCGCCACCATCAACATGAGCGGAAATGCCATTTATTATGGCTTGGTAGCGGTGTTTTTTGCGCAGCTTTTCAATATAGATTTATCAATGGGTGCATATGTTGCCATCGCCCTAACCTCTACCCTTGGCGCGGTTGGTCAAGCGGGCGTTCCTGGGCCATCATTCTTGGTCGTTGCGGTGTTGCTTGCTGCCGGCATTCCCATTGAAGGTTTACCCCTGCTATTTGCCTTGGACAGAATTTTCGACATGATCCGCACTGCGCTAAATATTACGGGTGATGCAGCATGCGCAGTGATCGTAGATACGATTGCCATTGATGCTGATGCTGTTGAAGAGCAAGCAATAGAAAATACGGCCAAATAAAGCCTAGTCTTACAGATAGAAAAGGGCAGCAAAGCTTTTTGAAACGCTTAGGCTGCCCTTTTTTGATTGGATTGTGTCGCTTTTTGCTTATCGCTATTTTATACCAGTCCGCATAGATAATTACCCACTCAGCGAGAGTTAAAATGTTCGTAATCGCGGCGTGTTACCGCAGGTATAGTGGTTCTACATTAAGGTGACACAACAAAGAGTACGGACATTTTAAACTCGCCCTTCGGGAAGGTCTGGCAAGCTTCCTAACTTCATTCTGGGAATTTGAAAGGGAACAGCCATTCCTGCATTCCCACGCTTCGCTAGGAAACTTGCCAGCACCTTCTGAGTGGGCAATTATCTATGCGGATTGGTATTAATCGGCACTTAATTGATAAACGTTAATTCACCAAAGCATACGCCCTTCATAATCTTATAAAGGGGTTGTTTTCACCGCGGTACCGCTAATGCTCACCATAAGCATACTGCCTTTATCGCCAATCACTTGATAGTCTAAGTCGATGCCAACCACAGCATTTGCGCCCATACTTCTCGCCTCGTGCTCAAGCTCAGTAAACGCTAACTTACGTGCGGTGGTTAACTCTTCTTCATACGACCCAGAACGACCACCCACGATGTCGCGAATAGAAGCGAAAAGATCTTTAAATACGTTTGCGCCCATCACGGCCTCGCCCACAACAATACCGTAATAAGCTTCAATTTTATGCCCTTCAAGCGTTGGGGTAGTTGAAACAATCATGCGTAACTCCTTTTAATGTGAACTGTTTATTTGTCGCTATTAAGGGCGTGCGCCCTCTAGCTGTTGTTTTCGAACCACTGCTTAACAGACTTAACAAGTGCCTGAGCATCGTTTGTGTTATACGCCACTGCTGGTTGGTTGCCCCACACAGGTTTTGGCCACGCACAATCATTTTCAAAACGTGCGACGTGATGAACATGAAGCTGCCTTACCACATTGCCTAGTGCTGCCACATTAAGTTTAAGTGGTGAAAACAAGGCCTGCATGGCTTTTGATGCCAATGCAGACTCTTTGAGTAAAGTAATCTGCTCTTCTTCAGACAAATCGATAATTTCCGCAATATCATTTTTCATTGGCACTAAAATGAGCCACGGAAACTGACTATCATTCATCAACAGTACACGACACAGCGAAAGATCACAGACAAAAAATGTATCATTGTGTAAACGGCTATCAAGTTTAAACATCTAGCTTATCCAACGTAGTAGGCACAACGGTTAACAAGGCGCGTTGCCCAATGGCCACTTTTGCATTCGGGAAAACAATGGCTTCGCCGTCCTGCTCTGCTATGTACTCTTTACCCGGTTCAGAAGCCAATACCGAGCCTTTAGGGTAGTCAGTGAAGTTTGGCGTATCGTCATCGAAATGAAGCGTAAACTGTTCTTCGTTTCGGTTTATAACTTGGTTCACGCGATAAATATCAAGGTCACCCATCTCAACCGTTGGCGCGTACTCGGTTTGAGTAATTAGCTGCGTTATCGCTTGTTTCGCATCTTCAAATCGACGCATATCGTTTTGCCCAAATGGACGCACTTTGCCAAGTTCAACCGTAAACGCGTGCGCGTTATATTGATATGACGAGAAATAGCTAAAGGTGGTTGTCGAGCTTTCCGACAGCAATATGGTTTTCACACCACACGCGGCGAGAAATGCCAGCTGCCCTTTGCTGTGTATTCTGTCATGAAGATAAGGATATACCGCAAACTTTTCATTTTTTGAGGCGCGAATTGCAGTGTGTAAGTCGTAGTGATATCGGATGCCCTCACCCGCTTCGAAGAAAGACGCCACAGCGTCTTCAAGCTGTTTAGCACGAACGCGCTCTGCGTTCACTAAACCTTCGCCCTTCGAGTGAGCACCGCTAAACAAGCGGTTCATGTTCTCTTCAACGAAACGCTCTGCAATATCCATCGCTGGCAGGTTGCCAAATAAGAACAAAACATCATGTGCCAGCGTTATGTTCCCTGTAAGGATCCCCTTAACCAAATCATCACAGATTTCGATAGGTGCGGTTTCATTACCGTGAACACCACACGATAAAACAATGCGTTTATTAGGCTTGGAGGTTGGCTGAACTGAAAAACTAATAATGCCAGGTGCGGTAATATCGACGAGCGTACCATTAGCTAATGTAAATTGATGAGAGCGTTCAAATAATGCGGAATTACGGCGAGAAAGTGTTAAAAATTGGCCGCTTTCGATAAGTTCTTGCATAAGTGTGAGCTTTGTCTACGTTGTCTAATCTCGAATGCTTCCAGTGTACCCAGACAGGCCTTCAAAATCACGTTATCTCACTGTTTAATTCCCAGTAGCTGTAAGCATTGAACAACGGAACTACAGATTGCCGCACTTTCAGATACTACGCTTGAGCGCGTCTAGGCGAGTTGCCGATAATTATCTCTTGTTGGGTAAGCTGTACGAAATCATCGAATGGAATGGCGCGAGAGAACAGGTATCCCTGCCCTTGTGTCACCCCTATTTCTCTGAGTATGTGAAGCTGCTCTACGGTTTCTATGCCCTCGGCGACTACACAGCACTCTTTTGCATGCCCTATCACTTTCGCCGCTTCGATAATGGCGCGATTAACAGGGTGAGCTTCAAGTTCCATCACAAAAGACTTGTCGATTTTCAGCGCATCCAAATCCAGATCTCGAATATAAGCAAGATTTGAATACCCTTTACCAAAATCATCTACAGAAATAGATACGCCTAAGCTTCGCAGCTCATCTAACTGCTTTTTCACCATTAATGAATTAGACAATGCCACGTCCTCGGTAAGCTCCAGCTCAATTAACGAAAGCGGCATTGAATAGGTACGACTCAGCATCGTCAGGGTTGGAACTAACTGGTTGTCGTATAACTGTGTGGGAGAAATATTCACAGACAGCATTAAAGACCGCTTCATTAGGTCCAATTCCGAGAGCGCCCTAAAGGCTTGCTCAAGCGTCCAGTAGCCCAGTTCACTCATCATATTATACGACTCGGCCGCTTCGATTAGCGGACCTGGAAATAAGACGCCATCAAGAGGGTGATTCCAGCGAAGTAAGCACTCAGCCCCCACTACTTCTAGCGTTGTCAGATCGACTTTTGGTTGATAGTAAAGCTCGAGTTCATTTTGTGCTAATGCACGTTTTAAATCTGCCTTTAGCGCCAAACTTCTGCCCGTGTCGGTTTTGTCTGACTTAGTCAACGCGAAGTAATTTTCGTATTTGTTTTCTTTTGCTTGTTTTAAAGCCGTTTCCGCTCGGGAAACAAAGGAAGTGATATCAAAGTCATTCTTAATACTGCACACCACACCTACGTTAAAGTCTGCAATAAAAGCCGTACCATCATAATGCATAGGCGTTTTGAAATGCTCGACTAAGCGTTCGAACATTTGTCGCATTACGGTTTCATTACTTTCATTAGGAAAAACGATGCCAAAAACATCACCACTGATACGGCCAATCGATACCGCAGTTCCAAATAGGAGTTGTATGCGGTTGGCTATTTCAAGTAAAAAGCGATCGCCTACATGAATGCCCAGACTGGTTGTCACATCAGAAAAACGCACTACATCGACCAGCATCAATGAAATAGAAGCACTGCGAGATGCTTGCTTCGAAATGCTATCGATAAACGCATAGCGATTGGGAATGGTTGCCAGTGATGTGTGTTGGCTCATGATGTTTTCCTTGAGCTTTACGCTTCGAGGTACTAAAAACAACTAGTTATATAAAACCATGGCGCTACGAAAGGCGCAACGACAGTAACGTATTATTTTGTATACCGTCTTATACTTTTGTACAACATTAGCCTAATATTGGACAAAAAACATGGCTGTAGTACTTATTTCTGGTGACGTTAAGAACAAACTGTGCCGTATTTTGAACCCGATACGAAACAATGAAGAAGTATTTAGAGGGTAATAAAAAACCCGGCGAGTGTACCACTGCCGGGCTATTTCTTTACGGTTCTGCGATTAGCTTTCAATCTTACACGGTGAAAGTTTCCAAACGCGTTCTACGTAGTCACGAATTGAACGATCTGAGGTAAATTTACCCATCTTCGCTGTATTGATGATGGCCATTTCTGCCCAACGCTCTTTGTCGCGGTATGCAGCATCAACTGCAATTTGTGCATCAGAATAAGCACGGAAATCTGCAAGCACCATGTACGGGTCACCGTTATCAAGTAAGCTTTGCTTAATTGACACCAATGCACCTGGTTTACCTGGCGTAAAGTAATCCGTTTCTAACCAATCCAGCACAGCTTTAATTTCTGGATCTTTATAGTAGTAGTCATGTGGGTTATAGCCATTCGCTTTAAGCTCGTTCACTTCTTCTACTGTAAGTCCGAAGATAAAGATGTTGTCATCGCCCACTTCTTCAGCAATTTCAACGTTTGCACCATCAAGTGTACCAATAGTTACCGCACCGTTCAGCGCAAGCTTCATATTACCGGTTCCTGATGCCTCTTTACCTGCCGTACTGATTTGCTCAGATACGTCTGCCGCTGGAATCATTTTTTCAGCGAGTGATACACGGTAGTTTGGTAAGAATGCTACTTTAATCTTGTTATTTACGCGTGGATCGTTGTTGATCTTATCCGCTACCTTGTTAATTGCGAAGATAATATCTTTCGCAAGCTTGTAGCCCGGTGCCGCTTTAGCACCAAACACAAATACACGCGGGTGCATATCGTAATCAGGGTTTTCTAGAATACGACGATATAGCGCCATAATATTCAGAAGCGCTAAGTGTTGACGCTTATACTCGTGCAAACGCTTAATCTGCACATCGAAAATGGCGTTAACGTCTACTTCTATATCAAGTGACTTGCGAATTTCCTCTGCTAGCAACTCTTTGTTCTCAAGCTTCACTTTCATGAACTGCTTCTGGAACGTTTTATTGCTCGCAAATTTAGCTAACCCTTGCAGTTTGTCTAAGTCGCGCGGCCAGTCTTCACCAATCTTTTTATCGATTAGCTTAGACAGCGCTGGGTTACACGCTTTCAACCAGCGGCGTGGTGTAATACCGTTGGTTACGTTAGTTAGCTTACCTGGATACAGTTCATCGAACTCTGGGAACAGAGACGACTTAACAAGACGCGAGTGCATTTCTGCCACACCGTTAACGGCAAATGAGCCGATTACTGACAGGTGGCCCATACGAACCATCTTCTCGTTACCTTCTTCAATGATTGAAAGCTTAGCTTTCATGGCATTGTCGCCAGGCCACTTCTTATCAACCTCTGCCATAAAGCGGTGGTTAATTTCATAAATGATTTCTAGATGACGAGGAAGGATCTTCTCTATCATGCGCGCAGGCCACTTTTCAAGCGCCTCTGGTAGCAAGGTGTGGTTGGTATATGCAAATACTTTTGTACAAATCCCCCACGCTTCATCCCAGCCAAGCTCTGCGCGGTCAACAAGAATGCGCATTAGCTCTGGTATAGAAATAGCTGGGTGCGTGTCGTTTAGCTGAATAACAACCTGATCGGCGAAACGGCTCCAATCGTCACCATGAGCACGCTTGTAACGACGGATAATGTCTTTAAGCGAGCACGAGCAGAAGAAGTACTGCTGAATAAGACGCAGCTCTTTACCCGCTTCGGTCTCATCGTTTGGATAAAGTACTTTTGAAATCGTTTCAGCTGATACATTTTCACGCTGTGCATCAACATAACCACCCGCATTGAACACGTCCCAATTGAAGTAGTCAGACGCTTCTGACTGCCACAACCGCAGTACGTTTACGGTTTTACCTTCGTAGCCTACAACCGGAATGTCCCACGGCACACCTTTAACAATTGAGCCAGGGTGCCATTCTTTCAGCACTCGTCCGTTGTCGCCGTATTTAGTCTCTACATAGCCGTAAAGCGATACTTCTTGAATAGATTCTGGACGGCAAATTTCCCATGGATTACCGTAGTCACGCCAGCTATCTGGTCGCTCGATTTGCGCACCGCTTTTAATTTCTTGGCGGAACAAACCGTGCTCGTAATGAATACCATAACCTATTGCAGGTAATTCCATTGTCGCTAGTGAGTCGATGAAGCAAGCCGCTAGTCGGCCAAGGCCACCATTACCTAGCGCCATATCAGGCTCTTCTTCAAGAATGTCTGAAATTTCAACACCTAGCTCTTTCAACGCGCCACTAGCCACATCGAATAAGCCAAAGTTTTGCAGGTTGTTTGAAAGCAAACGGCCCATTAGGAATTCAGCAGAGAAGTAATGAACGGCGCGGGTGTCGTTCAGGTAATGACTTTTCTGGGTTTTGCGCAACCCTTCAAGTACTTGTTCTTGAATTGCAGCACACGTTGCTTTCCACCAAGCGTGATTGTTTGCTTTGTTTTCGTCGGTGCCTAGCGTGCAGTGTAAGTGTTTAATAACCGCTGCTTTGAATGCAGCCTTATCGATCACTGGAGAGGGTTGCGTCTTGGTCGCTTTTGCGTTCATTTTGCGTCTCACTCTTAAGTAGAAGCGGTGTTTACACACCGAAAACGTAATTTAATTACAGAATAACTTCAGAATATGACAGCAATATAGCAGCGCTTAAACGATTATGTTGTAATAATTTTGTTAAAATAACAAAAAATCGCATGAATTCGTATGCATTCATGCGATTCTTAACAATAAATTTACAAAAGCGAATTTAAAGTGATTTGTTTTTGTACTTATTTAATTATTTTTCCGACTAAGGCTTCGGCTTCAGCAATTAGATCCTGTAAGTGGCTTTCACCGTTAAAGCTTTCCGCATAGATTTTATAAATTTGTTCGGTGCCAGAAGGACGCGCTGCGAACCAGCCATTTTCTGTCGATACTTTAACGCCACCAATTGCCGCATTATTACCTGGTGCATGGGTTTGAACGGCAGTGATAGGCTCGCCCGCCAACGTATCGCTAGTGACGACAGATGCATCCATCGCCGAAAGCTTTTGCTTTTGTTCAAGGGTTGCTGCCACGTCAACACGGCTGTAAACCGGCGCTGCAAATTTTTCCGTTAGCGCTTTGTAGTGCTCGCCAGGATCTTTGCCTGTGATGGCTAGGATTTCAGCTGCCAGCAAACAAAGAATAAAGCCGTCTTTGTCTGTCGCCCACGTGCTTCCATTGCGTTCAAGGAAAATTCCACCAGCACTTTCTTCACCCGCAAAACCAATAGTGCTGTTTGATAAACCATCAACAAACCATTTAAAGCCTACCGGCATTTCAGCCAAAGGTTTACCTAAACTGTTGGCTACGCGGTCAATCATGCTGCTAGACACCAGTGTTTTACCGATCTTTAAATCGCTGGGCCATTCTGGACGGTGGGTATACAGATAGTTAATTGCCACGGCCAAATAATGGTTAGGGTTCATTAAGCTGGCACTTTTGCAAACAATACCGTGACGATCGAAGTCAGGGTCATTGCCCCAAGCAAGGTCAAAATTATCTTTAAGCTCGATAAGCCCTGCCATTGCGTAAGCCGACGAACAATCCATGCGAAGCTTGCCGTCTTTGTCGCGGCGCATAAAGCCGAACTGTGGGTCAACTGCGTCGTTAACAACGGTAATGTCCAAGCCATATTTATCTGCAATTCGCGACCAATAACCTATGCCTGCACCACCTAATGGATCAGTACCTAACTTCAAGTTAGCTTTTGCAATCGCTTCCATGTCGATAACGCTTGCAAGATCTTCAATATAAGGTTCCATGAAGTCTTCTTCACGAACCAATTTGCGCGCGGTAGCTTGACGAATATCAATGCGCTTAACGTTTTTATTGCCATCGGCAATTAGTTCATTGGCGCGTTTTTGAATTTGCTTGGTTACGTCGCTATCGGCAGGTCCACCATGAGGCGGGTTGTACTTAAATCCACCGTCTGAAGGAGGGTTATGAGAAGGCGTAATGACGATACCATCTGCCTTGTCGGTGTTACCTGCGCGATTGTAGCGAATAATAGTACGTGAAATAACAGGTGTCGGCGTATAGCCCATGCTTTCATTGTCTGCGCGCTGCACGACAACATTGACACCGTTTGCACACAAAACTTCGATAGCGGTAATCATGGCAGGCTCAGATAACGCGTGGGTATCTTTACCAACGAACAGCGGACCGTCGATACCTTCTTGTTTACGATACTCTACCAATGCTTGGCAAATTGCACTGATGTGGGTGTCGGTAAACGTAGCGTTGGAAGCTGTACCTCTGTGACCTGACGTGCCAAAAGAGACCGCTTGACCCGGGTCATTCATATCCGGTTTATAGCTGTAATACTGACTCACTAACTGGGGTACGTTAATGAGTTGCTCTTTTGCTGCATGCTGTCCAGCCTGCGGATGTAATGCCATGAAAAAAATCCTTATTTAGAAGTTTCGTTGTTCTATACCTTGGCTTGCTATTTACCTTCTGAAGAGAAACGCGCAATCACGGTTTCAATAACATCGGGTTGATAACCTAAGTTACGCAAAACTTGTTCCAGCATATTCGTTTTCTTGGCAGTATTGTTATTTGTTACCACCCAGAACGGGCTATCAGGGATAGCTTTAGGATTAGTACTGCTGCCGTTTTCCAACAATGCCGCCTTACTTGTCGCAAAGTACGTACGGTTTTTACCTTTTATACTTTCAACACGAGTAAAGTTTTCTGCATTAAGCTTGTGCGCTGCACTTAAAACAAACAGGAATTGATCAACGCGCTTGGTAAATGTGCCTAATGCATCTTTTGACACCGCTTCAAGAATGTCTCTTTTCGAATGAGATTCTGTTGCTGGCGTTACTGAAGAAACTTCCGAAACCTTTTTAGCTGCCCTTGAGTTCGCAGGCGCTTTTGCTGCCGTTGCTTTAGCTGGAGCTTTCTTCGCTGCAGCCTTTGGCGCTGCTTTAACTGCTGAACTGGCTGTCGCTTTAGTAGGCGCTTTGGTTTGTACTTTAGTCGCTTCTTGAGTTTCAACTTCGGGTGTTGACTCACTTGCGTTATCTGCGGTTTCTACAACGTCTGTACTTTTTAGTTCGCTTGTTTTTACAGATGTAGATGAAGCCCCACCATGCTGGACACCATGGGACACGGCACCGTCTTCAGGCAAAAGTAAACGTCTTAAAATTTGTGATGCACTCTCACCAATATGCTTCGTTTGGCTGGCGATGAAGGCATATAAATCGTCATCTATTTCAATGCTTTTCATAACTACTTCCTTTTTAAGAGGCACCATTATAGACAACACAGATAAACTACGCAGCACTTAATAACAGATGTTTTGCGGGAATCTATGCTAATAAGATAAGAAAGTGACGTTTTACTGCTTCCCAACCCGTCGTATTTGCTGTCGATAAAGTCCATGTAAGCCGTTTTTACTTTTTCAAAAATAGACGTCGCCTTAACAACATTAAGAATATAGGAGAAACAACGCAACGAACTATCAAGTCGCTGATATACCTGCGTATAAAATTTAACAGGTAATTCAATAGAAAGCCTTTCACTATCGTTGCTATTATTAAGAAGTAGTGACCTTCGAAACACCGCATTGTCGGCACTCGTTACCGTTCGCTAAACACGTAAACTAGAACATGAACTCAGACATGAACTTAAACATCATTGCGCAACATCCTTAGAAAAGCCTGAATCGCTTTCTCACTGTTTAATACGTAGTGTGACAGAGTAACTTTAAACTTAAGTGACAATTATATGCGCCAAGATATCATCAATGTACAGCGGGCTCTTAGTCAGAAAATTATTGGTAAAGATCACCAGTTAAAACTCGCAATAACTTGTTTACTTGCCAATGGCCACTTATTAATTGAAGACTTACCGGGAATGGGTAAAACCACCCTTTCTCATGCGCTTTCACAAGTTTTTGGCCTACAATATTCTCGCATTCAATTTACTTCTGACTTACTCCCATCAGATATGTTGGGCGTAAACATTTTTCATAGTAATGAACAAGACGAGGCAAAGCGCTTTTCGTTTAGACACGGCCCTATTTTTAGCCAAGTGGTGTTAGCGGACGAGCTAAACAGAGCCAGCCCCAAAACACAAAGCGCCCTGTTAGAAGCGATGGAAGAGCGACAAGTAAGTATCGATGGTGTAACCCACGCGCTACCCTCTCCATTTTTTGTTATTGCTACACAAAACCCAAGCTATCAATCGGGCACTTATCCCTTGCCAGAGTCCCAACTCGACCGTTTCTTTATGCGTATCTCTTTGGGCTATCCAGCGTGGGAGGCAGAAAAAGCCATGCTATTGCAACAGGATGCATCAGCACCGCTTGCACAAATACTAAATGAGGAGAATTTGTGCGAGATGCAACGAGAGGTAGCCACTATTCATACCAGCGATGCCATTATTCATTACATACTAAGATTGGTGAGTGAAAGTCGTGAAAGCAATGATTACCCTAATCCCCTATCGCCACGAGCGAGTAGAGCGATACTACAAGGTGCCAAAGCCTGGGCGTTTGTTTCCGGAAAATCATATGTTACTCCCGAAGATGTACAGGCCGTCTTCGTGGCCATTACCGCTCATAGGCTAACATTGTCTTCACATCAGTTGGCACAAGGGCAGCAAAACCATGCTTTTGACGGTGAAAAACTGAGCCAGAAATTACTCGATAGTATTGACCCACTGGCAGCCTAGCATTCATGAATTTTCGGAGCGCTAAAGGTGCGTAGAATGCCAGCTTCACTTTCGAATTACCTACAACGCAGGCTATTAAAGTGGTTAGACAGGCGAGTTCCGGCTTCTCACGAACATCACCTCAACGTAAACAGTATTTTTATATTGCCGAGCGGATTCGGTTGGTCTTTTATTATTCTATCGCTGTGTTTGTTTTTACTTGGCACTAACTACCAAAACAACTTGATGTTGCTGCTTAGCTATTTGTGCTTAAGCATTATGCTATTAACGCTGTTTTACACTCATCAAAACTTTGCGCGTTTAGCGCTTAAAGCGACGCCCCCCAGTCCATTTCACTGTAACTTACAGGGTGAATTGCAGCTTCAGGTTATCCCTCACGCAGCAGCGCCAACGAAAACGTGCAATGGTGTATTAGCAATAAAGTGGCTAAATACAGCACGCCCCATGGAAACCGCTGTTAATGCAAGCAATCAAGACACCTCAGTGGATCAGCAGACGTACAGCTTTTCTTTAAACGACAATGAAGTTACGGATACAAGACAAACGCAAACCCTCAGCGTGCCTCTTCCAATACCAGTACGGGGGCGATTTGCACTGGGCAGACTAACCATTGCATGCGATTTTCCGTTGGGATTATACAAATGCTGGACCCACCTCGATTTTGACCAACAGGTTACTGTCTATGCAAAACCTCAAGAAGGTCCGGTCACTGTTAATAAGGTAGCGAGTTCTAATGAGTCGGATAGCGTCAGTCAGGTTAACGACCTTACAAGTAACGAGGACTTCTACGCATTAAACGATTACGAAGTTGGACAGCCGCTTAATCGCGTATCGTGGAAGCATGTGGCGAAAAACGGAAATTGGGTTTCGAAATCCTTTACCTCCTTGCAAAGCGACAGTTTTGTACTTTCAGTTCCCTCAAACATCGATGTGGAAACTGCCGTGTCGGCACTTACCTATGCAACATTGTCTTGGACAGGCGCAGACCGGGTATTTGGAATACAGTACAAAGGGCTTAACATTGCCCCTGCTCGCGGGGTAAAACATAGGCACGAATGTCTTAGTGCACTTGCTTGTTTGAATTCGCATTCATCACAAGCTTCTTCAACCTCAAATAAAACGGTCTCAATATCTTCCATAAAGAGTGAAAGAGCGAGGTCAACGAAATGAACTCCGCTATTTTAAGCCGTTTATCACAATTAACCGTTGTTAAAAGCGTGTTTAGCCAACCAACGTCCGTGGCTGTGCTTATGCTCTGCATAGCTTTCTCTCTTATTCTTTTTTCTCTTACCGCGCCACTTATGACATGGGTAATTATGCTAGGTGGATGTGCTGTGATAGTGAGGGCCGCAGGCCTTAGTGCGTTGAATAGTTTGCCAACATCACGCACGGTTAACTTGCTGGCGATATTGGCAGTGTTCGCATTATCGTGGTTCGGCTTTTCAGTAGGATTGCTTGATAGCATGATCAACCTATTGACCGTCGCTTGCGCGCTCAAAATCATGCTGGTTGAGAAAAAACGAGATTTTCACTTAATTGTATGTACCTGTTTGTTCTTGATCGGCTGCGGATTTATCTCGTCTCTAAGCGTATTTGCGTGGATTGGCTATACAGGAATACTGGCCCTGCTGCTATTCGCGACTGCCATTTATCACGGTGCAGGAATACCCAAATCAAAAAGCATTAAATTCGTGACCGTGCTTATTGTCCAAGCTTTCCCTATCGCGCTGCTACTGTTTTTACTACTTCCCCAACTCCCTCCGCTTTGGCAGATGCCCACGTCAAAGTCGACTGAAACCGGGCTTTCTGACACGGTGACGCCAGGTGATATTGCGTCACTTGCAAGTTCATCTGAATTGGCTTTCAGCGCCACATTTGAAAACACAGAAGCAGTCCCTGTTGCACCGTCCAGGTATTGGCGCGCTATGACCTTAGAACATTTTGACGGGAAAACCTGGTCTATTAGCGACAAGCGCAAACAGGCAGAGCAGCAGTTAGCTTACATGGGCAAGCCAACACCCTTGTCAGCTCTGGCCGAGGAAAATACGCCTCAAGTGGTAAGTTATGAATTGATCGTGGAACCCACACAGCAAACGTGGCTGTTTGCGTTAGCGCCTTCGACCCCCAACAACCGCGAGAACAGTATTTTCGTAAGAAGTCTTTTTGATTTTACGTTAAGGGCGAATAGCCCAATATCCAGTAAAAAAGCGTTTTATCTGCGCTACTATCCAACTGCTCAAATCACTAGCGGAATAGGAAATTTTGAATCGCAACTAAACCTTCAGGTTTCCATGAATGGCAACCCTCAAGCCAGAGCATGGGGACAGACACTTGCCAAACAATACTCAAGCGCACAGCAAATAGTTAGCGCAATAATGCGTGAATTTAATCAAGGGGGCTTCCGCTACACCCTATCGCCGAACGCCATGCCTACCGACCCCATCGACCGTTTTTTATTTGAAGAACGCTCAGGTTTTTGTGTCCATTACGCAGGCGCCATGGTGTATGTGCTTCGCGCCGCAGGGGTACCGGCAAGAATGGTGACAGGCTACCAGGGCGGAAGCGCACTTAATGACAATGTGCTTCAAATAAGGCAGTACGATGCACATGCGTGGGTGGAAGCTTTTATTGATGGTGTGTGGATTCGACACGACCCAACGAGTATGGTGGCACCGTCACGCTTAACCTTCGGGCTTGAACGTGCGTTGGAAGAGCTTGGGGAGTCTCGTAAAGCCAGTATTTTGGGCGACCTTAGCAACGCTGCTATTTTTGCAACGTTACAAAGCTGGTTTCAACAGCTCGATTACTCGTGGAGTAAATGGGTACTGGGCTTTGACAATACTGCGCAAACCAACATGCTTGAAGAATTACTAGGCTCGCTAACGCCGCAAAAAATGCGAGTTGTATTTCTTTCCGCCATTGGCCTAATTGGGCTTATTTTAGCACTTTATTTTTTACCCAAAACGCATCGCAACACACTATCGCCCTCACACAGAGTTTTTACTAAACGCAATAAAATGCGTTGAAGCTAAAACAGGAAAAGAAAGAGGGAATAAAACCTTGTCCGCCTTTATGAGTGAAGTTAACCCTTTGATAAACGAAGATGCTGCCAAGGCACTAACACTTCTGTGTGAACTATTTGAGCATGAAAAATACGCACACCGAACACAAGAGACAAAAGTTTATCCAACCATGAAGCGTCAGTTAAAAATGTTAAAACAGGCATTAAAATAGGAAATGGTTAAACCGGTTGCACCTTAAACACTCACACTCCCCCCTTTTTAGTGCAGACTAATTAATAGTGCCTTGGCGCAAGCGTCTATCAACACAGCCATGAATTTATACAAAGCATTGTTTTTAAAATAAATAAATAACGCATTTACATACATTTTGGTTATTGGCACTTTTTTAGCTTTGTACAAATGGATAACAAAAGTACGAAGGCGCTTATACAAGTATTAGTTGCCAACGGGCTTTAGAGTACAAAGGCGTACACATAACCGACGGTTTATTTGTTAGCTACCACAATGCATGAGTTTCGGACAAAGGCGTCCCCAGTTCTTTCTTACGAGAGCGCTGCGGACGCCTTTTTTTGATCTTCTGGAACGCATTGAAACAGTAAACGCCAACACACAGATGACAACTTATTAATAACGACAACGTGAGGTGAAACCATGGCTTATCTTCTCCCCGCTGAGTTTGCAACCAAGATGGTAGATGCAGGCGAAGCCAAAATTTATATGTCTACACGAGATACTCTAATTCGCGCTTATATGGCAGGTGCTATATTGGCCCTTGCCGCTGTTTTTGCCGTTACCATTGCCGTTCAAACCGGCGTGTTTCTTCTTGGCGCAGTGTTATTCCCAGTGGGCTTTTGTATGCTCTACCTTATGGGGTTTGACCTATTAACCGGCGTGTTTGTACTTACCCCACTCGCTTGGCTTGCACAGCGACCTGGCGTCACGCCAAAACAAATTCTACGAAATTGGGGATTAGTATTCTTAGGTAACTTTGGTGGCGCATTAACCGTGGCCTTTATGATGTCGTTTATTTTTACCATGGGGTATAACGTGGATGGCGGTGCCATCGCGACTAAGGTAGCCAGCATTGGCGAAGCTCGTACATTGGGCTACGCAGAACACGGCGTTGCAGGCTGGTTCACCATTTTTATTCGCGGCATGTTGTGTAACTGGATGGTGTCGCTAGGCGTAGTGGGTGCAATGATTTCAACCCACGTTAGCGGAAAAGTACTAGCCATGTGGATGCCAATCATGCTGTTCTTCTTTATGGGTTTTGAGCACTCAGTAGTAAACATGTTCCTTTTCCCATTTGGCCTTATTATGGGCGGCGACTTCTCGGTTATGGACTACTTCATTTGGAACGAGATCCCAACTGCACTTGGAAATCTTGTTGGTGGCCTCGCCTTTACTGGACTAACCCTGTACACCACCCACGTTAAGACGCTACCCAAACGTACTATCCCTGTTGATAAAGCCGCTGCATCGCAAACACTGCCTATTTAATTAAGGCGCTTATCTTAAAGCCATCATGCCTTGTCCCTACAAGACACGTCATGATGGCGTTATCCGCTTCCTTGGAAATAACTAATTGGGCTCATAATTAAATATGCAGGTAAGAAGCAAATAAACATGAATGAGCGAGCCGCGTTAAACGCCCCAATTAACCCACCAGCTAACACGCTCAGTGTAAGTGCATTTTCTACAGCCGGCGTTAAAGCGATAAACCAAGATGCATACGCTTTTCATGTTTCTGATAACCCAGATCAAAGCAGCGTTTTTGTTATCGCCGACGGTGTAAGTAGCAGTACGGTTAGCCAAGTTGCTAGCGACTTTGCTACCAGTCAGTTTATTAAACTGTTTAATATGGCGCCGGAACAATGGTCGGTTAAGACGCGCGCTGAAACCATTATTAAAGAGATAAACGCGCTGCTTTACACACGTACGCAAAGAAGTCCCTTTTGCTATACACCAGAAAAAGGTTATGTTTGCACGTTAACAGTGGCGGTGGTAACAGGCAATCACATGGATGTATTTCATGTGGGGGATTGTCAAATTCAGGCTATTTCTAAGAACGCACAGTCGCCTGTCTTACTCACAAAACCTCATCGTCAAGTATCGGAAAGTGAGCCTTCGCAGAGTTATCTTACTAAAGCATTAGGCGTTCAAGCACATATAGATATCGACCACACAACACTCACCCTCAACTCATCGAGCACGTTTTCGATAAGTAGCGACGGGGTTTATGAATTTGTTTCGCTATCTACCATTCTTATGAAAATCAGTGAGGCCGATACGCTTTCTGAAAACCAAGCTGCGTTGGTAGTACATGAGGCATTTACTAGAGGAAGCGATGACAACCTCACCTTACTTCTCGTAAAGGTTCTTGTAGCTAGCCATGATGGCCTAAACGATCACAGACACCCACTGTATACAGGCGTTTCAACTTCACCTCATTCATCTGTACTTAACAGGCCGTTGGGCAACCAACTGATAACCAATTCTGAGGTTTCTGATGCTGCGATTCATTACTCAAATCAGCAGTCTGATGAACATGTATGCGAAGAGCCTGCTGCCGCAAACTTTAAGACGGGTGATGATGTTGATGGACTGAAGCTAGAACGACAGCTTTATACGTCGGCCCGAAGCCATGTTTTTATTGCCACCAATTCGTCTTGTGAAGCTACGCACAGAAACAGCCCTGTGGTTGTAAAAACGCCGGCTACCGACTTTACCCTATCACCAGAAATGGTAAATGGGTTCCTAATAGAGAGCTGGTTTTCGAGACGGATTAATTCGGCACACGTTATTAAAAGCCCAACGTTTACTGATTTGGGTCTACCGTACTCTCCTTCTGCTTTTTACAGCGTAAGTGAATATGTACAAGGTCAAACGCTAGCTCAATGGGCTGTTGATAATCCTACGCCGCCATTAGAGCAAGTTAGAAATATAATCGAGCAGGTTGGTAAAGGTTTACAGGCAATGCACCGTCAGGGCATTGTTCATAGGGATATACGCCCTGACAATATTATTATTAGCGAACAAGGGCACTGTACAATTATAGATTTGGGTTCAGCAGCCTTAGCCGATGCCCCAAGCCTCTATAGTGACACACCTATTCCTGGCGCTGCACTTTTTTCCGCACCTGAATACTTTTTAGGAAATGTTGGCACAGAGCGCTCTGATCTGTTTTCCTTAGCCGTACTCACCTACTATCTCTTGTGCGGTCGTTACCCCTATGGCACAAAGCTCGTTCACTGTCGCACGTTGGCCGAGCAGAAAAAGTTAAAATACCAAACCGCATTGGCTCCTAATCGACCAATACCTAATTGGGTTGATAGCGCCCTTAAGCGTGCTTTGCATGTGAACCCTGATAAGCGATTTTCTTCACTATCTGAGTTTCTTTTTTCGCTTCGCTACCCAAATCCATCACAACATACGGCGTACGATCCGTTAGTAAAACGACACCCTCTTTTTGTGTACAAGGTGCTAATACTGGCACTTATTTTCAGCAATCTAGTTACGCTCATTTTGTTTAACTAACCCTTTAAGGAAATGCAAATGATTACATCGAGAACCCAAGTTACCGACATGATCCAGTCAGCCAAAATTTTAAAAGGCATAAAGTGGAGTCAGATTGCCGAAGTTGTTGGTCAGTCAAAAGAATGGAGTACAGCAGCTTGCTTAGGACAAATGGCCATGACAAAGCAGCAAGCTGAAGCCGTGGGTGAGTTACTTGAGCTTACCGACGAAGCCATTGCTTGGCTTCAAATCGTGCCTTACAAAGGCTCGTTACCCACAGAAGTCCCTACCGACCCGCTTATTTACCGCTGGTATGAATTGGTGAGTGTGTATGGCACTACATTAAAGGAATTAATTCATGAAGAGTTTGGCGACGGCATCATGAGTGCCATTGATTTTTCTATGGATTTACAGCGCGAAAACGATCCTAAAGGTGACCGTGTCAGCGTAGTTATGTCAGGGAAGTTTCTGCCATATAAGATGTACTAAACGTATTTCAGGATGGGACACCCGACATAAAAAAAGCCGGTCATGCGACCGGCTTTTTAGTATTTC